>JAQTMA010000026.1:15339-23197 GCA_028714615.1 Anaerolineaceae bacterium | reverse complement strand
TCCCTGGCCGGCCACTTGCGGTTGGGCAAGCTAATCTACCTATATGACGACAACCATATCTCGATCGAAGGGTCCACCGACATCGCGTTTACGGAGGAGCGCGGCAAGCGCTTCGAAGCATATGGGTGGCAGGTGCTCTATGTAGCGGATGGGAACGATGTTGAGGCGATCGATGGTGCGATAAAGGCAGCAAAAGTAGATGAACGCCCTACTTTGATTATCTGCCGGACGCATATCGGATTTGGTTTGCCCACTCGCCAGGACACCGCAAAAGCGCACGGAGAGCCACCGGGAGAGGTGGAATTGAATGGCGCCAAGCAGAAGCTGGGTTGGCCGCTGGAACCGCGCTTTTTGATACCGGAGGATGTTCTGGCCTTCTATCGGGGCATTGGCCAAAGTGGAAGCCAGTTACAGGAAGCATGGCGCCAGCAATTGGATGCTTATCGCCAAGATTACCCGGCTGAGTATGCCGAGCTGCACCGGCGTTTGACGGGTGGACTCCCGGCCGGCTGGGAAGGAAAACTACCTCAGTTTCCGGCAGACGTAAAGGGTTTGGCGTCGCGCAGCGCTTCAGGGCAGGTAATCAACGCATTGGCGGGAATCCTGCCCGAATTGATGGGCGGCTCAGCCGATTTAGCGCCTTCGACCAACACTTTGATCAAGGAAGGCGGCGATTACCAGGCGAATACCCCACAAGGACGGAATTTACACTTCGGCGTGCGTGAACATGCTATGGGATCGATCATCAACGGGATGGCCAGCACACGGGCCTTCATCCCCTATGGAGCGACCTTCCTGGTATTCTCCGATTACGTACGTCCGGCTATTCGCCTCTCGGCGTTAGCCGGGCATGGCAGCGTGTGGATCTTCACCCACGATTCGATCGGTCTGGGTGAAGATGGGCCAACCCACCAACCGGTTGAGCAGCTCATGGCGCTGCGGCTGATCCCGAACCTGGCTGTAATCCGCCCAGGAGATGCGAACGAGGTGGCGGCTGCTTGGAAAGTGGCTATTCGGCGTCGGAATGCGCCTACCGTTCTTGCTTTGACCCGCCAGTCGATCCCGACTTTGGACCGGACGATGCTCAGCCCGGCGGAAGGACTGGAACGGGGAGCCTATGTGTTGGCGGACGTGGGCGACGGCGCCCCCGAGATCATTCTTATGGCTTCCGGGTCGGAGGTGAGCTTGATCGTCGAAGCAGGATTCCGTCTGGGCGCGGAAGGTCACAATGTGCGCATGGTCTCCTTTCCGAGCTGGGAGTTGTTCGCAGAGCAAGACCCCGAATACCGCGAACTGGTTTTCCCGAAGAACGTGCGCCTGCGGCTGGCAGTGGAAGCAGGAGTCACCAGCGGCTGGGAAGAGTGGGTGGGTGAAGAAGGACGGATCCTGGGGATTGACCATTTTGGCGCCTCTGCTCCGGGGAGTCTTCTGATGGAGAAATTTGGGTTCAGCTCGGAGAGTGTCATTGCTCAAGCTGAAGAATTGCTTGAGACCATGCCGATTTCATATGGGTCGGATTCGCGGGATTTGACATGATCATCGCCATTGCTGCAGACCATGCGGGTTATCCTCTCAAGCAGACTGTAATCGATACCGTCAGGGCCGCCGGACACGAAGCAATCGACCTGGGCACTTCCAGCGAAGTGAGCGTGGATTACCCGGATTATGCCGAAAAGGTAGGCCAGGTCATCCTTTCTGGAAAGGCCGAGCGTGGCATTCTGGTGTGCGGTTCGGGCGTTGGAGCGTGCATGGCAGCCAACAAAATGAAGGGGATCTATGCCTCGGTCGCGCACGATACTTATTCAGCCGCCCAGGGAGTGGAACACGATGCGATGAACGTGTTGTGCCTTGGCGCCAGGATCGTAGGGGTTGAGGTGGCGAGAACCCTGGTGCAGGCGTTTCTGGGTGCAAAATTCTCCAGTCAGGAACGACACTTACGTAGAGTCAAGAAGATTCACAAGATCGAATCGAATTACCTGGGAGATTAATACCGATGGAGGTAGTATGGTGAGTGAGATTCAAAAACTACAAGGGTTAGGCCAATCATTGTGGTACGACAATATCCAACGCCGCCTGCTGAAAAATGGTGAGCTGGCTGCCTTGATTCAAGCTGGAGAAATCCGAGGGATCACGTCAAACCCGAGCATTTTCAATAATGCTATTGCAAAATCCAGCGATTACGATGATGCATTGTTGCCGATGGCCTGGGCTGGGTGGCCGGCCGAAAAGATCTTTTACCAACTGGCGGTCGAAGATATCCGAGCGGCCGCTGATCTCTTTGCGCCCCTGTACGAGCGTACCAAGGCTGGCGATGGGTATGTGAGCATCGAAGTTAGCCCTTACCTGGCACGGTCGACCGCTGAAACGGTGGACGAGGCTCAACGGCTGTGGCAACTGGTCAATCGCCCGAATGTGATGATCAAGATTCCCGCAACCAGGGAGGGCATCCCGGCCATCCAACAGACCATTGCCGCAGGAATCAACGTCAATGTGACGCTGATCTTCTCGCTCGAGCGATACGCTGAAGTCACCGAGGCATATTTATGCGGGTTGGAGGAACGGGTGAGCGCCGGGAAACCGATTGACAGAATTGCATCGGTCGCATCCTTCTTCGTATCCCGAGTGGATTCAAAAGTGGATCAACGCCTGGGGAAAATCATTCAGGCAGAGGATGCACACACCGGGATAGCGAGCCAATTATTGGGGAAAGCCGCCATCGCTAACGCAAAGCAGGCTTATGCAAACTTCCTGACCACCTTCGGCAGCGATCGTTTCCAGCAATTGAAAGCAACCGGCGCTCGACTCCAACGACCCTTGTGGGCTTCAACCAGCACGAAGAACCCGATTTACAGGGATGTGATCTACATAGAAGAGCTTATCGGACCGGATACGGTCAATACCGTGCCACCCCAGACTTTGGATGCTTTTCGAGAGCACGGCCGCGCCCGCATTACCCTCACGGAAGACCTGCCACAGGCGCAATCCGATCTTGCCGAATTAGAAACTCTCGGTATATCGATGCAGGACGTGACCCAGGAGCTGGAAGAAGAAGGTGTGAAAGCATTTTCAGATGCATTTACGGCTTTGCTGAAAACCATAGACGAGAGGCGCGCCCGGGCGATCGAGCAGCCAGTACCGGTACAGGCAACGAGCTCGCGAGAGCAGAAGAATTGAAAAAGGAACTGTTGCGTTAATTGGGTTTTAGCGGAACGAACAACAACGGCACCCGGGTGAGCCCTGGAAGTTTTGGAGCGACACTCCCCGACCAGAAGGCTTTGCTCCCGGCTTTCCCATGCGTGCCGAGGACTATGAGTCCGGCAGTAATCTTCCTGGAAACCTCGGCGATCGTACTTGCTGCGTCTCCGCGCCACACTTCAGTCGAGATGGAAATGCCGGATCCTTGAAGGTCGCTCACCTTATGGAGTAGATAGCTCTCGGCGGACTCCTGGTTTATATCCAGCAAGGCGCTCATGGCGACCGGCATCAACCTACCCGTCGCGGCATTCTCACCGCTGAGCGTCCCTAAGGTTGGGACCACCGTTAATAGAATCAGGGTAGCAGAACAGGCTTGGGCCAGCCCGAAAGCCACGCGTAACCCTTGTTCATGAGCCGGCTTGGTATCCAATGGGACTAAGATGTGCTGGCAGGAGAAATTAACGGGGTTATCTTCTTCGGGGTGAATAAGCAGGACCGGCGTATTCCCCCCACCGATCACCTGTTGGGCGATACTGCCGACCAAGAGATTTCGTAAGCCGCCACGTCCATGAGTGCACATGACGATCAGGTCTGGTTCGAACTCGCTGGAATGATCGACAATCGAACGAGCTACATCCTTCACACCTGATGGATGGACGTGTTGGTCGACCTTAACGCCAGAAGGGAAAGCTTTACCGGCGATCTCGCTGAGGTAGTTACAGGCTTCATCTTCTCCAGTCAGATGACGTTCTCCATGGACCTGTTCGGGAGCGTGCTCCTCGATGACGTGGATCAAGGTGACATTAGCGTGCAGAAGACCAGCCAACGATGCCGCTGGCGGCAGTGCAGCTTCAGCCAATCGCGATCCATCCAGAGGCACCAAAATATGTTTGAACATGGTTTATCCTCCGGCAAAGGTCTGAACAAGAAGGTAGACATTCAAGAATACGATCAAGGCGGAGATGGTACCCGCCATTATAGTGGTCACCTTTTTATTGACCAGCACTCCCATCAGCTTCTTGCGGCTGGTAAACATCACCAGGGGGATGATGGCGAATGGCAGGCCAAAACTGAGCACTACCTGGCTGATGACGAGGGTGCGAGTGGGATCGAACCCTACGACAATCACGATCAGTGAGGGGATAATCGTGACCACCCGGCGCAACCAGACCGCGATGTGCTGGTGCAAGAAACCCTGCATGATCACCTGCCCAGCCATCGTCCCCACGGATGACGAAGAAAGGCCAGAAGCGAGGAGGGAGATTGCGAAAACCCAACTAGCGGCACGACCAAGCAGAGGTTCCAGGGTACGGTGGGCTTCCTGGATGGTTCCGATGGTGGTTAACCCCTGGTTGAAGAAAGTGGAGGCGGCCATGATGAGCATAGCCATGTTGATGATGCTGGCCAATCCCATCGCAATGAGCACGTCGATGATCTCAAATCGAAATAGACGGCGCAGTTGGTTTGGATCATCCACCACAATCCGGCCTTGGGTCAACGCTGAATGCAGGAAGATGGCGTGAGGCATGACCGTAGCGCCCAGGATACCGGTTGCGATGAGGATGCTTTCCGGACCGGAGAAATGTGGGATGATGGCGTGATAGGCTACCTGGCCCCAATTCGGTTTATCCAGGATGGTTTCAATTAGATAGCTAACGGCGACAACGCTCACCAGGCTAGTGATGACGGCTTCGATTGGCCGAAAACCGTAACGCTCCAGGGCGAGAATGAGAAAAGTGGCGATCGCGGTCAAAATTCCGGCTACCCAAAGTGGGATACCGAATAACAAGTTAAAACCCAAAGCAGCCCCCAAAAACTCTGCCAGGTCGGTCGCCATAGCCACCACTTCCATCAAAGCCCACATGAGCCAGACGACCCAGTGAGGGAAATGCTCGCGGCATTGCTCGGCTAGATTCTTCCCGGTGGCGATCCCGAGCTTGGCAGAGAGGGACTGGATCAACATCGCCATCAGATTACTGGCGACGATGACCCAAAGCAGCATGTAGCCAAACTTAGCACCCCCCTGGATATTCGTAGCGAAGTTGCCCGGATCCATATAAGCCACGCTGGCGATGAACGCAGGCCCCAGGAAGGGTAGCAGGCGAGCTAACCCTTTCTTTTTACTCCGGCCAGATAAGATTTCATTGGCCTGGCTAACCGTGCTGGCGTCTCCGCTATGGAGGGAGGGTTCGATTTTATGATCTGCCATCACGTTCCCCTTCAGATTAGCAAAACTCCACGATCAATTATAGATGAATTAAGTCCTATTGCAAATTTGGACTGCCAGCGCCAAGGCGCCCAACACCCCTGCTTGTGCTCCCAGACCGGGTGGGACGATGTATTGGTCGATATGCTCGAGGATAGCGGGAGATTGGACATACCCATTGAGCAGCTCTGGCAGGCGTAAACGAATAGCCGGGAAAAGGTCAGCATGCTGCATGACGCCCCCTCCCAGGATAAGCCGCTGCGGGGAAAGGACACAGACAAGGATGGAAAGTGCCTGAGTAATATGTTCGGCTTCCAAAGACCACGCAGGGTGATGCGGAGGAAGCTGTTCGGCAGGCACACCCCAGCGCTGATGTAGCGCCGGGCCAGACGCTAAACCCTCGAAGCAATCTCCATGGTACGGGCATGCGCCTAGAAATGGGTCAGCCTGCCAATCATGTGGTAAGTGCATGTGTCCCATCTCGGGATGCACTAGACCGTGGATGGGAGAGCCGCTGATTATACAGCTTCCTCCGATACCCGTGCCAATCGTGAGATAAACAAATTGGTCTAAGCCGCGGGCTGCTCCCCAGGTCCATTCTCCGATCCCGGCAGCATTAACGTCTGTATCAATGGCAATTGGAATTTCAAGAGCGCGTTGAAGAGCGCCAACCACATCCGTGTTCGCCCACCCGGGCTTTGGGGTTGACGTAATGAATCCATAGGTGGGTGAAGTGTGAGACAGGTCGACGGGGCCGAAACTACCGACGCCGATGGCTTTGAGGGGTTGCCTGCCAGCCTGTTTCCGAAAGAAACCAATCACCTTCCCCAGAGTTTCCTCAGGAGAAGTGGTGGGGATGCGCTCTCGTGCAATGATATCGTTCGGACCCTTGCCGGTGATACAAATGAATTTGGTTCCCCCTGCTTCAACCCCACCGAAGAAAGGCATTCATAAACTCCTTCGAACCACATGCGCATCACAGGAAGAACTCATCCAGGAACTACGCTAGCTCCACATCCCGGTCCATTCCGGAAAACGTGTCCACCTTTTCTGGTGGATCAATCCAGCCCGTTCGATCAAACGTTGCTCAATAGGAATCGATGGGTTGGAAACAATCCATGAAGGTCAAGCGCTTCAACGTGGTTGATGATACGTGATTATGAGAGAAATGTCAAAGAACATGCTGTATAATGACCCCGTAGCTCAGCCGGAGTGAACCCAAATACCTATAGATGTTTCCACGGAGATCCCCAAAGATCCGGACCATGCGGAAACCGCGAAAATGAATGCACAAATCATTGAACTCGAGAATTATGAGGATGCTGCCTCGGTATGCGACAAAATGGACTTAACGCATGTATCGCGCCTGCTCTTCATCTGGCCAGAAGATGCTGTTCAGGGCATGAGCAGGATAAATCTGGTGCTTATAAGGAGGCATGCAGATGCGATGGGCATCCAGATTGCGTTGATTGCGCGTAGCCATACAATCAGAGCACAAGCCCGGAGCGCTGGCATCCCCGCATTTCAAAAAGTGGAGCAAGCCAGGCGTTCCGTATGGCGGGTTGGACGTTCCGGAAAACCACGCTTTGAAAGGCATCCCCATCCGCTTCTGGACATGCGCGATCATCTCAATGACCTTCAATTTGGGAAACCATCTTGGGTGTACCAGAAAGGAGTGCGGCTGGCGTTTTTTGTTCTAAGGTTGCTGGCAGTCCTGGCATTAGTCACTGCGTTTTTGCCGTCAGCCCAAATCGATCTACCAGAACGCGCGGTCTCGCAAAAGGTCGATTTGATTATCCGGGCAGATCCAGCCGAGAAAGATGTGCACTTATCGGGTGCAATTCCTGCTGTCATAAAAACGCTGATCCTGCAAAGCGATGATCATATAGCAACTACCGGGAAGGTACCGGTTCCTACGCAGGTATCCTCAGGCGTGGTGACGTTCACCAACCTGACTGACCAGGAAGTCAAGGTTTTAAAGGGAAGCGTTGTCCTTGGCCCGAGTGATACTCCCATCCGATTTCTGGTTACAAGAACAGGTACGGTCGCACCTGGGCCCGGAAAGAAGCTTGAGCTTCCCGTACAAGCCGATCTCCCTGGCCGACAGGGAAACGTACTGCCTGGCGCGATCCAATCGGTTGAAGGGGCGTTGGGATTCCTTGTGACAGCAACCAATGAGAAAGCTATCGGCGGCGGAGGCGACCGGATCGAACCCGCACCTGACCTAGTAGACCGCGAGCAACTTCGGATGAAAATCATGCAGTCTTTACGTATGAAAGCCTTGGATCAATTTGCCAAGGAACTACTATCTGACGAACAAATTATAGAAAACTCACTACGTGAAAAGCAAATCATCACAGAGGCCTACGAGCCGGATAAAGCGCTCCCGGCAACAATCCTGGCTTTGACCCTTAAGGTGGAATTCCAGGTTTTGACGATCAATCAAAACGACTTATT
>JAQTMA010000026.1:0-15239 GCA_028714615.1 Anaerolineaceae bacterium | reverse complement strand
TACCGGTCGAGCTATGGGATGAAAGCCTCAGTACCCAGGATGCGCGTGCTATCCGCGTCCGTCAAGGAGCGCCGCGTTCTCGCCGAAAGGGGCATCTGGATGATGTGGCTGCTGCCGTGTTCCTTCAGGCGTATCTGGATGCTCACCAGGCTCTGCACAACCTGCACACAGATTAATGTTATCAGCAAAGGGACCTCATCATGATGGCGCCTAGACGATCAAAATTTCCCAGCCTGGCTATCCTATTAATGCTCATCCTGCTGGGCGGGATCACACTCCTGGTGGGTGGTTTGGTTTATTTGATTCCTCAGCAAGCAGAGGCCGCATTCGGAACGCCTTCTACAAACTTGAGTAGCCTTCAGCGTTTGCAATACAGCCTGCAACTCGTTATAAAGTCGAAAGCCCTCACACAGCCTATCGATTTGAAAGGGAAAGAACGCCCATTCGATATCCAGCTAGGGGAGAGCGTAGGTTCGATCGCTGAAAGGCTGGCGAAGGAAGGTTTGATTTCCGATCCAGATGCGCTGCGTGTCTACCTGATCTATACCGGTCTGGATACACGCCTGCAGGCGGGCAGTTATACACTCAGCCCGGCGACATCGCCCATTCAAATTGCACAGGCGCTCCAAGATGCTACCCCGCATGAAGTGCCTTTCGGGGTGTTACCCGGATGGCGCCTGGAAGAGATAGCAGCCGCTTTACCGACCTCCGGTTTAACGGTCAGCCCCGAAGATTTCCTGGCTGCGGCGCGCAATCCTCAACTGGCGCCTTCATTGAGCATTGAATTTCCACAAGGAGCGAGTCTGGAAGGCTTTCTTTTCCCGGGGAGTTACACGTTTCGTCGGGACATCTCGGCAGGCGAGATGGTGTTGGCAATGGTGGAGCAATTCAACATTCACGTTGACGCAGAGCTACGCCAGGAACTCACCCGGCATGGCTTGAATTTATACCAGGCTGTCACACTCGCTTCTATCGTTCAACGCGAAGCGATGGTGGTCGAAGAACAAGCCACTATTGCTTCTGTCTTCTATAACCGCTTATCGCAAGGGATGAAACTGGATAGCGACCCGACCGTGCAATACGCGATTGGGTACAACCAGGGGTCGAGGACCTGGTGGACCAATCCTCTCAGCAGCCAGGATTTGCAGGTCGGATCGCAATATAACACGTATATCTATCCTGGTTTGCCCCCCGGACCGATCGACAACCCTGGGCTGCCCGCATTGAGCGCCGTTGCCAAACCGGACGACACCCCGTATTTGTATTTCAGAGCACGTTGTGATGGCTCACACCAGCATTTATTTGCAGAGACGTATGATGAACATCTCCAAAATGCTTGCCAGTAAGAAAGAGGCGAGTGCGCTGCCAGGGGATGAGCCTTTTCAAGATAACCCGAGGGCGCAATTCAATTGACGGCGAAGGGTGGATATGCTAGAGTATTGGATGATTTGGTTTTTCCGCATCGAGATCGAGAGGAGACGCGTTCATGGCAGTCCTGGGAATCGATATCGGGGGATCCGGAATTAAAGGTGCGCCGGTGGACATTACCACCGGCGAGATGGTACAACCACGTTTTCGTATTCCTACACCTGCGCCAGCGACACCGAACGATGTTGCCGCGGCAGTATTGGAGCTCACCCAACATTTTCAGTACAACGGACCGATTGGATGCGGATTCCCCTCGGTTATCATCCATGGGAAGGCGATCACTGCCGCCAACATCGATCAAGGCTGGATTGGGACGGATGTAGCCGCTTTGTTTACTGCAGAGACTGGATGCCAAGCGACCGTGATTAACGATGCGGACGCTGCAGGACTGGCTGAGATGAAGTTTGGGGCCGGGAAGGATTACCAAAATGGTGTGGTTATTCTACTCACGCTTGGAACCGGCATCGGGTCGGCGGTTTTCACCGACGGTTGCCTGGTACCAAATACCGAGTTCGGTCACCTGCAAGTGCGCGGGAAGGACGCTGAGAAACGCGCATCCGATGCTGTCCGCCAGGTGAAAGAGCTTTCCTGGCAAGAGTGGGCAGACCGGCTGAATGAATATCTGCAGATGATGGAACAACTCTTCTCACCAGAGCTGATCATCATCGGTGGGGGAGTCAGCAAGGAAAGTAAGAAATTCTTTCCATATTTAATCACCGAGGCAAGGGTCGTTCCGGCGCTGCTTCTGAACAACGCGGGGATCGTTGGGGCGGCTTTGGCCACAGAAAGGAGAAGCTAACCACCGCCGCCAGGGCTACCAGCAATTCCGCCTTCGGTCAGGCGGCGCAAATCGGTCAACGTAGCTTCGATTTCCTCCGGAGTCACCGGACGACCTCCATCTTTGTGGACTAATTCCCCACGACGAGCTTTCTCTACGGCAACTTCCTGAATGGTCACATTCCGTTTTAACGCCTCTTTCACCAGAGCAGCGCCCGCAGTATAACCTATAAGAGGATTCAACGCTGTGGCAATAATTGCATTCTTTGCCAGCCAACCCATAGCTTTTTCCCGATTTGCCGAAATTCCCCGAACGCAACGCTCGGTAAACATGGTGATCGATCCAATCATGACCTGCATGGCTTCAAACAGGTTATGGGCGATAATCGGCATCATGACATTGAGCTCGAGCTGTCCCGCTTGAGCAGCAAGAGCTACGGTCAAATCGCACCCTTGAACGTGGAACATAGCCATATCCAACATCTCTGCCATGACCGGGTTTACCTTGCCTGGCATGATACTCGAGCCCGGTTGGACCGGTGGGAGGCGCAGCTCATCCAGCCCGGTAGATGGACCAGAAGCTAACAAGCGAAAATCATTGGCGATACGCGTCAGGGTGATAGCCAACGTGCGCAGGGAGGCAGAGAAATCAACCACGTCAGCCATCGACTGCATGCTTTCGAACAAGTCATCCGATTGGTGCAGCGTCAAACCGGTCAACTCGGACAGGCGTTTGACCATGCGGGCGTGGTATTCCGTGTGGGCGTTTAAACCGGTCCCGGTGGCGGTACCGCCAATCCCCAGGCGGCGTAAACCTTCTGCCGCCCGGGATATACGTTCTGCATCGCGCTCGACTGCGCGGGCGTAACCGCCGAATTCCTGGCCCATGCGCACCGGCACAGCGTCCTGCAGATGGGTACGCCCGGATTTGATCACGTCATCAAACTCATAGGCTTTTTCGTGAAGAGCGCCCGCTAATTGTCGCACGGTTCGCAATAATTCGTCCAACCGCCAGAGGGCGCCAAGGCGAATGGCGGTGGGAATGGTGTCATTGGTCGATTGGGACATGTTGACGTGGTCATTTGGGTTGACCTTGTACATCCCGATTCTTCCCCCCAGTATCTGGGTTGCCCGGTTGGCGATAACTTCGTTCACATTCATATTATGACTGGTACCGGCGCCTGCCTGGAAGGGATCGACCACAAATTGGTCGCTCCACCGACCATCCATCACCTCCTGGGAAGCAGCCACGATCGATTCGGCAATTTGAGGATCGAGCTGTCCCAGATCGCGATTCACCTCGGCGGCTGCGCGTTTGATGGCTGCCATGGACCATATGAAGGCCGGCCAGGGTCTCAGGCCGGAGACCTGGAAGTTCTCACGGGCACGCTGGGTTTGAGCGCCGTATAACGCATTGGCGGGTACCTTGACTTCTCCCAGCGAATCCTTCTCAATCCGTTCTGGAGAATCTGTGGTTACCATCGAATATCCCTCCGGTTGGTAATTGTATCGATATCAGGTCTTAATTGTAAGCGAGTAATGGAAATTTGGCTTAGAATTTTCGGTTTGATAACAGGTTTATCTTCCCAGGGGTACAGGGAAACCTGGTTTTCCGATACTAGTGGAGATCTTGGTCATTGCCATCTGTGCCGTGTGGCTGGGGCTTTGGGCGTTCTCCACCCGCACTGCAAGCGTTTGGGCGCCAAGGGAGTAGACCTTGGTGACATGGGCGGCGGTGCTAAATGCGCCGCTGCAGCGCCAGGCATCCCCCACCGGCTGCACACATGCCTGGTTGGTGCCCGAGCCTGCGTTCCCGAAGAGCTCCACCCGGGTTTGGGGCGTGTCGGTCAGGACCGTCTACCACGCCCCGCCGGGCAGCAGCGACTTGACTGTGTAGCGGGTGGTGGGGCTATCCTCTGCCCAGCGCACGGTGTAGAGCAGCCCGGGGGAGGGGGAGATAAACACGCGCACAGTCTCGCCGCTCTGGTAGCGGTAGGTGAAGCGCTTGACCCACAGCGATCGGTTACCCGCCGCGCCCTGCGACTGCGCCCACAGATAGTAGGCCCGGGTTCGGTGAGGGGGGGGTGAAACTGAGGGTAGCGGTGGTGTAGTTGCCTGTGGTGGGGTAGGCGGGATCGGCCGCCCCAGTACAGGTTGTACTGGCTCACTCCCGGGCAGGTGGGGGTGCCAGGCGCATCCGCAAAAGCCGTCCAACTGAAGCTGGGATCGGCGCAGTCGGTGTAGGCGCCATTGCCCACCTGGTGATTGTGTCACGATGGCGCTGCCGGTGGGGTTGGTGGGCGCGCTGCGGTCCAGGTTGGTGATGGCAAAACTACCGCTGGTGGTGTGCCCGGCCTGGTCTTGGGTCCACCAGTCGAAGCTGGTGTTTTGGGTGGGACTTGTAATCGTCAGGTCGCCACCGCCCGAAACGCTCACCGCGCTGCCCGTGGGGTCATAGCTGAAATTCCCACAGGATTGGGCGATCCCGCTGGGACTGTCCGTCGGGTGCAGGGTACACGGTACTGCTTAGCAGCCCCTCATGCGACAATGATCATAAGCGTTAGACAATTGAGTAATCCTCCTTCAGGGGCAACCGGAACGCCCAGGTTCGGTCGTCGATAGGGCAGGGAGCAGTTTTGGCTGCTGCCTGCTCATTTCTTTTCATCCTATCGATGGCCGTGAATAGCGATAAGCTCAGATCTATCGAGATAACAAGGTAAATAATTCTTGTTCACAATTTTTCTTAATTTTCAGCATAAGGATATTTACCAAACCCGTTCCACTTTTGAATTCCTTGCCTGATTAAGTTTTCTAGAATCCGTTCTATTTGCCCCTGAGTCAGGTATTCATAAAAAGGTATTGGCTCGCCATACCAAACTTGTTTTACATCTTCATCAGGCTTTACCTCAATAACGCTCTCAGGATTTACATTTGAGTATTCATAATAGTCCAGGAAACCATAACCTTTTGAAGGATATAGAATAAAAATCGAAATGATATCCTTCTCTCCTCTCCTATTGACAACGAGAATGTTTTCAGGATCACCTAATTTTGTTATTAGGTCGGTGAAAATTATTACACCCTTATTCGGAGAAATTGTTATCAAAGTAACGATGTCATTATTGAAAAACACTCTTCCTGAATAATCAGCAGCAGTGGATAATCCCATCCACTTGATACTGTCGCCTGGGGAAACAGTATAAGCATCTTTGATCGAAACTTTCTTCACCCAAGAAATTTCCTCCAAGAAAGGCTTCACTTCCTTTCGAGCGGTTTTTCCTGGTGTAATCTGTTCCCAGCACGGCGGGGAGCAACTTTTATCCTGGATAACCGATGAAACCCTGAGCGTTGATGATCGATTACAAGCGTAAAGGCTTAGGATTGAGATGGTCAGGACCAATATTCTCCGAAGGCTTATGTTCATTGGTGATCAATCCTTTCCATGCATATCCATCCAATTCTTGATGTAGTGCTGTAATAGAGTTAAGGTAGCGATGAAAGGTAGTTTTGCATCCATAGTAATCTTCCAGAAGGAACTTGGCTATGATCGACAATTGTCCACCGAAAAACCTCCGTAAAATCATCGGAAACACCATTGAGTACCATAACGATCGTTGGGCCAAGGTGAATCCCCAGCCACATTATCGACATACCACTGATATCCAAGAGGCGTATTAGGAGCTGACCAGCACTGCAACCGTGGGTTGCAGGTAGTAGGTGTACCACCCATTGCAAGAACCATTGTATCAGCCGGGCCTCCCCCCGCAAGAGTAGCTGGGGAAATTCCGCTTACGTTATTATTATCCATCACATGCCCTAATTCATGCACAATGGTTGAGCTACCATATTTGCCGCTTACCAGGTTAACGTCGTGATAGGGAAAAACAAATGCGGCAGCACCTATTTTATTAGCAATATCACTTGCTACACCACCTTGATTGAAAATGGTATTACCAAGGTAGGACCTCACCCAGCCTTGCCCCCATTTTCCAGTAGAGGATGATACATAGTTGGCGATATTATCACCAGCATCAAGAATTGTATCAAGCTCTTTATTCAGGAATTTTCCTCTCGTGGTCCAGTCGTATGCCCATTTCATTAGTCCTAATAAATCATTGTTTGTTATCTGACCACATTCACTTGAAGTCGAGTTTTTGCCATAGCAAGGTTTGTTGCCTGAAGGATCTGAATACGTAATAGGGTTGTTTTTTACATGTGGGCAAATAACAAAGGGCCGGCCGCCTCGCGAACGGCAAAAGCCCTGACCGGGCTGCTGGGATCATCCCACCAGAGAAGGTCCGGGGAGGTATACTCCAAAGTGGTGAGCCAGCAGGAGCGCCTGCCGGGAAATCGGCGTTAGGGACCGGCGTCTACGCCTATGAGACCGCAAGCTGAACTCGCTGAACATGTGTGCCGGGCCTGCTCGCTTCCGCTCACGTGAGACAGCGCTACCGCGCTCGAGCTCGTTTGAATGTGTGAAACCCTTTCCCTAAAATCGGAACTCTCCCGGTGAGAGCTTCCCCAGCCCGGCCCCTCTTTTCAACTGGTTCGTCCCTCGGAAAGGAGGTTTACCGTTATGCCCCCCACGCGCTTTATCGGTTTGGATATTCACAAGTATTACCTGGTCGCGGTCGGGGTCGATCGCGACCAAACCCTGGTGTTCGGTCCCCAGCGTGTGACCTGGGACCAGTTCGACGGCTGGATGCAGCGCCACCTGACCCTGCAGGATGCGGTTGTTGTGGAGGTGACCACGAACACTTGGGATGTATATGATGCGCTCTTGCCCAAGGTCGCCTCGGTAACCGTCGTCCATCCTCAGCAAGGCAAAGCCGTGGTGGATGCCCCGGTCAAGACCGACCGCAAAGCCGCCCAAACCCTGGCCGAGCTGCTAGCCGCCAACTATCTCAAGGGCATTTGGGTGCCGCCCCAAGAAGTGCGCGACCTGCGCATGCTCACCTCGCAGTACAAAAAGATGAGCCGTCTGGCTACCACCGCCAAAAACCGGCTGCAAGCGGTCTTACACCGCCACCGGATTCTCGTCCCCGCCGGGTTTGAGCTGTTTCACCCCGACTTGCGTCCCTGGTGGAATTTGCTGCACGTCTCAGCCGTAGAGAAGGTGCGCCTCCAATCCGACTTGGCGGCATTGGAATTTGCCGAGAGCCAGAAGAAGTTATTTGAAAATGCTTTGGGAGAGGCGGCAGCCAAGGATGAGCGTCTCCCTCTACTTATCCAGATCCCCGGGATGGGGCTGATCAACGGGATGACCGCCTTGGCAGCCATTGGCGATATCCGCCGTTTCCCAGATGCCCGCCAGCTGGTCGGATATGCCGGCTTGGGCGCTCGGGTGCATGATTCAGGTGAGAGCCGCACGATGGGCAAGATCACCAAAGCCGGACGGCGGGATTTGCGCAGCGCGATGGTGCAAGCCGCCAATGTGGCCGTGCAGCACCACCCCTTCTGGAAGAAGGAATTGGAGCGCCTGGAGCCGCGTTTAGGCCGGGGACGGGCAATTGTCATGATTGCCCGCAAATTGCTGATCGTCGTTTGGCACGTGCTGCAAAAAGAGGTGGCCGACCAGCATGCCGATCCCCGGGATGTGGCCTGCTCGCTGTTTGCCCAGGCGTATCGGATCAAGGTGAAAAACCTACCCCGGAAGATGAGCGCCAAGGAGTACGTGCGCTATGAGCTAGACCGGCTGGGGATTGGCGCAGAGCTGAAAGAGATCCCCTGGGGCACCAAGAAGGTGAAGCTCCCGCCAAGCAAACTTAACCTGACAGGTTAGCGGTTGACATACTGGCCAATTGAATAATGCGACCAACGCCTTGCTGGTCATAGAAGGTGCTCTAGTAATTTGCCTGTAAAGGTCCGGCTTGCACGAAAAACGAGTTTATCGCGTTTGGGGCCTCCGGCTAATGGAAGGTCCGAATAATCTTGGAGAACAGTGAAAATGGGTTAATAGCTCTACGGAAACACGATGAATTGCCAAAGCTAAGGTAGCCAGCCAGATTGAGTAATGGAAAAACATGAATTGGCGTCTGGCTTTTTGTACTTTTCAATGAATTCATTAATCCCAAATCCAGTTGCGTCACTCAATGAACGAAAACCAGTTGCATCGTCAGGCGTTATGAAAAACTTTTCCTGACTTCTACTCACCAAGTCAATGTTGGAAAGATTGGGTGACCACAAGAAAAGGTCGACGGTTGAATTATTCAAGCAAATATTACTGGTTAGTTTTTCCTTATTGATTATTCCATTGTATTTGATGTTCACCCCCAATCTATTGTATTGTATCAGTACTATATAAGGAGTATCACCACCTTCATTTGACCAAGGATATGTCCTGATTTTGATTTCATCAGGTAATCCATATGCCGAGAAAATATTGGATAATTTATAGTTCTGAAAACCCAGCTGATATATTTTTCCGTCAGTAACATTCCGATTCCTTATTTGCTCAGAAGTTCCAATATAAATTGAATTGATTGTGCTCCCTTGAAGCGAGTATACAAGCCCAATAGTAATCGTCGTTTCTTGTTTGGATAATTCCAACTGGTTGTAGTATGAATTCTCAAAGGATTTTGGAGAAGCACCAAGTGACATTAATAGAGGCTCAATATCCTCCCATTTTGATTTTCCGGGGACTGCTCTCCACCAGCATGGTAAAACGCAGTATTCATTAGTTTCGAGGAGATATATTATTTGCGTTTCTTTTTCTTGCGCTGATAGAGGCGGACTAGAAGTAGATGTAACCTCTATGTTATTGGGTGAAATACTAGTCGTCGACGTAGAGGTACTTACAAAGGATTCAGTAGGAGTTGATTTAGTAATTAGTAAGGGTGCATTGATGGTTGCCGTTGACGATTCATTGGTATTCGGGGTTGGACCAAGTACGGGTTCTGGGGTAATAAAGCTGGTAGTTGAGATGCTTGTCTTCTCAGCTGATGGGACAGTGGTCGATGAGAAACCAGGTACTCCGGCACAACCTGATAGCCCGATTATGGTCATAAACACCATAAAGTAGCAGATTTTTCCCATGATTGGTTCTCCTACAGGATACGAATTCACTTTATCTAAAGCTTGCTGCGATTACCCAAAAAGGCATTTGGTGGTTCATCCAACTGGATCTCAGTGCTCCAGGTAAGTTGTCACCCCATTTTCCATATACCCAGCCAATAAACATGTCTGCAAATTCTTCTCCCACTGTTATTTCTTTGCTCTGGGCCCAACCTGCTCCTGCAAAACCATTTGGATTGTCACTTCTCCTCGGGAAATTAGAATCTGAAATCCACGTTGCAGCAAGGACATTATAGGCTGATTTAATGTCACCAACTGCGTTTGTCAATGCGGCATTGAATGAATGCCCAAGCTCATGGATTACGAGTCTGGGATCGAGTTTACCGCGAGAAGGCTCATAAAATCGAATTTGTTGAGAACTTAAGGATCTCCCCCAGCAACCTTCCGGACACGAGTAATCTACCGATTCCATTTCCATTGATCGATATACTCGTTTGAAAGCATTGAAAGCATACTCATTATTCTCAGGGGTAAGTTTGGTACCAAGCGTGAATGCTGCATTTATGACGGTTTCTTTGTCAGTGTCAACCCAATTACCCGAGAATTTGATTCCAAACAATCCTGCCCGTCTATCTATACTTTTACGATAGAATAACCACGCTTCATTTTCAATGAAACATTCTTCTTTTGAAGAACAAGCTGGACGATGACCTGTTGGATCGTTATAATTAATGGGGTTGTTATTTGAATAGGCGTAGCGGTCGTAAGCCAAGGGATCACCCGGATTCGGGATGAGGCTATCGGGGGAGAGGAAACGTCCCAAAGCCTGGTCGTAGTACCGGGCGTTGTAATCCATCAGACCCAAATCTGCATCTTCCCGCTGCCCGGTGTAGGTTCTGTCGGTGGGAAGGATCCCGCTGGCCCAGCGCTCCTGGCCATACGGGTTATAGCGGACGTTGGCAATCGGCAAGCCCTGCTCGTCCATTGCCAGGCTGGTGCTGGATACCTGGTCAGACACCAGGTAGGTGAGGGTGTTCCCTTGTTTTACGGCAATCCTTTGCCCACCGAGAAGATAGTAGGAGGTCGAAACTCCAAAGTTAAAGATAGCGCTGGTGTTGGTGGCTGTCCGCCATACCTTGTCGTACACCGTGACTCGAACCTGGGTGATTGTTTGGTCTGTGAGCGTGAACTGGGTTTGCACCGGAGTAGATAACAGCGGTACCCAGCCGGTTCCGGGACGATTGCCCTCGAGCAGATAATGGTCGACCCCCGAATCAGTGTCCGTACCCAACCAGCTTATTTCCACCTGATTCATGCCAGGCGCCACATGCAAGTATTGGATCAATGGGGGAGTATAATCCACCCCAACCTCCCCGCAATTGCCGGAAAACGAGTTGCCTGCATTGTCTGTGGCTTCACACCATACCAAATACCTCCCTTTGTCAATATACACCATTTCATCGAAAACCTGCGGAATTGGACTTCCTTCTCGGTACTTAGCAATCCAATAATCCAGAATTCCCGCCCCACCCTCGCCAGTAGCATTCGCCACAATTGTGAAAGGGGTAGAACTCCACCCATAACGGGGTGAAAACCCGCCGACCGGTGGGGTTTTATCGATATTGATCGCCAAGGTCTTCGGGGCTGCCGCGCTCCCGTCAGCATTGCCAGCATTATCCGTTGCGTAATACTGGAATTGTGTGGTTGAATTGGCTGTTCTTGAACAGTTGCTCGCCCCGGCGTCGAGATAGGTTAAATCGCCGGACAACCTACAATATACGTGTGCGAGACCAGATCCTCTTGCATCCGTTGCCAACGCGGTAGCGATAACATCGGTTTTCGCCCATAGAACATTTGGGCTTTTGGAAGCAGAAGCAACGGGTGGGGTGACATCCGCGGCAGTGCGTGTCCAGGTATACAGGGTAACATTATAAGCCTTCAGAATATATGTCGTGGCTGTATCCAGATTAGAGAATGTTACGGTCCCGCTGTAATTCCCAAGCCAGCAACGTGTACGAATATTATAGTAACAACCTTCCAACTCCTCACTCTCATGTATTGTAGCGGATTGAAGAGTTATGCCATTACTGGCATTAACAACGCTAAGGGTTCGGGATACGGACTGTGGGCAATAGTCTGGCCTTGGACTGATCCAGGTTGTATTAATTCGAAATTGGACAGTGGATACAATGGCCGTACCATTATTTGGAACGACGGGTGCGTTGATATTTATAGCCGAATCGGTGTAGGTGCCATTAATGGGGCTGGCTGGGTTGGAAGCCTGTACTCCCAAGGTAACCACTGCACATTGCCAGACAACGAATGCGATTAGCAGCCAACAGATAGTGAACTTTTCCCGGTTGTTCATGTCAATCCCTCATCAATAAGTCAATCCAGAAAAGTATTGGGTCTGGTTTCGATAAGCGGAATTCACCTTGTTTTCGTAAATCCCACCAATATAGATCGTGGTGAACTCACTGAATTGCGTCCCCTGCTGGTTTTTCTCGATCCGCAGGATGCGGTTGCCATCGCCGTCATATACGAACGTAACCGTATTGGATCCACCGCTCTCCCAGGTAACTCGTTTGAGCCGGTTATCCTTGGTCCATTCGTGGGTGTAGAGGATCCCCCCTTCGTTCCGGATCAGCATGTTCCCATTGGCATCATAGGTAAATCCATCCGTTTGGGTGGTCTGACCACCAGTCGAGAAAGCCACTTCTCCTACCGCGTTGGGATGCTGGAAATCTTTGGTAAAGGCAGTCGTTATCCCGGTGAGCTGATCGGTGCGGCTTTCCAGCCAACCCGTGGTGGGGTTAAACGCGTAGGACAGGCTAAACCCCGGGATAGGACCTCCCGCCGTTACCGCCGTGAGTAACCGGTTCGCTCCATCGTAGGTGAAGGTGGAGGTTTGTACCACCCCACTCAAGATATCTCGGATGGTGTGGATATTGCCATCCGCATGATAGGTATAGGCCAGATCTAGCAGGAGCGCTCCGGGCTGTCCGGCCTGGATGGCGGCCAGCAAGCCGCCAGCGTTCGCCTGGCTGATCGGGTTGTAGGTATAGGTGACCGGCAGCCCATTGCCAAGCGTGTTGCTGGTCATCCGCCCGGTCTGATCGTACTGGACCGGGGTACCAGTCGCTCCGCTTCCTCCGGCGATGTATTTCTTGACACCCGGGGCGGTGAAGACATACATGCCCGTGGGTAGTTGTCGGTTGTCGTATTCGTAAAACACTTCTTCCCCGGTGGGGTACGTGGTGGAATTCACCAGGTCGGAATGGGTGTAGTAACTATGGGCTATTTCAAAAGTCCCCAAACCGTTCGTAAGTTCGCGGACTTCCCTGGTGACCCGCCCGTAGCTGTCGTAGAGCCAGATGGTCTTGCCGCTCGCGTCCCACATGGCTGTGCGCAAACCCTTTACCGCTGAAGATGAGGGGCTTTGGGTTACGCCGTCTTCATCGACGTAGGTGAGCTGCTGCCCGTTGTGCCAGTAGGCATCATAGTCATAGGCGATGACATAACTGCCGGGATCGCTTTCTGGACAAGCTCCTTGTCCTGCTGCTCGCCAGACCTTCCCCTTCAACCGGTTACCCACGTCATAAAACAGGCAGGTTGCGTTGTTCGCGGCATCCACCTGGGTGAGGACATTCCCCAACGCGTCGTAGGTATAGCTCCAATGCCCCATGTCCGGGTCATCCATGCTCGTCTTGCGCCCGGCCAGGTCGTAGAACAGCACCGTATCCCAGGTGCTGGTCCCGTCTTTCGGCTGTTTGACCTTGTACAAATTCCCTGTCGGGTAATATTCATAAGAAATGGCTGGGTTTCCACCCGGGGGGGTTACTTTGGTGACCTGCCCAAACGCATTGGTCAGGGTGACGGTGATTTTAGTGCGGGCATCCGTCGTAGTCGTCTGCAATACATTCTCACCATTATTGGAGACTACCTCGTAGCTCGTGGTAGTAGCGGCTCCATCCGGGTTTCGGGTCGATATTACCCGGCCGAGCAGATCGAAAGTCGAATGGACACTGTTGCCGTCACTTAGGGTATGCGCCGTGTCATAGCTGCTCGTATCGCCAATAACGAAGGGCTCAGCCAGCACCCTCGGCGTGCGGCCATAGGCATCATAGGATGAGATGGACAGGAGCGCCTGCGCATCCTCACCGTTGATGGTGACACCTCGGGTGATGGTCTCGATCGAACGCCCCATGCCATCAGAGAAGTTTATAGTGGTGGCCGTTTTCCCGTCCATGACTTTTTCGGTGACGGTAACATTGTGCGGATGGTTTGTGGGTTGCCAATCGTCATACCACACCGAGAGGGTATGCTCCCCGGTGAAATTGGGCTTGTTCAACCACGATACCCGGCAGTTGCTGTCATAATCGGCGGTCGTGGTGAGACCATTCGGGGCGGTTTCGCTGGTTGGCAGGCCGCAATAGTCTCCACTCCCGGTATAAGCCAGGGTGGTGGTAAAACTACTCCCCAGCGGCGGTTGGATGGTCACCGGACGGACACGGTAGATACTGTCGTAGGTGGTGGTGGTCGTCTGGGCGCCCGCCGTAGCCAGGCTGTACTCCGTGCCTTCCCCGGTATAGACGGTCGTCGTGCTCTGGTTGCCCCAGGCATCGTATTCGTACGTTTCGTCTTTGAAGTGCGGATCGGTGGTCCCCCCTCCGGCAAAGTGCAGCAGCGTCCGACGGACGTAAGTAAGACCACTACTGGGGACGGGCAGGGTCACCGCTCCGCTGCTGGCCAGGCTGCACACCCCCCGGCATTGAAGGCGCTGCAGGAGAAAGCCGCCAGATCGGCGATGCCGTAGGTGCAGCTGCCGCTTGGGCAAGCAAAAGTTTCCTGGGCTCCCGGCATGCCTACCAGGTACACGACCGCATTCGGGTCGGTGCTGGAAACGTAATGCGGGTTGAACAATGTCCTCGTTGCGCGTTTGGCCAGCCATCCTGATCCCGTCCAAACCATTTCCTTCGTGCGGGTTAGGTTGCCGAAAACACTGGGAGCATAATTTCCCTGGTCAGCCTGGACGTATTCGTACTCCTGGCGCGTGCCCATATAGGTTTCCCCATCGGTCCCGAAGGTCTTGGATTCCTCTGCCGTCGGGTATATCCAGGTGACCGTGCGGTCTGGGTAACAGCTCGTGGCCGTATCGCTTTTACGGGCGCAGATCTGGAACGTCACGCTCTCGGGGATGGTCAGATCGGTAGACTGCGCCTGGGATCCGTACCAGCTTTGTGTCTCGGCGAGCTTCGTCCCGCTGCTGTGCTTGACCTGCTGGGTGTCGTAGGTCATGCCCTGGTAGAGATCGTCTTGATAAAAATACCGGCGGGTTTCCAGGCTATCGCCGTCGATACTCGGACCCACCTCGGTGATTTGACTATGCCCGCGAAACTCGGTGTACGGCACGGAAGCATAAGCCGTGCCGGGGTTGTTGATGACGTTAGCCGCTTTCGTGGAGTGGGCAGCGTCGTTGACCGCCGCGCCGCTGTAGGTGTAGGTGTAGGTGCTGCTGGCAAACCCGGTGTTGATGATCTTTTGGGTGACCCGGTAGCGGATCAACAGCGGGTAGAATTTGCACTCTTCAATCCCCAGGTCACCTCCCGATATTTTTTGCACGTTGGCCCGCAGTTGGGAAGCCTCTCGTTGCAGCAGCACGATCCCTTCGGCTCTCATCAGGTCATTCGGGATGCCCACCACATCGAGATCGACCGAGGTGTTGACCTGGCTCCAATCATCCTTGTTGTACTGGAAGACGTAGCGGACTTTCCCGGGGGAGTGATCGGCAGTCCACCAGCCGAAGTCGAGCAGTTGAGAATCCTGCTCAAGGAGGTGGAAGACTGGGCGGATCGGGTGTTCTATAAGGTCAAGTATCACCACGGGCGCACCAAAGGACGGCAAGGAAAATGCCTGGAGACGCAATTGATCTATTTTCGCAACCAACGTCCCAGGATGCAGTCCGCCGCTTAAGGGAAGGAGCATCTGCCTCTGCCAGCGGTGTGATGGAAGCCTCCAGG
>JAQTMA010000025.1 GCA_028714615.1 Anaerolineaceae bacterium | reverse complement strand
GATGACCCCTTTTGCTTCACCGGTTTCTACCTGGGCGATCACCCGCCGTCCTTCTGTGAGAACGGCATACGTTTGATCCTTTTGCGGTTGCATATGCAACCCCAGGTACCGCCATCCCCGGCAGAGGAGGAAGAAATCGTTGGTGTTCAATCGAATCAACCTGGCCTGCTCTTTGATTCCATCGATAAACAGTGAGTTCCCAGAAATATCCACCCGGTAATTGTGGTTTCCAACCTGAACGTGGTAAATGGTCATTCTTCCTCCATCAGTGGTGCATTTGCTCTCGCCAGGCAGCCGATTGCCAGGCATTCAATCCCGCGTCTGGGCGAGCCTGGTTCGGAGCGCGGCTTTGGTGAGTGGCCAGGGCGGTAGCAAGCGCCACCTCGCGATTGACGCTGTCTTCATTTGCCTGAACAGGTGGCTGAAAAGTATCCAAAAAGGTGGTATCGACTCTTCCCGCCACAAATGCAGGGCTCTCGATTACCTGGGACAAGAATTCCAGGTCTGTCGGAACCCCACCGATCTGGAATTCCTGTAGACTACGATGCAACCGGGAGATAGCGGCCGGGCGGTCTTTTCCCCAGGCGATCACTTTCGCAAGCAGCGAATCGTAATTCGCAGTGACCGGCATCCCCAGAAAGAGGGCGCTATCCACCCGGATGCCGGGTCCTCCCGGTTCTTGCAGATGCATGACTGCCCCGGTCGCTGGCATAAATCCCTGGCTTGGATCTTCTGCAAGAATACGGGCTTCGATCGCCCAACCGTGCGATCTCACCTCCGCCTGAGTGAGGGCTAAAGATCCATCCACCGCCAGTTGGAGCTGAGCCTGTACCAGGTCCAGTCCGGTGACCATCTCGGTGACAGGGTGTTCAACCTGGATGCGCGGATTGATCTCGATAAAATACACCCCGCCTTGGGGGTCGATCAGAAACTCAACGGTACCGAGGCTGCGGTAGGCAATCCTCCTGGCCACCCGGGTGGCGTAGTCGAAAAGCTGGTTGCGCAGCGTAGGGCTCAACCCACAAGCCGGCGCCTCCTCGATGAGCTTCTGGCGCCGGCGCTGAATGGAACATTCTCGCTCTCCCAGGCAGAGGACGTGGCCGCGCCCATCGGCCAGGATTTGCACCTCGATATGCCGGGCATTCTGCACCAGCGGCTCCAGGTAGACCGCATCATCCCCGAAAGCTGCCAGCGCCTCTTGACGGGCATTTACCACCATTTCGTCCAGCTCCTCCCTCGAATGGGCCAGTCGAATCCCCCTCCCCCCGCCTCCCGAAATTGCTTTCACCAGTACGGGAAAGTTGATCTGTTCGACCAGGCCGACCTGGGTTTCTTCACTCAGCGGGAGGTCGGCGCCAGGCAGAACCGGCAACCCGGCGTCGCGCGCAGCTTTACGCGCAGCCAGTTTGTCGCCGCTGAGCGCCAGTGTTTCTGGACTGGGACCGATAAAGAGGAGACCCGCCTCTTCAACCTCACGGCAAAAATCAGCATTCTCAGAGAGAAAACCATAACCGGGATGAATTGCCTGCGCTCCGGTCATGCGAGCTGCCCGAAGGATCGCAGCGATATTGAGATAGCTTTGGGCGGGGGATGCTGGCCCGATGAGCACCGCTTCATCGGCGTAACGGGTATGCAGGGCTTCCTGATCTGCGTCCGAATAAATCGCAACGCTCGGCATCCCCAATTCCCGGCAGGTGCGTAGGATGCGGATTGCAATTTCTCCCCGGTTCGCAACGAGTACTTTCATCGCATCCGATTCCTCCGCTTACAGCGGAATGTTCCCGTGTTTCCGTTCGAGACCGGGCTGGCGTTTGTTTTGCAGGTTCTCCAGAGCATTGATTATCCGCATCCGGGCGCCTTTTGCCAGAATCACGTCATCTACGTAGCCGCGCGAAGCTGCTACATACGGATTGGCAAGCAGCTCCCGGTACCGATGAGTTAGCTCTTGTCCGGTCGTAGCTGGGTCTTCTGCAGCAGCAATCTCTTTCCGGTGAAGGATTTGCACCGCGCCTTCAGGCCCCATGACGGCAATTTCGGCCGTGGGCAGCGCCAGGTTCATATCTCCACCCAGGTGTTTGGAACTCATCACGATATATGCTCCCCCGTAGGCTTTTCGCAAGATAAGTGCCAGCTTGGGGACGCTCGCTTCTGCATAGGCATAGATCATTTTAGCGCCATGGCGGATGATTCCCCCGTGTTCCTGCTCCACTCCTGGTAAGAAACCAGGTGTGTCTACCAGGGTGACCAAGGGAAGGTGAAATGCGTCGCAAAACCGGATAAATCGGGCGCCCTTATCGGAGGCATTAATGTCCAGAACCCCTGCCAGGAAATCTGGCTGGTTGGCAACAATCCCAATCGGATATCCATTCAAGCGCGCGAAACCGACCACCAGGTTTTGGGCATAATCGGGTTGGACTTCAAGAAAATCGTGATCGTCGCATAAAATTCCAATCACCTGGTGAATATCGTAGGGTTTTTGGGGATCTGCCGGGATGGCCGTTTCCAACTCGGGTGTCCAGCGCGGGCCGTCCGCAGGGGGAAGATAGGGAGGTTGGGAAAGATTATTCGAAGGGAGAAAAGAAAGCAGGCGGCGTACCTGGCCAAACACGCTGGCTTCATCTGGAGCGGTAAAATGGGCCACCCCGCTTCGAGCCCGGTGCACCGACGCCCCACCCAGAGAATCAAAACCGACCTCCTCGTGTGTGACCGATTTGACGACATCCGGTCCGGTAATGAACATGTATGCGATCTCTTCGACCATAAAAATGAAATCGGTGATCGCGGGTGAGTACACCGCTCCTCCGGCGCAAGGTCCAAGGATCACCGAAAGCTGTGGAATGACCCCCGATGCCCGTGTGTTCCTGGAAAAGATCTCTCCATATGCAGCCAGCGAATCCACCCCTTCCTGGATGCGTGCACCTCCCGAATCGTTCAACCCGATGATTGCAGCGCCGCTTTGGGTGGCCAAATCGATGATTTTCGCGATCTTCTTCCCATGCGCTTCCCCAACCGAACCACCCCAAACCGTAAAGTCCTGGGCGAAGAGGAATACTTGCCTGCCATCGATCTTTCCCCATCCGGTAATGACCCCATCCGTGAGAACTGGGCCAGCATCCGCTCCCGCTCCATTTGGGCGCGGGGAGACAAACCGGTCAATTTCGGTAAACGTCCCTTGATCCAATAAAGCCTCGATCCGCTCGCGCGCTGTGTTTTTTCCTTTAGCATGTTGCCTGGTGATCTGTTCTTCACCCCCTCCCTTGATCGCAGCCGACTCCATCCGGTAATACTCATATTGTTCAACCATTATGCTTAAACCTCCCCTGTTCGAGGATTAATATAGCTCATTGGGAATCCTTCACGGTGATTCCCAATGAGCCATTCATATCCTTTTTGGGTCTGGAATTATTGGACATATGGGGGAAACACCGTTGGGATCGACTCGTTTCGCCCTGTCTAGATGATTTCTTGTTCCAGGCGGGCTTTTATCCCCGTTTCTGTTGAAGATAAGCCCGCCCTCAGGTGAAAACCCTGGGTGCGTGCCGTCCTATTCCCTGTTTTATATAGTAAAACAGGGAGTCGCACTCCCTGTTTTTGACGAAAGATAAAGAATGTCGTATACTGGTTGCATGTTCAAACGTGCTTACGAACCTTTGGAAACGCTGATGGCGCCCCATAAGGTGCTCGTTATCTATGGGCCGCGGCGGGTTGGAAAAACCACCCTGCTGCAATCCTTTCTCAAGCAAACCCCCCGCAAGTATAAGTTAGATTCCGGGGATAACATCCGTACTCAACAAATCCTGAGTTCGCAGGATTTTAACCAAATCTTGGCTTACATAGAAGGCTACGAATTACTGGCCATTGATGAGGCTCAGAATATCCCCAATATCGGGATGGGCCTGAAAATCATTGTTGACCAGGTTCCAGACATCCAGGTGGTCGTAACCGGCTCGTCATCCTTTGAGTTGGCTGGGCAGGTCGGGGAACCCTTGACCGGCAGAAAGATCAGCCGAATTCTTTACCCAATTGCCCAATCTGAATTGTTGTCTACGTATAACCGATTTGAATTGCGTGAAAAGCTGGGAGAATTCCTGGTGTTTGGTGGGTATCCGGAAGTGCTCCTGGCTCCAAATCAACGGACCCGGATTGAGGTTTTAACCGAGATTGCCAATGCTTATCTGCTCAAAGATATCCTTGCTTTGGATCGACTGAAGAATTCCCGTTCCCTGCTTGACTTGTTAAAATTATTGGCTTTTCAGATTGGAAGCGAAGTGGCTATCAATGAATTGGCAACCCAGTTGGGAATAGATGTGAAAACAGTAAAGCGCTATCTTGATCTGCTTGAGAAGGCTTTTGTGATCTACCGGATGAATGGTTTCAGCCGTAACCTGCGACGGGAAGTGACGAATAAATCCAAATATTATTTTCTAGATAATGGTATTCGCAATGCATTGATTGCCCAATTCAATTCATTGGACCAACGGAATGACCACGGTGCATTATGGGAAAATTTTATGATAACAGAACGTCTCAAGTATCGCACCTATTACCCTCTGTATGCCAATATGTATTTTTGGCGCACATACCAGCAGCAGGAAATCGATCTTATCGAGGAACGTGGCGGGAAATTATTTGGATATGAGTTCAAGTGGTCGCAGAACAAAGCCATCCGCCCACCTTCTAGTTGGGTCGAGAATTATAAAAACTCCGAGTTTACCCTGATCCACCCTGATAATTATCTGGACTTTGTGTTGCCGGAGAAATGACGTTCGCTCCAACGCCCCCCTCCGTTTTCCCCATCTGTCATCGCTCTACCCCGATATACGGGAGCTCCTCATCTTGGAGAGCATCCCTGAAACCCCCTCATGCTTCGACGCTCAGCGTGATTCTGGCCCGGTAACTGTCGATGATCACCGCCACCACGATGATCAACCCAGTGATCATCTGCCGGACAAAATCCCCCATGCCCATCAACAGCAGACCATTATCCAGCACCCCGATGATACATGCGCCTAAGAAAGTTCCAATGATCGAACCTTTCCCGCCGTTCATACTGGTGCCGCCGACAACAACGGCGGCGATAGCCTTTAATTCAAAGCCTACCCCCAAAATTGGGCTGGCGACGTTGAGACGCAGCATATACATAATGGCTGCCACACCCACCATTGCCCCACAGAAGACGTACGCCAAGACCTTGTAGGAGGATGGATTGTGACCGGAAAGCCGCACCGCTTCCTCGTTATTCCCGATGGCATAAATCATCCGCCCAAACACGGTGCGGGTGAGGATGAACCATCCCAACACCACGGTAGCCATTGCCATGATAAAGATCGATGGGATGCCGAAGTACGTGTGAGCGCCAAAGGCATTAAATGCGGGCGGGAAACTGTAAATGGTTCGCGATTCGGAAATCTGCAGAGCGGCCCCCCGGGCAATATTCATCATGCCCAAGGTCGTAATAAAAGCAGGCATCTTCCATCTCTCGGAGACAAACCCGTTAAAGAAACCACAGGCCATCCCCGCCGCTAACGCCGCAAGGACAGCCAGGATGATGGCTGTAGGCGTATTCAGCCCATTCGCGGTGATCACCTTCCCAGCCAGGATGGTCGCCAGCGAGACCACAGACCCCACCGATAGATCGATCCCGGCCAGTAAGATGGCAAATGTCATCCCCACCGAGACTACGGTATTGATGCTGATTTGGGTGAAGATATTGGTCACATTGGCGGTCGATGCGAAATTGGGCGCCCCAATGGCAAATATGATGCACAGCACCGCCAGCGCCATGCCAATCCCGGCTTCACGGAGAAATAAGTTCAGGTATCTTCTCGGATTCATGCTTCATTCTCTCAAGATTTCGTCTGATGGTTGGGCTGAATGTATTCTTGGTAAGCCAGGGATAGGATTTTCTCCTGGTCGAATTCCGATCGCATCACTTCACCGGCGATCTTCCCGTTTGAAAAAACGATGATCCGCTGGCAGATGCCCATCAGCTCAGGGAGATCGGATGAAACCACAATGATCACTTTTCCAAGATCGGCTAGTTTCCACAGGATTTGGTAGATTTCATATTTGGCGCCCACGTCGATGCCGCGCGTAGGCTCATCGAAGATCAGCACCCGGCAGTTGCGGAACAGCCATTTGGCCAACACCAGTTTTTGCTGGTTACCGCCGGAAAGAAAGCGCGCCCATTTTTGGGTGGAGGATGTTTTAATCGAAAGTTCTTTAACGTACCGGTCAGCGATTTCATCTTCCTTTTGAAACAGTACCAGGCCTCTTCTGGAAACTTCTGAAAGGCTCGCAAGCGAGATGTTGACGCTGCAGGCCATATCCAGCACCAGCCCCTGACCTTTACGGTCTTCGGTGAGCAGGCAGATTCCGCTGGCTACAGCATCGCGTGGTTGGCGGATGTTCAGTTCTTTGCTGTCCAGGGAGATGTGACCTGAGGTTTTCGGGTCCGCCCCAAAGATTGCCCGCATCGTTTCCGTCCGTCCAGAACCCACCAGGCCGGCAATGCCCAACATCTCCCCTTCGCGCGCTGAAAATGTTACTTTGTTCGGGTTGCCCTGGTAGGAGAGCCCTTCAACCCGAAAAACCGCTTCACCACCGCCGGTATCGGCATGGAACGGGTATTCCGATGCCATCTCCCTCCCCACCATCATCTTTACAATTTCCGGGACGGTCACCGCGTGGATTGAGCGCGTATCCACCTTGCTGCCGTTCCGTAAGACCGTGATCCGGTCGCCGATCTCAAAAGTCTCCTGCAGCCGGTGGGAAATATAAATTATCGTAACCCCTTTTTGTTTGAGCCGCTTGATAATCTCAAATAGCAGGATAATTTCTTTGCTCGTCAGGGTTGCGGTGGGTTCGTCCAGGATCAAGATTTTACTTTCCTCTGTCAAGGCTTTGGCAATTTCAACCAATTGCTTTTGGGCAATCCCTAGCAGCTCGACCGGCGTCCTGGGGGATACGGTTAACCCGATATCGGCCAACATCTGCTGGGCATCCCGGTTCAACCGGCGAAAATCAACCATGCCTGCCCGCGAAGGCAATTTCTCAAAATAAATATTTTCTGCGACAGAGAGGTATGGCAAAAGGTTCAATTCCTGGTAAACCACGCGGATACCAGCTTGAATCGCGTGTCGAGGGGTAAGTGGAGCGTATTTCTTTCCCGAATATAATATTTCTCCCTCATCCGGCCGGTAAATACCGCTAAGCACTTTGATCAGGCTTGATTTCCCTGCACCATTTTCGCCGACCAATACATGCACCTCGCCTTCATAGATATCCAGGTCTATGTGGTTTAAGGCGGTGACGCCAGGGAAGTGTTTGGTAATGCCCTTGATCTCTAATATCCTCTGTGGCTCTGCCATAGATTTGCAGCCCGCTATTTTCGTGGTTACCTCTCCTGCAACTTTCTGTCTTCAATTGCAGGAGAGGTAGTGCTGGATTACTTCACCGGTTTTCTAAGAATTCTGGCGATAGCCCCAGGGGCAGGATAACGCTCCCGTGCGTATCCCCCTGGATTTACTTGAGATCAGTAGCGGTGATGAGCTTGACGTCTGTTTTGACCCAGCCCGTGACCTTTTCGCCCTTCATCATGCGCAAGCCAACCTGAATCGCGTTGACTGCCTGGACTGTTGAGAACTGATCTACGGTGGCTAGCACACTCCCTTTTTTGATCAAATCTTGGACGGGGGCGATATTGTCAAAGCCTACAATCTGGATCTGGCCGAGTTTTCCGGCTGCTTCAACAGCCTTCACGGCGCCCAATACCATCGAATCGTTGTCGCACATGATCCCCTGGATGTCCGGGTGGGCAGTCAGCATGTTGGTGGTGACGGTATTAGCCTTTTCAGTTTCCCAGTCAGCTCCGACCGAGTCGATCAATACCAGGCCGCCTTCCTGAACTGCATCCTTGAAACCGTTGGTGCGTTGCGTGGCGTTGTCGGCGCCGGAGACGCCTTCGAGGATGAGAACCTTGCCGCCCTTACCGAGCTTCTTGGCCAGGGCATCGCCTGCCAGCTTCGAACCAATCCGGTTATCTGGGCCAACGTAAGGCAATCCGGTCAGGCCGTTATCGGCGAGGGCTTTTGGATCAAAAGCCACATCCATATTGACCACGGTAATGCCTGCATCGACAGCCTTTTTGGCCACCGGGGCGAGAGCCACGGAATTGGCCGGGGCGATGATGATGATATCTACTTTTTGGGTGATCAGGTTTTCGATCGCGGCAATCTGGGCATCCACGTCGGTTTCATTCTGAATACCCACGGGTTTCAGGTCCACGTTGTTGGCATCCGCCCACTTCTGAGCGCCATCTTGCATGTCTTTGAAATACTGGTTGGCCAGAGACTTCATCACCAGGCCGACGACCGGCTTTTTCGCCGTTGCAGGGGCTGTGGTGGCGACGGCGGCTGGAGCGGTAGTTGCTGCCGGAGTGGGGGTAGTCGTGGGTGCACAGGCAACCAGGAGCATTGAAACGAGTACAAGAGACGTAATCGTACGGAAAAGGGCCTTCATGTTTTTCTCCAATTCACGAGTTGATGGTTATAATGAAGGGATGAGATGAACCAAATTCATCTCTGCTATGGCGTGCAGATCATCTTAGCCCTCTCAAAGCGGGATGATCTGTGCGCTTTTTTGATACAAGCATCGGGTGAGGCACCTCCTTTTCCTGCATAGTTCAATCGAAACAACCTTTGCTTGGGCAGAATCGTAGTGATTCAATTGAGCAGAGCTGGGGATTCGATGACCAGGCTTCCCTTCTACACCTCCTTTTCACAGGCTAAGAATGAGAATCGAGGCTGCTGGTGAACTTCTGTCACTACTCTTGGTGAGGATGGCGTTATTGGCGCAGCACACATTAACCGGTATCACAGTTAACTATAGAGGATGTGGATATTAAATACTTGACAGATAACCACCACGAACCAGGCGGTTGCCTGACGCAACCCGGGCGGAAATCGGGCGATTGCCGGGCGCCAAAAGAAGATTAATGTCAACCAGGGGAAGATTTCTTTTTCTACCGTTTATCGTTCAGGCTAGTCGGTCTGCGCATGACCAGCCCGCGACCGCGAAGGGTGACCAGGTAGGATTCACCGTTCGGGATTTCAGCCAGGCGCGCGCGAACGCGCTTAATGATCGCATCGACTGCTTCTTCGGATACACCATCACTGATATCCGGCCAAATCGCTGCCACAATTTCTGTGCGAGAGATGATCTGGTCTGGACGCGCATTCAAGGTTTGCAGTAGTTTGAATTGGGCCGGAGATAATTTTGGGGCCAGGCATTGGCCATCCACCCAAACATCCTGAGCCTCGTTGTCCAACCAGATACCCACCGCCGAAGGTTGGACAAAAGTGCTGGTGGATTCGCTGTCGCAAAAAACCAAGCGACCTACCCCGCCCAGAGCAATCACGTCGCTATCATGCAAAAACTGCTTGCCAGAGAGCCGTTTCCCGTTGATTGTAGTGCCGTTATGGCTGTTTAAGTCTTCAAGCAGATATCCCTGCCCGGTTTTGAGTATGCAGGCGTGCTGTCTGGATATCAGGCGGCCTTCAACTATGAGGTCGCACTCTTCTGACCGGCCAATAACAATCCGTTCTGACTTGAGGGGAAATTCCTGCACCGATCCATCAGACTGGTAAGCAAGCAATACAGCAGTAGGCATGAAGCTGGATCCCTCTTACGATATTTCAAGGTTGTAACGCATAAACTTCATCGGCCCGAATAAATATTTTCCCATTGGACTGGACCGGCGCAGTTTTGATGCTGGCGTTGAACTGGATTTCCAGTTCTTTGCGCCCATCTCTGGCTTGAAGAATGATGATTTTGCCATTATCAGCCCCCACCACCACGTAGTTGTTATACAACAAAGGGGTCGATTCTAAAGAAGACCCGGCATAATACTCCCACAGGATAGATTTCCGCTCCAGGCTGAGGGCTAACAGCCTGCCGGATTGATCCGGGACGTACATGATCTGGTCCCGAACTACCGGTGCAGCCTTTATACTCCCTTTTGCCTGGTAGTGCCACTGTTCGATTCCATCTGTTAGATTGACCATGTGTAACAAGCCTTCTTCCGTGCCAATGATCACCAGGTTGGCAACCACAACTGGCCGGGTTGTAATGGTGCTGCTAATTTTGTACTCCCATTTTACCGTTCCTCCATTAATATCTAACGCATAGAGAGACGAACTTGTCGTAATAAGCAGGTTCCCCGGTGCAGTTTCTATGGATTCAATCCCCGCCATAAAAGGCCGGCTCCAGATCACGCGACCGTTGCCGGCGTTGAGCACGTAAACATATCCCTTGGATGTTACAGCGACCAGGCTATTCTGGAATTGAACGGGTGGCAATTCGACTTTACCGATCACTTTCGTTGTCCACACCGTCCCTCCGGTAACAAGGGACAACCCATCCACGGATTCGATCTGGCCGCCAACAAAAATGAGGCTGTCATTGACACTCGGTGCACTATACCAGGTCTCTTGTTCATTGGTTTGCCAGATGACCTTGCCGTCACCGGCATTCAAGACGGTCAGGCGACCGTTAGGGTTGCTGACCACCAGGTACTTGTTCCCCGCCGCCAGAACCGCCCCGCCGACAAAATCTGGTTCGTAATTCCAGGCAACCTGCTGTGGAAATGGCGTTTTGTGAAATGTATTTTGTCCCAGGGGTAGCTCGATCAAGCCATTGACGATGAGGAGCGCCAAAACCGCAGCAATGCTGAAGAAAGCAGTCGCACTTATCATCCAAAAACGTTTTCTACGTCGAGCACTCTGGATGGGCATAGGTGGGGCCAGGGCAGCATCCAAATCCGCAATAAACGCCTGGAGAGACGCATACCGTTCGTGCGGAGCTTTGGACAGTGCCTTCAACAGAACTGGAGTGGTAGCGATTGGCAGGGCTGGGTTGTTTTCAGTTGGCGGGGGCGGAAATTCGTAGATATGGGCATGGATGACTGCCGCAGTATTATTGTAATCAAAGGGTGAAACCCCGGTGAGCATCTCATAGGCCACCGCGGCTAATGAATATTGGTCGCTTTGTGCATCTGGCTCCCGGCCGGCAGCTTGCTCTGGCGACATATAATGAGGAGTGCCGAGGACAACACCATCCGGTGTGATGAGTGAATTATCGGCCGTGTATGCCAGCCCGAAATCAACCAGGACTGCGTGGTCATCTGCCTGGACCAGGATGTTGCTGGGCTTGATGTCCCGGTGGATCACCTTGATCGAATGGGCGTAGTCGAGCGCTTCACCAATTTGCTTGAGAATGTGGATGGTGCGCGCATAGGAAAGCGGACCTTCCTCGATGATTTCTCGTAGTGAACGCCCCGGAATATATTCCATCGCCAGGAACGCCTGGCCTGCTTCCTGGCCCAACTCGTACAGAAGAGCAATATTGGGATGGCGAAGGCGGGCTGCGCTGATGGCTTCATGCCGCAAGCGCATCACCAGGTTTGCCTGTCCGGCAAGGTTTGGGGAAAGCACCTTTAGCGCAACCGTCCGGTGAAGCGTTTCTTCATAGGCGCGATATATAATTCCACTGCCGCCGCGGCCAATTTCTGCCTGGATTTGGTAACGCCCAATCCGCTCGATTATCCGTTCCGTATGGTCCACCATTTCCATGGCGTCAATAAGCATCCCTTGATATACTTATTATAAAGGAAAGCATTCCACCGCACAAATGGCGTTCGAGATGCACAATTCGACCCTGGAAGTCCTTGCAACCGAATTGCGGTCTCTTCGGGAGGGCAGCCGCCTCAGCCGGCGTGAGTTTTTAGGCGGGCTCACCCTGAGTGGAATTCTGGCTACCCTTGCATTGAACGCTTGTACACCATCCGGAAAGGAGCAAATCCGGGCAGTGACGGGCGCTCCTGTTTTTACCCCTCCTCGCTTTCGCGCGGCTTTTTCGTATGATGGTTTGAAGAGTACGTGGAGCCAACGCGGCAGTGATACGGCCAGGTTCATGGGGCAACTCCTGGGCGTAGACATCGTCCATTATGATGGAGAACTCAGCGTTGATAAACAGCGCAAAGACCTTGAGGATATTGCCGGCCAATCCTGGAATTTTGTGGCAGTCCATCCTTCTGCCGTCAATGCTTATGTCGATCCAATCCGGAAGATCATTAGCAAGGGTATTCCCGTGATCGATTTGGACACTAAGCTTGTTGATGACCTGGGCACCCTCGGGATCACGACATTTCTGGAACCTGATAATATCTGGATGGGTGAGCAGGTGACCCAGGCGATCATCACGGCGGTAGGCAGCCCCAGTTTTGAGATCATCCACACCCAGGGAAAGCTTACCCACACCGGCGCCCAAGGGAGAGCGCAAGGCTTTCATAATGTCCTGACCCGCTACCCTGGCATTAAGATTGTGGATGAAACTTCGGGGGATTGGGATATTGATCGGGTGGGCTTATTGTGGGATGACCTGTTGGCCCGCTTCCCAAACGTGAAGGCGGGTTTCTGTCACAACGACGATATGGCCATGGCGGCTTTACGGTCGGTAACCAAGGCCGGTCGGAAGGGGCAGGTTGCCCTGGGGGGTGTCGATGGAATGCAGGATGCTTGTAGCGCAGTGGAGCAAGGCGACCTGGTGGCAACCGTTCTCAATCCCACCGGTCGCATCCATAGCAGCGCTGTTTGGATCGGCTACTTTCTGGCTTCCAATGGCAACCAGGACCAGGTCCCCCGCTTTATCCGAATGGATGGTGGCCTGATCAATTCGAACAATGCAGCCGGCTATATCTGGATGGGAAACCACTTGCTCTTATAGAAAGCGGTACCGCTTTTCCCGAAATATCCTATAATAGAACTAATTCCATCATGCTTTGTTCGCATTTGATGAGGGGAGGTGAAGTCTATTTTACCGAGTGTACCCCTGACCCACCCACGCTCCGTCTGATTTTTTTCATCCCAGCCACCTGTTCGTTTCCCTTAAGTAGGATCGAAGGAGGAAGTTACGATGAAGAAAAGCATGCTGATTTTTTCGCTGCTGGCGATTTTGAGTATGCTGGCATCTGCTTGCGCTCCGGGGGGAGGAGCCTCCGCCAAAACCATCTCAGTCGGCGGCATTGGCGAGCTCACCGGTGATATCCCGGCTGTGGGCGCGTCCTTTAAGAACGCGGCCGAGATGGCCGTCCAGGAGATTAACGATGCCGGCGGCCTGACCGTCGGCGGGACAACCTACAAGATCCAGCTCTTTGTTGAAGATAACGCAGGGAAAGCAGATCAATCCGCGTCGTCCGCCCAAAAACTGATCACCCAGCAGAATGTCGTCGCGATCATCGGCCCCAACGCCAGCCGCTATGCCATCCCCGCCGCTGAGATTGCAGAAAGCTCGAAAGTGGTCTTGATTACCCCCTGGTCGACCAATCCCAAGACCACCCTGGAGAAAGATGGGGTAACCTCCAAGAAATACGTCTTCCGAGCGTGTTTCATTGACCCCTTCCAGGGCCGGGTGGTGGCCAAATTCGCCTTGGATCAGCTCAAGGCCAAAAACGCTGCTGTGCTTTACGACGTGGCCTCCGAATATAACAAAGGCATCGCCGAATTCTTCAAGCAGACCTTCGAAGAGAATGGCGGCAAAGTGGTGTCATTTGAAACCTACACCACCGGTGATAAGGATTTCTCCGCCCAGTTGACGAAGATTAAATCGACCAACCCAGACGTCATATTCTTGCCCAACTATTACAGCGAAGTCCCCCTGCAGGTTCAGCAAGCCCACCAACTCGGCATCACCGTCCCCTTCCTGGGCAGCGATTCCTGGGGTAGCGCTGACTTGCTCAAGCTGTGCGGCAAGGATTGCGAAGGGTATTACTTCAGCACCCATTATGCCGCAGATGCAGCCACGCCCGTTGCCACCAAGTTCATCCAGGCCTATAAGGCCAAATACAACAGCACACCCGATGACGTGGCCGCGCTCACCTATGACGCCTTTGGGTTGCTCTGGGAATCTCTCAAATCTGCCGGAAAAGTAGACCGCCAGGCCGTCCGCGATGCCCTGGCCAAGATCCCCAAGTTCGATGGGGTGACCGGCACCATGCAGTTCAAGGAAGGCTCCGGAGACCCGATTAAAAGCGCTGTGATCTTGCAAGTGAAGGATGGCGCTTTCCATTGGTTCGCGAACGCCAACCCATAAGAGCTCCGATTCGTAGAAAATCCCCCAGGCTGGCTGGCCTGGGGGAGATGCATTGATTCGATACCGTTCCAATCGCAGATTCGCGGATATGGGGTAGTAGCATGATATACATCCTGCAACAGTCCCTCAACGCGCTCCAGCTCGGTAGCATTTATGCGCTGATTGCCCTGGGTTACACCATGGTCTATGGCATTTTGACCATGATCAACTTCGCCCACGGTGACCTGTTCATGGTTGGGGCATTCTTTTGCTTCATCGCTGCCACGTTCCTCAAGCTTCCCTTCATCCCCACCCTGTTGCTCTCGATGCTCGGGGTGGCCCTGATCGGTGTGATCATCGAACGCCTGGCTTACCGGCCTTTGCGCCAGGCTCCCCGAGTCTCTGCCATCATCACTGCCCTGGGCGTAGGCATCTTCCTTGAGAACTTTACCCTGGTCTTCAGCCCGTACCCACAATCGGTGCCCAGGCTGATCCCAAACGTCACCTGGAATATCGGTGGAGTGTCCGTCTCCTCCCTGCAGCTCTTCATTATTGCCCTCAGCCTGGTGTTGATGATCCTCTTAGATACCCTGGTGCGCCGGACGATGGTGGGCATGGCCATGCGCGCTATCTCCTGGGATAAAACCATCGTCCCCCTGATGGGCGTACCCTTGGACCTGGTAATCTCGATCACCTTTGCCATCGGCACGGGGTTGGGCGCGGCAGCCGGAACCATGTACTCGCTGGCTTTTCCCGTCATCGATCCGTACATGGGTATTCTGGTGGGCTGGAAGGCGTTTATTGCGGCGGTGGTAGGAGGCATCGGCAACATCCGCGGGGCGATGATCGGTGGGTTTATCCTCGGCGGCGTCGAGATCATGGTTGCGGCTTTCTTGCCCTCCACCTATCGTGATTTCGTTGCCTTTAGCCTGCTCCTGGTGCTGCTGATCTTCCGGCCTTTCGGCATCCTGGGGAAACCCCGCCCGCAAAAGGTGTAGACTATGGCGACCATTCCTTTTCCCGAACCGAAGAACTGGCGCACTCGCGTAAAGGCTGGTTACGCTCGCTTGAAGGCTGGCTACGACCGGCTGTTAGCGAAACGATGGTTGATCCCGGTGGCGCTCGGAGCGGGGTTTATCCTTTCCTTTGCCATCCCGCAGTTCAACCTCGTCGACCCATACGTTCAGCTTATCTTGATGTATGTGGGCATTAACATTATCCTCACCACCAGTTTAAATCTCATCAACGGATACATGGGCGAATTCTCGGTCGGCCACGCCGGGTTCATGGCGGTAGGAGCTTACATTTCGGCCGTCCTGACCGTCCAGGTGCTGCCCCAAAACCTGCTGCCTTACCTGTTCCCCATCGAGGTGTTCGCCGGCGGTTTGGGCGCCGCCCTGGTAGGCCTGGTGGTGGCGGTGCCTTCCTTCAAAACCCGAGGCGACTACCTGGCTATCGTGACCCTGGCATTCAATATGATCGTCAAGTCTGTTTTGGAAAACATCGACGCCATCGGCGGACCGCGCGGCATCCCCGGCATCGACCGGTTGACGACTTTGCCCTGGGTGTTTTTCTGGACTGCCCTGTCGATCTTCGTCATCCGTAACTTTGTCTACTCGAACTTTGGAAGAGGAGTACTTGCCATCCGTGAAGATGAAATCGCCAGCGATTTGATGAGTGTGAACACCCGCCAGGTAAAACTGTTGGCATTCGTGCTCTCTTCTTTCTTCGCGGGCGTCGCCGGGGCCCTGTTCGCACACCTGCTCCAATTTATCAGCCCGCGCGTCTTCGACATCATTAAATCGACGGATATCCTCATCATGGTTTACCTGGGCGGCATCGGCTCGATCATGGGCTCGATCTTGGGCGCCTCAATCTATACCGTGCTGCTCGAGGTGTTGCGCCCCCTTGGCCAGTGGCGCATGGTCATCATGCCCCTGGTGTTGGTCTTGCTGATGATTTACCGCCCCCGCGGCATCATGGGCTTGCGCGAATTCCGCTGGTTCATCCCCCTGCATGACCTGATAGCCGCCCGGAAATGGCGGAAAACCAGAAAGGAGGCCGGCGATGCTGCTGCAGACTGATCATGTCACCCATTATTTCGGCGGGCTTTGCGCAGTTTCCGATTTTAACCTGTCCCTGGACCAGGGCGAGTTGGTCGGCATCATCGGCCCCAACGGCGCTGGGAAAACCACAATTTTCAACCTGATCACCGGTGTCTACCAGGCTTCGCAGGGCAGCATCTGTTTTGACGGCGTTGAACTCGTCGGGAAGACCCCCAACCAGATCACGGAGCTTGGCATCGCCCGCACCTTCCAGAACATCCGCTTGTTCAAGGACCTCTCCGTGCTCGATAACGTGCGCATCGCTCATTATGCCCAGGTCGGCTATTCTCCCTGGGAAGCTTTATTTCACCTGGGACGGTACCAGGCGGAAGAGCAGCGGGTGATCGACCTGGCAATGCATCTCCTGGCCGTCTTCAAACTGGAAGATTTCGCCGAGGAGTTCGCCAAGAACCTGCCCTACGGCTTGCAGCGCCGCCTGGAGATGGCCCGCGCCCTGGCGACCCATCCGAAGGTGCTGCTCCTGGACGAGCCCGCCGCCGGCATGAATCCCAACGAGATCATGCTCCTGATGGAGTTCATCCGCTGGATCCGTAAGGAATTCAACCTGACCATTTTGCTGATCGAACATCAAATGCGCCTGGTGATGGGGATTTGCGAGCGGATCACGGTGCTCGATTTCGGGGCGACGATCGCCGAAGGCCTCCCCGTAGAAATTCAGAACAACCCCCACGTTTTGGAGGCTTACCTGGGAGACGGAGCGGAGGTATGAGCGCCATGGACGTTTTGCTTTCCGTTCGCGACCTGGATATCACCTATGGCAACATCCGCGCGGTCAAAGGCCTTTCCTTCGATGTGCACGAAGGCGAAATCGTGACCCTCATCGGAGCGAATGGCGCCGGCAAGTCGTCTACCTTACGCGGTATTTCCGGCCTGGTGCCGTATCATGGCAGCATCACCTTTCACGGGCAAGACCTGCGCAAAGTGTCCGCCGACCGGCGCGTGGCCCTGGGGATCGCCCAGGTGCCTGAAGGGCGCGGCATCTTCGGCAATTTAACCGTGTTGGAAAACCTGAAGCTGGCGACCTGGCAGCGCAAGGATAAGGCGCAGGTTGCCAGGGATTACGAGCGGGTCTTTGCGATCTTCCCTCGGCTGAAAGAGCGCCAATCTCAGCAGGGGGGCACCCTTTCCGGCGGCGAACAGCAGATGCTGGCGGTCGGCCGGGCGCTGATGAGCCGGGGGAAGGTGATGCTTCTGGATGAACCCTCTATGGGTTTGGCCCCGGTGTTGGTCCGCGAAATCTTCCGGGTGCTGCGTGAGATCAACCAGAGCGGCACCACCATCTTGCTGGTGGAGCAGAACGCTTATATGGCGCTGCGGGTGGCGAATCGTGGCTATGTGCTGGAGACAGGTAGTGTGGTGCTTTCTGGCAGCGGCGCAGACTTGCTGGGCAATCCTAAGGTAAAAGAAGCTTACCTGGGCGGATAAGCCGGAAAAATGGTAAATTTATCCACCCAGGTTCCTTGTGGACGGTTAATCACTGGGTGGAGAAGAAGGTAATATGTTCGATGAGCTGGTGAGTTGGGCTGAGGTCGATTTGGATGCGTTTGCCGCCAACCTGCGCACCATCCGGAGGCACATTGGCCCGCACGTGGAGATCATAGCCGTGATCAAAGCCAACGCTTACGGTCACGGTGCGACGCCGCTCGCGCCGGTTGCGCTTCAAGCCGGCGCCTCCCGCCTGGCTGTGCATCGCGCCATCGAAGGCATCGAGCTGCGCCAGGCGGGCATCCAGGCGCCTATCCTGCTTCTGGGCTATACCCCTCCTGTTGCGGCAGGTGAGATCGTCCGTTGGAGGCTGACCCCCAGCGTCATCACCCCCGAGTTTGCCCAGGCCCTCTCGTCAGCCGCCACAACCCAGGGCGTCAGCATCCCGATCCACGTTAAAGTGGATACCGGCATGAACCGCTATGGGATCATGCCGGAAGAGACCGTTGAATTCGTCTGCGCACTAAACACCTTACCGGGCTTGCTCTTGGAAGGTATTTTTACCCATTTCGGCGTCGCGGATGCCGCCGACCCGGTCCACTCCCGCCGGCAATTGGCCATCTTTACCGAGGTCTTGGGCGCGATCCGCCAGGCCGGGGTGACCATCCCACTGGTGCACGCGGCGAATTCCGCGGCAATCATGCGCATGCCGGAAGCTCATTTCAACGCCGTTCGTCCGGGGATCAGCCTGTACGGCCTGAACCCTTCAGTGGAATGGGCTCCCCCCTTCGAGCTGCGCCCGGTCCTCACCCTGAAGAGCCGCGTGGCTCGCCTGCACGATCTGCCTGCCGGGGCAGCCGTGGGCTATGGGCGAACCTATCTCGCTCCGCAGCCTGGGCGGGCAGCCCTGGTGATTACCGGTTATGGGGATGGTTACCACCGGGTTTTATCGAACCGGGCTAGTGTCCTGGTGGGGGGGCGGCGCGCTGCGGTCATCGGCCGGGTCAGCATGGACCAGATCGTGGTCGACGTGACGGGCATCCCTGGTGTGCGCCAGGACGACGAAGTCGTGTTGATCGGCCGCCAGGGTGACGAGCGCATCCGCGCCGAAGAAGTGGCCGAATTGGCCGGAACGATCAATTACGAGGTGACCACCGCGCTCCTCCCCCGCGTCACCCGAATTTATCTGCAGGATGGTGTGGAGGTCTCCCGAGTTGGTCTCGGAGCAGCCTAAAGAATCGATTGAGAGGAACCCTTATGCTATCATCGCCATCGTTTTCCCTGCTTATCCTGGCAGCGCTGATGCTGTCAGGCTTGGCGAGTCCGGCTCGCCTCGTCACCACCGGGTTGGCTTCGCCTCCCCCCACTTTCTCAGCCTGGTTGGTTACCCCGGCGCCGGAGCCCTTATGCCCGGGTGACCGGGTGGCCCTCTCGGTCAGGTCGTTGGAAACTACCCGCCAGGCGCCGGTGAATGGTTACCCGATGAACATCACCCAGAGTAGCCCGGCTATCGGCCATCTCGACCCGGTCTCGAAGGTTGTGGTCAACGGCGCTGCCGATTTTATCTACATCGCCGCGGACGGCGCTGAGCATGGAACCGAGACCGATCTGCTGACTTTCCGCATCGGCGGGTACCCCACCGGCTTGTCGGTACCGGTCACGGTCTACGGATCTTGCGATTATCGATTAACCCTCTTGATGGAGCAGCATATCCAACAGGAAACCACGTACCTGGACTCCGTGATCAATGGAGAGCTCACCCTCAAGCGAGCCGGCGCGGGTATTACCAGCCAGGCGCACGGCGAAGGCGCCGACGATGCTTATTTGGACATGGGCGACATTAACCAGGCTTTCGTCTGTTCAATGGACCCGCTCGTCCAGGGGAGCAGTACTTTCCAGGCTGATGCCACTTTCAACGCGGTGACCCCCGGCGTGGAGACCATGTCTTTTGATCTGATCTTCGATGGCATCAACTTCAACAATTCCGTCTTGCGTTGTAACAGTATCATCGGGGATATGAATATCAAGGCGGAATGGCCGTTCGAGCTGGGATTGTGGGACCCAGACGAATTGGGATTGCAAGGTCTCAGCGTGACTCTCAACCAGGGTTCTGGCTCCGTGCCGGTCTCCTATAAGACCATGCGCGGCCAGGTGACCATCCAGCGCGAGGTGCATCCATGAAGCACCACCCCATCCTCCTCGTCGTGCTGGGTTTGCTGGCTTTTTCCCTGCTTGCCTGCAGCCTGGGCGCCGCGGGGTTGAGCCCTAAGAATGATCCAACCTCGCTCCCGAGCCAGGCCTATCCCTTGTCCGCCACCCAGGACGGCCCCGCCAGCGCCAACACCCCGGTTGCTACCCAAGGCGCTCCGGCCAACGCCAATCCCATCCCGGCCCCGGGCGATTTCAATCTGGCTGACCCGGCTGTTGGGCTAGATGGCCTGCACAGTTATCGACAGGTCTTGCAGACCACCTTTGAGGGGACGATCAATGGCGAGCAGAAGAAATCGAGCGAAACCCTCACCCGTGAGCTGGCCAACGAGCCGCCCACCCACCTGACCTGGATCGATTCCGGCGGACAACCGGTGCAGTTCTTTGGCCGCATTGGCGAGTTCATTTATCGCCAACCATCCCCCAATGGGACCTGCTCTGCGTCTCCGGATAATTCCTCTGGAACCCAGGCGGCTCCCGCTGTCTATGAGCTGGCCTCTCTCCCCCCCATTGCCGGCGCGGAAGCAGCCGGTGAGGGGGAAAAGAACGGGGTTCCCGCCAGGCATTACACCTTCGATGAGCGCGCGATCGGTTATGCCGGCCAGGCCAGGGCCCAGGGAGATGTCTGGGTGGCTTCAACAGGGGGGTACGTGCTCAGTTACACGCTCCGTGTGGAAGCCCCGGATGGCCTGCTCGGCCCGGGCGTCGCTGGCGTGCAAACCTGGTCCTATGTGCTGAGTGAGGTCAACACCGGAAAAACCAGCCTGCCGTCGCAATGTCAGAAATTGCTGGAAAAACCGGTTGTGCCCATGTTGGACGGTGCAAGTGTCATACTCCAACAGCCGGGTTACCTGAAGTACCAAGTTTCCAGTAACGTGGAGGCAGCCACCGCTTTCTATCAACAGCAGGCAGAAACACTTGGTTGGTCAGCCGGAACCCCGTTCCTCTTCGGCAACGTGACCCGCATAACCATGCGTCCCAAAGATGGCAGCCTGGTACAACTGGCTTTCGAGATGGACGGAGAGCAACTTACCGTAGCGGTGCAAACTCTGGTTCCCCGCCCGGCTGATTAATTGGGTCTTGTAGGAGGGGGGTTGTAGGGGTGGGTTTTCATGACCCTGGTTTTCTTTCCGGTGACATGAAGACCCACCCCGGTACCCACATAAACGACTTATCAGGGTCCATACTACTCGGTCAACCCCGGCTGTTTCACCCTTGGACGGGGAAAACCTTAGCTGCCGGATTATTGCGGACTGCCTCGACCGGCGAAGATTTCCCAGTCATTCTTTCATCACATCCTATTATTCCGTGTTGACTTAAGGGATTGGAGTTGCTATAATGGTATCGATACCGGTACCGATACCGGAAGAGTATTCATCCTTTTTTGGAAAAAATGAGTGATGCCCCCTCAAAGATCGATCGTCACCATTCAGGATGTCGCCCGCGCTGCCGGTGTTTCGGTCTCGACCGTGTCGCGCGTGCTCAACAATAAAGATGACGTTGCCCTCGAAACGGTCGATCACGTGCGGCAGGTGATGGAAGGCTTGAATTACACCGCCAGTCTGGCTGCGAAAAGTATGCGCAGTCGCACCACGCGCGTGATCGGCTTGGTGTTGCCAGACATCACCGGAGCTTTCGAGTCGGAAGTGATCAAGGGTGTCGGCACAGCCTTGAGAGGGACAGGATATGACCTTCTCATCTACGCGGCGGACCACCCGCCGTTGAACCGCCGTCCATCCTGGGAGTGGGAGCACGTCATGCTGTTAAGCAAGAGTATGACGGATGGAACCATCATCGTAACTCCCTCGGCGCCGATTTTTCCGGAGATGCGGCGCATTGTGATCATTGATCCGCTGGGTGATGGCGCCAACGTGCCCTCCGTAATTGCGACGAACCGGGCGGGAGCGATATCCGTGATGGATTACCTGACCAGCATCGGTCATCGCCGCATTGGTTTCATTGGCGGTCGCCCGGATACCCGCAGTGCTATTGACCGGTTCGAAGGCTACAAATATGGTCTGGCTAATGCCGGCCTTTCCTACGACTCCGCCATGGTCCAAGCCGGTGATTATTCACGAGAGCGTGGGCAGGAATCTGCTCACTTCCTGTTAACCCTGCCAAATCCACCTACGGCAATTTTCGCGGCGAATGATTTATCGGCCTTGGGCGTTATGCACGTCGCCAAAGAACTGAATTTGCGCATCCCCCAGGATTTATCATTGGTCGGGTTTGACAATATTCCTGAGACAACCCAGGTGACCCCCAGGCTAACCACCGTCGACCAGTCCATCCAAGAAATGGGCGCTCTCGCGACGAAAATGCTCATCGACATTCTTCAAGGCCGAGAGCCAGAGTGTAAGCTGTGCGAGGTATTAACCCATTTGGTTATCCGTGAGTCGTGCCACCCCATTTCATCCGAATGAACATGGGTCGCTCAATGCGGATTGCTCTTCAGTCCAAAAATACAGGACCGGCTAACTGGTCAGAGCGCACCGGTCCTGTATTCGGTATCGGGCACCCCAACTTGTGAAAGGAGTACCTCATGTCGATTATATACTAGATTTCACTCCGCCCAGTATCGTAACCCTCCATTCCAATCCCATTAACTTACTCCTCACCAGACCATAAGCTGTAAAAGAAGGAGAGAATCAAATGTTTCACAATCGATTCAATTTGATCGGCATCGTGCTGGTCGCCTCGTTTATCTTAACCGCCTGCGCCACTCCTGCCACGCAGGCGCCTGCCCCAACTACAGCCGCTGCCACGACTGCCCCAACAACAGCGCTTCCTGAAACGGCTGTACCCGCTACGGTTGCTCCTCCACCTGACACCCCGGCTCCGAATCCGGTAAAGATCACCTGGTGGCATATCGAGACCGCAGATGCGAACAAGGGGCTCTTTCAAAAGCTCGCCGATGAATATACCGCCCTTCACCCGAATGTGACCATTGAAATCACGGTCCTCGAAAACGAAGCCTTCAAGACCAAACTCACCACGGTTATGCAATCCAGTAATCCCCCCGACCTCTTCCAGAGCTGGGGCGGAGGGGTGATGAACGCCTATGCCAAGGCTGGTCTGCTTACCGACATTACCCCCGTTCTCGACGCTGATGGTGGTGCCTGGCGCGCCACTTTCTCGCCCGGCGCTCTGGGTGTGTATGCCTCCCAAGGGAAAAATTTTGGGGTTCCGCGCGACATGGGGATGGTTGGCTTTTTCTATAACAAAACTATGTTCACCACGGCCGGGATTGCCAATCCCCCTACAACCTGGACCGAATTCCTCGCCGATATCACCAAACTTAAGGCCGCTGGCATTACCCCCATCGCCCTGGGAGAGGGAGATAAGTGGACGGGTGCTTTCTGGTGGGAATACCTGGCCGTCCGCATCGGTGGCAAGGCTGCCTTTGATGCTGCTCAAAGCCGCACAGGTGCTTTCACGGACCCCGCATTCGTCGAGGCTGGCAAGAAAATCCAGGAGCTCGTTGCCGCCAAACCTTTCCAGAATGGTTTCCTGGGCGCTACCTGGGTCGATGAAGCTACCCTGATTGGCAATGGGAAAGCGGCTATGGATTTGATGGGGCAGTGGGCTCCCGGCGCCTTTAACGATAACAGCGTTGACAAAAAGGGTTTGGGAGATAAGCTGGGCTGGTTCCCCTTCCCGATGGTGGAAGGTGGCGCTGGTCAAGCCACGGATGCTCTCGGTGGAGGCAATGGCTGGATTGTTGGCAAGAATGCTCCCCCAGAGGCCATCGACTTTCTCAAGTTCATCAGCAGTGTTGATTCGAATACTCAGCAGGCCAGGCTCGGTATGGCCGTTCCTGTGATCAAGGGTGCGGAAGCTGGGTTGACCGATCCGAACCTCTTAACCATCCAGAAAAACGCCGCCGCTGCCCAATATTTCCAGCTCTACTACGATCAATACCTGCCTCCGGCGATGGGTTCCGTCTTGAACGATAGCATTCAAGGACTCTTTGCCGGTAGCTCGACGCCTGAAAAGGCCGCGCAAGAGATTGAAACCTCGGCCAAGCAGGAACTAAAGTAAGGATATGTTTTGAAAGTGTGGGGATCGGGTCCAAATTACCGGTCCCCACACCCGCTAACGAATGGTGAAAGAGATTCTCGATGAAAATTGCATCGACCAAAACGATTGGCGTGAAATTTCCGCCTCGAATTTATCTTCCTCATCGCGTTCGAGACGACTTAACCATCGTTTTGTTTTTATTACCGGCCTTCGTTCTTTTCTTTCTCTTCCTTGTTTTTCCCATCGTTCAATCCATCCATTTTAGCTTGTTCAACTGGAACGGTCTGGGTCCTGCGATTGACTATGTTGGTCTTGATAATTTCAAAGCGATCTTGACCGATCAGATATTTATCAAGGCAGTGGGCAATGGGCTCCTGATCGTGTTGCTCTCCTTGATCATCCAGTTGCCGCTCTCCATGGCGCTGGCGATCATGGTGGGGCGTGATCTACCCGGGCGCGCCTTCTTTCGCACGATTTTTTTCATGCCTTATGTATTTTCTGAAGTTATCACTGCGATCATGTGGCTGAATTTATACAACCCCGACCCATCTCGCGGCCTGATCAATGCCCTGTTGGTCCTCATTCCGGGTGTTCACGCCCAAGCCTTCTTGGGTGATACCCAATGGGTTATGACCTGTCTCTTTATCGTTCTCACCTGGAAATATTTTGGATTCCACCTGTTGTTGTACATGACGGGTTTGCAAAGCATCCCGTCGGAGATCGAAGAAGCAGCCCGCATCGATGGCGCCAACGGAGGCCAGTTGATCAGGCATATTACCCTGCCATTGCTCGGAACCACGATCCGCACGAGCGTCTACCTGTCCGTTTTAGGGTCGCTCCAGCAGTTTGTGTTGGTCTGGATTATGACCAAAGGTGGGCCGGTCAATGCCAGTGAAGTCATGGCGACGTATATGTATCGTTTCGGTTTCGTGCGTTTCTGGTTGGGATATGGCTCGGCTGTTGCGATCGTCATCTTAATCATATCCCTGGTATTCTCGCTGACCTATCAACGTCTCGTACGCCAGCAGGATTATCTAGGTGGCGCCTGATCGGAATCTGATGACAACGATGATTTATTCTCGCAGAAGAAGTACTTTAAGGAAGAGGATGTCAAGGATCATCCAGTACGTTATCTTATCTCTGGTTGTCTTGATCGTCTTGTTGCCCATCGCAATGTTGGTGATCGGAGGTCTTAAAACGCGCGGCGATTTTATGACCAACCCATATACATTGCCTGTTCCCCTCCATTGGGAGAACTATACCAGGATATTGAACTCGCCGTCCTTTTGGATCATGCTGCGTAATAGCTTATTCGTCATGCTGGCAACCACGACCGGGGTACTGTCCATTTGCAGCCTGGCTGCTTTTGTATTCGCCCGTATGCAATTTAAAGGCAAGAATCCTAGTTTCAACCTGCTAACATTAGGCTTGATGTTCCCTATTAATATTGCCATATTGCCGGTATACCTCGTGATCCGCCAGATCGGGTTACCGAACACGCTCTTGGGAGTCATCCTGGTCCAAACCGCATTTCAATTGTCTGGGAATATCTTGATTCTGCGGGGATTCTTTGCAGCGATTCCAGTAGAACTTCAGGATGCCGCTTACCTGGATGGCTGTACGGTGTTTGATTTTTTCTGGCGCATCCTGCTTCCGTTGGCGCGGCCTGCATTATCAGCCGTTGCCGTTCTGACCATGATTGTCAGTTGGAACGACTTGCTCGTCCCGCTTGTATTGATCGATCGGGATCCGCTGTGGACGTTGCCTTTGGGTACGATGCAGTTCCAGGGCCAATATGGCACGGATCTATCCCTGGTAGCCGCTTTTGTAACCTTATCCGCGTTACCCGCGGTCATCTTTTATCTATTTGCCGAAAGACAAATCGTCGCCGGATTGACGGCTGGTGCAATCAAAGGCTAGCCGGCTGGGTTGGATGAATATCAATCGATCTCATTGCGATCTGCTTACCCCAAATATATCGTAGAAAAGGAAGAAGAAATGGCCATGACTTACGAACCGAATCCAGAACACAAATTCACTTTTGGCCTTTGGACAGTGGGTAACCTCGGCCGCGACCCGTTTGGAAGTCCTGTGCGGAAACCCAAGACGCCGGCCGAGTTGGTCCATTTGCTGGGTGAAGTCGGCGCCTATGGGGTCAACTTCCATGACAACGACCTGATCCCCATCGATGCTACTCCGGCCGAAACCCGGCAAATCAAAAGGGATTTTCGTAAAGCATTGGCCGAAACTGGGATCACAGTTCCCATGGCAACGACCAACCTGTTCACCGATCCAATTTTCAAGGACGGCGCCTTCACCTCGAACGATCCCAAAGTGCGCGCCTATGCTTTGCAGAAAACGATGCAGGCGATTGACCTGGGCGTTGAATTTGGCGCTCGGATTTACGTTTTTTGGGGTGGGCGCGAGGGTACGGAAACGGATGCAAGCAAAAATCCGATTGAAGCGATGAAACGCACACGGGAAGCGATCAACTTTCTGTGCCAATACGCCCTGGACCAGCACTATGACTTGAAGTTCGCCCTGGAAGCCAAGCCGAACGAGCCGCGGGGAGATGCCTACAACCCCACCACCGGGCACATGCTGGCCTTCATCAACACGCTGGAACATGCCGATATGGTGGGCGTTAACCCGGAGATGGCCCACGAGCATATGGCTGGACTCAACTTCATGCACGGCGTGGCCCAGGCTTGGGAAGCCGGGAAACTCTTCCACATCGACCTGAACGACCAGTATCCTGGGCGCTATGACCAGGATCTACGCTTCGGCTCGCGTGACATCAAGGCCGCTTTCTTCCTGGTTAAATTCCTGGAGGATGTCGGCTACCAGGGCAGCCGCCACTTCGACGCCCACGCCTACCGCACCGAGGATGATGAAGGAGTAAAAGACTTTGCCCGGGGTTGCATGCGCACTTATCTCATTCTGAAGGAAAAGGCCGTCCAGTTCAACTCCGATCCGGAAATCCAGGAATTGCTTTCCGTGATCAACGCCGATGACGGCAGTTTGGCGCCCTTCCTCGGGAAGTACACGACCCAGAAAGCCGTCGCACTCAAAGCCCAGTCTTTCGACCGGGCTGCCATCGCTAGCCGCGGACTCCAATATGAGCGGCTGGACCAACTGACCATCGATTTACTCCTTGGAGCGCGCTGATGGTATCTCAAATTGCCACTCTCGCCATACCCGAACGTGTCACCGATTTGCTCGAGCAGATGACCCTGGATGAAAAACTGGCCCAGATCTATTCTTGCTGGATGTGTGATCTGTTGGAGGATAGTCAGCGCCTTTCCACCGGGAAAATCGGGGACCTGCTTTCAAATGGGATCGGACAAATTACCCGGGCAGGAGGCTCGTCCACGTTTGGCCCAAGGGCGCTCGCACAGGCAATCAATGCCATTCAACGATATCTTCTCACCGAGACCCGCCTGGCCATCCCAGCTATTGTCCACGAAGAGTGTTGCTCCGGGTTTATGACCCTCGGGGGAACCGCCTTTCCGCAGATGATTGGCCTGGCGAGCACGTTCCAACCCGAGCTGGCCGAGAAGATGACCACAATTATCCGCCAACAGATGCGGGCGACCGGCGCTCACCAGGGATTGGCTCCCGTGCTCGACATTGCACGGGATGCCCGCTGGGGGCGGGTGGAGGAAACCTTCGGCGAAGACCCCACCCTGGTCAGCCAATTTGGGGCGGCCTACGTGCGGGGTTTGCAAGGCGAGAGCCTGAAGGATGGTGGGGTGATGGCCACCGGCAAGCACTTCATCGGGCACAGCCTATCCCAGGGCGGATTGAACTGTGCGCCGGTGCACATGGGGAAACGGGACCTGTGGAATATTTATCTGGCCCCATTCCAGGCAGCGATCCGAGATGCGGGGTTGCATTCTGTCATGAATGCCTACCCCGAGCTGGATGGTGAGGTGGTGGCCGCATCGCGCGCCATCCTCACCGATTTGCTGCGTGAGCAGCTTGGCTTTCAAGGGTTGGTTGTCTCTGATTACGATGCCATCATAATGATTCATACCTATCACCATGCCTCAGCCACCTTATCCGGCGCCGCGGCGTTGGCGCTCCAGGCTGGCATTGATGTCGAGCTTCCCATGGCTATTTGCTATCGCGAGGCGCTCAAACAAGCGCTCACATCGGGTGAGGTTAGCCTGGATTTCGTAGATACGGCGGTATGCCGTCATCTGCAAAAAAAATTCGAACTTGGCCTGTTCGAAAATCCCTATGTGGATGAAGGTCACGTATTGGAAATCTTTGAGACCCCTGATCAGCGCGCATTGGCTCAACACATCGCTTGCCAGAGTATGGTCTTACTCGCGAACAATGGCATTCTCCCACTCAAAAAAACGACCGGAACAATCGCCATCATCGGTCCGAATGCTGGCGCTGGGCGTAATCTGATTGGAGATTATTCCTACGCACCTCAGATGGATTACAAGTTCTCGGTTGCAAAGCCGGGCTCGGCGCTGGCAGGCGTTGATCCGGACGCCCTTGAAGCGCAAGCAGTCAAGATCACTCCGATCGTGGAGGCCATCCGGGCAGCCGCTCCCACCGCTACCTGTCTTTACGCCCGAGGTTGCGATAATCTTGACGAGGATCGTTCTGGGTTTGATGAAGCCGTGCGAGCGGCGCTGATGGCGGATGTCGTTATCCTGGCGCTTGGCGATCGCTCCGGCCTGGTTCCCGATTGCACCACGGGTGAAACCCGCGACAGCGTCGATTTACGCCTGCCTGGGGTTCAAAGTCAACTGGCGGAAGCGATCTTCAATGTCGGGAAACCGGTCGTAGTGGTTTTGGTCAATGGCCGGCCGCTGGCGATTCCTGAGCTGGCGCAGAAAGCCTCGGCCATCCTTGAAGCCTGGCTGCCGGGGGAGGAGGGGGGAGCGGCGGTGGCCAAAGCCCTCTTTGGCGATGCCAATCCTGGTGGAAAACTGCCAATCACCTTCCCGCGGCATGTCGGACAGGTCCCGGTGTTTTACAATCAGAAACCTTCCGGTGGAAAATCGAACTGGTATCAAGATTATGTCAGTCTGGAGGCAAGGCCGCTGTTTCCTTTCGGACACGGGTTGAGTTACACCTCATTTGTATACGGCCAGCTTCAGATTGCGAAGGAAGCAGTGCACCCCGGGGAGACGCTTGACATCTGCCTGAACGTCAAGAATAACGGCAGGACGGCGGGTGATGAGATCGTCCAACTGTATATCTGCGACGAGTACGCCTCCAACCCTCGCCCCATCAAAGAACTGAAGGGCTTTCTCCGCCTCACTCTTCAACCCGGCGAGACCCGCAGCGTGACCTTCCACCTGCCTGTCGACCAGGTGGCTTTCTACGACGATAACCTGGATCTGGTGCTCGAGAATGGAAACATCAACGTAATGATTGGCAGTTCGTCGGATGATATCCGGCTACACGGCAGTTTTGAGATCCTGGGAGCGAAGAAGACCGGGATTGAGAACCGTGTATTCGTTTGCCCTGTAGAAACCAGATAGATTTTACCCGGTAGAACACTTCTGCTTGGGATCGATCTGTCCTTTACCAGCGCCAAAGCTGGGTCGATAATCGTGGTGGTGCGTTTGCACCGGTCTCCAGGTCACGGAATGATGATCAAGCCGCAATAAAGTTGCAAGCCCCCAACCCGCACTTGAAACATACCCCAAATCCAGTCGAGTCGCTTAATCCCGGGATTGGGGTTATGATTGACAGGAGACATCCGGTTTATTACCGGTATCCGATGATCGTCTGGGCAGTCTTCCAGATGTAGGTAGACCACATGAAAACAAATCTCTTCGAT
>JAQTMA010000024.1:25592-30690 GCA_028714615.1 Anaerolineaceae bacterium | reverse complement strand
TGTGGGAGTGGCTGTCGGCTGGATGACCGGCGCCTGGGCGGCCGGGCTGCAGGCGCTCAGCAACAGTCCAGCGGCAATGAGGAGCAATATCGGCGGCTTGTGCATGCGGTCCACGGGAGTTAAGTGACCGGGCTGTGCGAGTGGTCTTTCAGGCGCTGGAGCGCTACCCGGCGCAGATCGGCCTGAACGTCGGCGTGGGGGCGGTTGGCGTCGATTATCACCCAGCGCTCGGGCTCGCCACCAGCCAGCTCCAGGTAGCCGCTGCGTACACGCTGGTAATAGGCGGACGCCTGGGCATCCAAGCGGTTCCATTCGCCGCCGCTCGTGCGCCGGCGCTCCAGGCCGGTGATGACGTCTATGTCTAAAAGGAAAGTCAAATCCGGTTTCAAGTGGCCGGTTGCAAAATCCAGCAAAAGTCGCAGGGTGGCCAGGTCACCGCCCTGCCCGTATCCCTGGTATGCCAGGGTGGAATCGGCGTAGCGATCGCACAACACCACTCCGCCCTGTTGGAGATGGGGGCGGATGACTTGCTCGACCAGTTGAGCCCGGGCTGCCTGGAACAACAAAATCTCGGTGCGCGGTTGGATATCGGTGTTCTTCAGGTTCAAAAGGATTTCACGGATTTGATTGCCAATGGCGGTGCCGCCTGGCTCGCGGGTAGCGATCACCGTGTAGCCCTTCTGGCGGATACACTCGGCCAGAGGACCTGCCTGGGATGACTTCCCACTGCCTTCGGTGCCTTCGAGAGTGATAAACATGGCTAAGCCTGCTTCGAGGACCAGGTTTCCTCTCGGGCGCTCTTCGCTCGACCGCCTGGGAGGATCACCGTCAATCGCGGAAGATGCGCACCCGGCGGTTCGGGTCTTTGCCATACGAATGCGAAACCAGTTGAGCCTGGCGCGCCATTTCATGTTGCAGCCGGCGCACGGTGGCATTGGCGGGCGGCAGGTCGACCCAGCGCTCGCCATTCAGCACGGCCTGGATGGCTGCTTGAGTCTGGTTGGCATAACTATCCGATACTCCTAAATCCCCAGGGGCGCTGCCGTTATCGGCCGGCAGGTTGAACAAGTCGGCAATGAACTGTTCCATCTGATTGACCGTATTAGCGCGCAGCACATAGATGGGCATGCCGCGTTGCTCAGCATCGATGATGGTTTGCTGGCGGTTACGATAGTAGGCGCGCAGGGTGATGAGGGCGTCGGCATCATCGATCTCGCGTACGACTACTGCGGGGACGCTCAACCGCTTGGCGGCTTGCATCAGCCGGTTCCGCGCCACTCCATAGGGGTAGATGCGCACAGGTTGAAGGGTTTGTCCCTGGACGACCCCAGCAGTATTGGCTGGCGCGGCGTCCGGACCTACGTTTGGAGCGGTTGTTCCCTGGGGCGGCGCCGGAGGATTCATCTGGCGGGTGTAACCGCCCGGTTCGCGAGCGTTGGCCGGCTCGCGGCGATAGCTCTGCGCGCTGCCGCGCCGGTTATTCGGCGCCGATGGTTTCTCTACGTGGACTTCACCTTTCTCGTCGCGGTAGCGCACCTCGGGCGGCAGCGGATAGCCGCGCACCAGCGCGTCCACGGCTGCCGAAACGTCGGGATGCACGGCCAGGCGGTCGCGCTCCTGAATTTCGATGAGGACATCGAAGGTAGGCGGCGCGCGGCGCTCGAGCACCGTCTTCTGGGTGCCACGCCGGCGGGCTTCTTCGTCCGACAGGGTGACCGATTCGATGCCGCCGATCAGGTCAGAAAGGGTCGGATTGAGCAACAGGTTTTCCAGGGTGCGCCCATGAGCGGTGCCGATCAACTGGACGCCGCGCTCAGCAATGGTGCGGGCAGCAGCGGCTTCCAACTCGCGCCCGATCTCATCGATCACAATGACCTCGGGATTGTGGTTCTCCACGGCCTCGATCATCACCTCGTGCTGCAAGGAAGGCGTCGCCACCTGCATGCGGCGGGCGCGGCCTACCGCCGGGTGGGGGACGTCTCCATCACCGCCGATCTCGTTGGAGGTGTCGACGATGATGACGCGTTTGCTTTCGGCCAGGATGCGCGCGGCTTCTCGCAGCATGGTGGTCTTGCCGATGCCCGGGCGCCCCAGGATGAGCAGGCTTTTGCCCGACTCGACCAAATCTTGAATGATGTCGATCGTCCCGTATACTGCCCGCCCCACCCGGCAGGTCAGGCCAACAATATGGCCGCGCCGGTTGCGGATGGCAGAAATACGGTGCAGGGTACGCTCGAGGCCGGCGCGGTTGTCGGCGTCGAATTCACCGATGTGCTCCACCACGTTGTTGATATCGTCGTGGGCAATCTCCATCTCGCTCAGGTCGATTTCCCTGTTCACAAAACGCGCCTTGGGAATGCGCCCCAGGTCGAGCACGATCTCAAGGAGATAATCCGTATTGTTCGCCCGGTTGACGGCCTCCACAATGCGGGGAGGTAACACACTGAGCAACGCTTGCAGGTCATCCGTTATTTTTCTCTGACTCATCTTCATCGATCCATATTGACTGCCGGGATATGCTTTGCCCGACTTTTTTCCAGGGGAGAGGCGAACAGGGGTTGGGTAACGCGCTGCATGATCGCCAGGTGTTTGACCATTAACGCCTGGCGCGGGCCAACTTCGCCTTCCAGGTCGTGCAAGGCCGATTCTAACCAGCCTTGATAAGAACGCACGCAGATGTAAACCGGTCGCTGCCCACCGCGGGGAATGCCCCTGACCAAACCGTCCAGCAAGAGTTGCGCCTCTTCGGCGGCCGGGTGGATAAAGGGTTGCGCCCAAATACCCAGCGGGCCGTAGACCAGCTCGGTGTAGGCCATCATATCCCCGTTGCGCAGGCATACCAGACCGCGCGAATGCCGGTCCGGAGGCGTTTCCATCGGCTGTACGAGGGAAGGCACCAGCGATTGATACAGGGAGCGCACGCTGATGATTTCTCCCCCACCGCGCATCGGTTTCCAGGGAGTTGAACCATCCGGCGCGCCGACGGCTCCCAATTTGGCCACCGGCGGGAATTTCCAAACGCGCTGCCAGCCATATACCGAGAAGCCTGCCCGGCGCAAGGCTTCGAAGACACACGAGCCTTCATCCACTTCGGCGACAATGTGGGGCGCACCCCAGGCGCCGGCTTGATATGCCAGGTGCTCGATCAACCCGGGCAAGACGATCGAGTCCAGCGCATCCACCGGCAGCAAAAAACTCATGCGGGCGGAGTTGGAACCGCTCCGGTAACGCATCTGGCCGATAACGGGCTTGCCTTTGCCAGCCCGTCCCACTGCGGTGTAGGTTCCCTGGCGAAGGTTATGCAAGGAGAAAAAGCTGAGCGGTCCCAAGGGAAAACCGCGCGTCAAAGCCTGAGCGCTATCCAGGCAGAGGATCTGTTTGCGATAGCGGTGCAGGGTCAGCAGGTCACGCCAATCGAGCGAGCGAATCCCTATTTTGCCAACTCCACAAAATAACGGTGGAAGCGGTCATCCCGGGTCAGCTCCGGATGGAAGGAGGTGGCCAGCAGGCGACCCTGCTGAGCAGCCACCACGCGTCCATCGGGGAGCGAGGCCAGGGTTTGCGCATCCCCTCCGACCGAATCAATCAGCGGTGCGCGGATAAAAACGGCGTGGAACGGCCGGTCCTGGGGGTCCACCTGGCACAAGGCCGGCACCACCAGGTCTATTTCAAAGCTGTCCACCTGCCGCCCAAAGGCATTCCGCGCAACGGTGATATCCATCAACTCCAGCAGTGGTTGGGGCCGATGCGCATCTTTGGAAAGAAAAATCGCCCCCGCGCACGTGCCCCAGATGGCTTTTTGTTGGCCGAATTCCACCAACGGCTCCATCAGATGATAGGCAATTGCCAGTTTCCCAATGGTGGTAGATTCACCACCCGGGATAATCAGGCCTTGCAGATCTTGCAACTGCTCCGGCAAACGCACCGGCCGGGCTTCTACTCCGATCCGTTCCAGCGTCGCCAGGTGCTCAGCGAAATCGCCTTGGAGAGCCAGGACGCCAATCATCATATTCGCAGGACCCTATTACCAACCGCGCCCGGCGATCAGCTCTCCTTCGGGGATCGAAGAAATCTGGCGGCCGACCATCGGCTCGCCCAGGTTGCGGCTGACTTCGGCCAGGATGTGCGCGTCATTGAAATGCGTAGTAGCCTTGACGATGGCCGCGGCGCGCCGGGCCGGGTCGCCGGACTTGAAGATGCCCGAGCCGACAAAGACGCCGTCCACGCCCAACTGCATCATCAATGCTGCGTCGGCGGGCGTGGCGATGCCGCCCGCAGCGAAGTTGACCACCGGCAGGCGTCCGAGCTGGCGCGTCTCCAGAACCAGATCATAGGGTGCGCCCAGGTCCTTGGCGAAACCCATCAGTTCCTCTTCGCGCAGAGTCTGCAGGCGGCGGATTTCGTCCAGGACGGCGCGGCCGTGGCGTACCGCTTCGACCACGTCGCCGGTGCCGGCCTCGCCCTTGGTGCGGATCATCGCAGCGCCCTCACCGATGCGGCGCAGGGCTTCACCCAGGTTGCGACAACCGCAGACGAACGGCACCTTGAAGGGATGTTTATTAATGTGGTACGCTTCGTCAGCGGGGGTGAGCACTTCGGATTCGTCGATGTAATCGACGCCGAGAGCTTCCAATATCTGCGCTTCCACAAAGTGACCGATGCGACACTTGGCCATCACCGGAATGGTGACTGAATCCATGATCTTCAGAATGAGCTCGGGGTCGCTCATGCGAGCTACGCCGCCGTTGGCGCGAATATCGGCGGGGACGCGCTCAAGCGCCATCACCGCCACCGCCCCGGCGTCTTCTGCGATGCGGGCATGCTCTGCGGTAACGACGTCCATAATCACGCCGCCCTTGAGCATTTGCGCCAGACCTTTCTTTACAGCAAAGGATGCAACTTGCTGTTCCATGCCTACCTCCTCGGTAATCTACCTACTGAGTTGATTCTACCACGCCCGCGCATCGGCGACAACCAACGCTGGAATTTGTGGCTGGAAGGAGCTTATCACAGAGTGCGCAGAATTCCTTCGTAGAGACGCTGCGTTGCAGCGTCTCCGTCATCCGGGATACGCCCCTGGCTACACAAGAATACGACA
>JAQTMA010000024.1:10559-25492 GCA_028714615.1 Anaerolineaceae bacterium | reverse complement strand
GAAACTGAAAGGTCTCCGTGTCGGCGCCGGTGTTGGCCAGCCGCAAGCGGTACACCAGCGCCTGCCCCGGGTAACCATTCTTTGCATCCGTTGTGGGGGAAACGGCCAGGCGGTGCAGCGGAGCCACTGTGGTGGTCAGGAGTAGATGGCCGGTTACAGAAGCGTCCTGCCGGGAGGAAATTATCACCTGGACGGCATCCGTATCCAACCCGGCAGCGCCGGCAGGCACGCTGACTTTCACGGTTAAGTCCTGCGTGGAACCGGGCAGCACCGGAAAGGTAGGCGGCGCGACGGTTGTGTCCCACGTGTTCCCAGCCAGATGAACGTCAAACGTTTGGGGTGCGTTGCCGATATTGGTGACCAGCAGGGGATAGACCACCTCTGCGCCGGGCGCGCCCGGCTGGGTGAGGGCGATGCTCTCCAACTTCAGCGCATAGAGCGCGGGAACATGGGTGGTGAGGGTGGCCGCGGTGGATTTTGCCGGCCTGGCTCGCGAGGTTGCCTTGACGGTCAGGCTGTCATTGGCGTTCCCCGGCTGGCCGGGCGGGACGTGTACGGTCACAGTGACATCCCGGGTCGCGCCGCCACCCAGCGTCACGGTGGTCGGGTCCATCTCGCCTGGCCACTGGTTTCCGGTGAACGACAGGGTATAAGTGTCCATCTGCGTACCACGGTTTTCAAGCGTCAGTGTGTATGAGACAGTCGCGCCCGCTTCACCGGATTTGGCATCCGCGGCCGGAGCCAGGCTTACATCAAACAACGTTTGCAGATCCAGCCCGACGATCAGCGGGTCGTGGTCGGATGAGCGGTAGGCGTCCGGCTGGTATAAATTAGCGGGATTGGGCTGAATCTCGTAGTCGAGCGCCTTGGGTTCGTCGGCATTGATGTGCCATATATCCACGCCGGTGATCTGCAGGTCCAGGCTGGCGGTAGCCAGGGCGTGGTCCAGAGTTCCCGATTGGCCGTCGAAGGTGTAGGAATACCGGTCGGGCAGAGGGACGCGGCTGGAGATCTCGTTGGTCAGCCCGCCCCCCTCCAGGAGTTCGATGGGATGCTCGCGTCCGTAGGAGTTGAGATCGCCAAGCACCAGGATGTCATCATCTGCGGAATTCACCTTGATTTGATCGATGAAGGCGAGCAGGGCAGCGGCTTCGAGAGTGCGGGTGTGGTTGTAGCAGGCCTGGCCGTCAGCCTGGTCGCCATCCAGCCCGGTGGCGCCGGCGTCGCAACCTCTGGATTTGAAATGGTTGGCGACTACCGTAAAGCGCTGGCCGTTTGTCTCGAACGCCTGGGCGACCGGTAGGCGCGTGAAGACGGTGAAAGGTTCAGCCGCGCTGTTGGGCGACATGGACGGGCCAAATGGGGTAATCCGCCCCGGCCGGTAGATGAGCGCGTTCTGAATGGCGTCATCCCCAACGCCAAAGGGGATCGGGTTGGGGATGGCCGCGTAGGCGCCGGCGCCCAGTTTGGCATTGAGAGTCTCGACCAGGTGATCGACTGCCGCAGACCCACCCCTTTCCACCTCTTGCAACGCGAAGACATCGGCATGGATGGCGCTCATGGCTTCCACCAGCTTAATGGTCTGGCGCTCCAACTCCGCCTGGTTTTGCGCGCCACGACTGCCCAGGGTCGTAAAATAATTGTGGATGTTAAAGCCGGCGACGGTCACGGAACCGCCGACCGGGTCGGGAGCGATGGTGCGCTGGTTAACCCGGGCGAAGACGACCTCTGACGGAACGCGCGGCTGCAGGCGATAACCGGTCGTCTGGTTGTCTGCCGCGATCAGACCCTGGTCGAGCAGGCCGGTCAGGTCGGGTGCAAGCGTGTCGCCCTGGCGGATCGTGTTATCCAGGGCGAGGTAAGGGGTCGTCGCAGGTTTCGATAAGCTGGAGCCGTCATCCAGAACCAGGCGGCGCCGGCGATTGAGGTCCCCAGTTTCCGCCTGCCCATTGGTGGGAGCGTAGAGGCGATCCCCGGCCGAGAGGGTGAGCTGCCCGGATTGCCCCAAGAAGTAGTTTTGCGAAACGGTGAACGGGTTGGTGAAGCGCACCAACATGCCCTCATATTGCTCGAGTGTGTCTTCATCGGGTACCGGCAGGCTGAGCGGGATGGGCTGGATGAGATTGCCACTGCCACAGACGATTATCTCTGTGACGTCCGATAGTTCGGTGAGATCTTGGAGCTCCTGGACCGATCCTTTGATCTGCACGCGGTCGCCCACGGAAACGACCGGGGTCGTGGCGGTGACGAAGATGCCTTCAGAGGACAACGCATCTCCATCCTCGTCCTGGGGCAGGCTCTGCAGGAAAAAGCCACTCAACCCGCCCGCGGCCTGGAAATCGCCGGTGACAACCCCTTGTACAATCACGGTGGCATCCAGCAGGGGAGAACTACTGCCGCTGCCCTGAATAGCGTGGATGTGGGTGTAGCTACCGCCACAGGCTTCCTGGATCACGGCGAAGGACCAGCTATAGTCGTCGACCATCGTCTCGGTGGGATGCTCCTGCTCGGCGATCCTGGCGTGATCGATGATCACCGTGCAACTATCACCCAGGATAAAATCGTCGCCTGGGTTCAAGCTGAAAGTAAGCTGGTCGGGAGTGAAAACTGCCGCGGAATGGGCTCCGCTGAGCGTGCAGGAAATGGTAAACCAACCCTGCGCGGGGGTGACAGCTTCGGAGAAGGTTAGCGAGAGGTCGGATGTCAGGGAGACGTTGGTTGCGCCGCCGGCCGGGCTGGTGCTGGAGATGGAAGGAGGGTTGTCAACGGGCCCGCAAGTTTGGATGGGTGAGAGGCTATTGCGAGGCGCAGATGGGGAATGGCTGCTGAAATCAGTGAAGTTGTCATCTGTGTCCTGGCAACCCCCGTTCTTGCGCAGCATACTGTTACCGTTCGAGGGGCTGGTTGTGACGGCGCCCTCAACATAGGCATTGGTCGCATTCCCGTACCCAAGCGAGTCGAGAATCGCGCTGGTTGCATTCCGGATGGCTATTCCTCCGCCGGGAGCTGCCAGGCTTGCCGGATAGGTTGCATCGGGAGTTACCGTTCCCGTGTATCCTGGGCTGGCAGCCAACAGGAAGTACCCGCCGGCGGGGATAACAAGGTTGGTTGAGGGTGTGAATAATTCAAAATCTGAGGTCCCAATTGCATTCTTGGACACCAATTGATATCCGTTGAGGTTTACTGATGTAGAACCGTTGTTGTGCATCTCGACGAACTCGTCGGAGGCGGCTCCAGTCTTACCGGCAACCTGGAACTGGCTGATCACCAGGCTCGGACTTGCCGACGGGAGTTCATCCAGGCGCGCCAGGGCCGGCGAGCCGGCCGTACCGAACAGCAGACCGGCAGCCAGAATGGCAGCAAACAACCCATGCAGAGCACACTGAATCGTGCGGGTGAGCAAGTCGAAGCCTCCTCGGTGAATTGGGCATGAGAACACGATGCAGCCGTGGTGGTAACGTGCGATATGGATGTTTCCAATAAGGTGGGGACCGTTAAGCCGGGGCTTTGAGCGCATGCCCAGTTCAGCAGATTGTAGCATGGAAGTGGTTTATGGTGAGCGCTTTTTTCCGAAGCTGATTGGTGATTTCTGAACATCGTTTCATCGTAAAACCATAAGCAGGCAACAACGAAGGGGATATGGTGCATAATCCTTATATCATTGCGAGATTAACATTCCTGGTATCACCAATTTGGAGCGGATGCGTTCCAAATCCGATCGGTGGATCAGCAGCGCCTGGTGAAATGCCTGGGAGAAATCCACTCGGAAACAGTGGATCAAGTTGTGGATGCAGTCAAGTTGGTTTTAGAAAGCTGAGCCGCGTGGGTGGTTGGAGAGGAAGATAGGTCAATCTCGGTGAGAGGTTCCAAATGCCGCCGCGGATCCACCGGTATCTTGACATTCGAGTAGACTGGTCTATAATATATCGTATAACTATATATAGAACTGCGATATATTCTTGCCCGCCAGGATGACCCATGATCTCGACCCTGAATGCCAATCTCCCCCTAACCGAAGTCACCTTTTATATCCTGCTCAGCCTGGCGCAAGCGCCGCGGCACGGATATGCCATCATGAAGGATGTGCATAACTTGAGCGACGGCCGTCTCGACCTCACCGCGGGGACGCTCTACGGAGCGATCAAGCGCCTGGTCGAGCAGGGCTGGATCCAGCGTTACGATGACGGGCAGCCGGATGAAACCGGCCGGCCGCGCAAGGTCTACCGTTTGATGGGGCAGGGGCAAGAGATGCTGACGGTGGAGATCCGCCGGCTGCAAAGCCAAGTTCGCGCCGCCGGACGGCTGGCGTTGGGAGGATAGTAAGCATGCGCGCCGCGCCGTTTCTCTTGAAGGTGTATACGTTTTTGCTGCATGGGTATCCCCGGTCTTACCGGGAGACGTATGGGGAAGAAGTGGCTACAGTCTTTCAGCGCATGCTCTCGGACGCCAGCGCCCAAAGCGCCTGGCGGGTGGGCTGGGTCTTCCTGCGCGAGATGGGTGAGTTGCCTTTCCACCTGCTTGCAGCGTATTTCTCCCAGGAGCAGGTGAGCGTGATGATCGAAAAAGCGCTGACCAACCCCAAACGCTCCCGTTGGCAGCAGGCCGGCGCGTTGGGGTTTGCCCTGGGCTTTGCCCTGTTGGAGATGCTCAACGGGATAGCCCACATTCCGAATTCGGGCCTGGGCAGGTTTGTTTCCTGGAATGGGTGGATCAGCGTGAATGTGCTCAATACCCCCCAAGGGACGTATGAAGTGGCGCCGTTCCACTTCCTGGCGGTTCCCATGTCAGCCGCCGCGGGCCTGGTAGCCGGCCTCATCTTGGGGAGAGCAGAGATTCCCTCCCGCTCGTGGCGGTACGCGCTGGGTGGAGCGGCCAGCCTGGCGGGAGCGTATGGGTTGCTCTATGCCTGTTCGTTGCTGGTGCAGATGATCCCCTTTGGACAATGGTTCATCTCGGCGGCATTTAATCTACTCTCGATTGTCCTTCTTGGAGCTTTTGTCGCGCTGCTGCTGGGGCTTTTCACCCGCGGGCTTCATACGGTCAGGCTGTTTCGCCAGACGCTGGCCGGTTTGGCCGGCTATATTGCCGGACTGCTCACGTTGGTGCTGGTGAAGCTGGCGCTATGGCTGATTTTTACGGCGATCGGGTTACTGGCGGCGGCTGCGCTGGGAAAGGGGGCGAACTGGAGCGTGTTGGTTTCACTGCTGGCGCCCTGGTTCAGTTGGGGGATCGGAATCCTCGGCAGTGCGGCCATGGGCTGGGTATTCGGGAGCTGGGTTGGCAGAGAGCTTGGGCCGCAGGCGCCCGGGGAAGTACGAGTAATTCTTTGAAGGGGCTGTCTTATTGGACAACCCCTTCATTTTCTAAGCGAGGGATGAGAACTCTCAGCCTTGCTCGTAGGCTCGCTGTAACCCCGCAATGTCAATCTTTTTCATTTGAAGCATGGCCTGGGTGACCCGTTTGGATTTCTCGGGATGCGGGTCATTCATCAACTTTCCCAGGATGGTGGGGACGATTTGCCACGAGACACCGAACTTATCTTTCAGCCAGCCACATTGCCCTTCTTCTCCACCAGCAGTGAGCTTCGTCCACATTTCATCGACTTCATGCTGCGTCTCGCAATTCACGAAGAACGATACGGCTTCTGTGAAAGAAAAAGCGTGCTCCAGGTAGCTGTCCATCGCCATGAAGTCTTGCCCGCTGAGTGAGAATGCCGCGTGTTTGACGGCGCCTGCGGGTTCTCCTTCCCCCTGGCCTGTGCGCTCGATCCTGGCGATGCCCGAATTCTGGAACAGGGAGGCGTAGAAATGAATGGCCTCGTCGGTTTTTCCGGCCTGATCCCCAACAAACATTAAGAATGGGACGATTTTTTGGGCCTGGCCGCCAAGATTCAACTGCCACGAAAGATTGTACTTGTCCTGAACCCATCCATATTTTTCGCTGAACGGATATTTGGCCAGCTCCATCAGAACGGCTCCCTCCTGGGTGAGCTTCTGCCACAAGGCATCGATTTCACCTTCTGTCTGGCAAATCACAAAGAACGACGTGGCTGGCGTGAAGGTGAACTCAGGACCTCCATTGAGCGCCATGAATTCTTGCCCGGCAAGCTGGAACGTCGCCGTTATGACCTTGCCTTTGGGCCCGGGTACCTCATCACCAAAACGAGTAATGCTTTCGATCCTGGAATTTTCGAAGATGGATGTATAAAACTGTATCGCTTCCTCTGCCTGATCGTTAAACCATAGGAAGGGGGTAATCTTTTGCATGTTGATTCTCCTATTATTCAATATCCGGAGCTGCCAGGATTTTCGGAGCAGCGCCGGCCAATCCGATAAAAGCCGGTAAATCGGGACGGAATACTTGCCCTTCGGCATGGTGGGTACCCTTTCTGCCGAAATGGCTTGAGGTCATGTTTTCTTGGCTTTCCTTTTTCCTTCTGCCTTTGCCAGGTTTTCCTTTACCCGAAACGCCACAATTCTGCTGATCAAGTTATACGGGATGGGTTGATCAAGCGGAAATTGTACCGAGCCCTTTGCCCCCTTGTATGCAGATAGTTCCTTCTTGAATTGCTCAATCCCACTCGGCACGGGGTAGAAGCCGACATGCTGTTTAAATGCAGCAAAGTGGACCAGATTCCCGTTGAGCGTAAAGGTGGGCATTTGATATTTGATCGTTTCCTGTGCATCCGGAGCAGCTTTTCGGATGGTTTCCCGGATCTTTTCCAATATTTTCTGAATCTCAATTGGAAAACCGGCAATGTACTCGTCTATGGTTTTTGGTGTACCTTTTTCAGCATTCATCAGTCTCCTATCGGATAATCTCCGTTCCAGCCACGGCCAGCAATGCATTCATTTTATTGGATTTGCACTGGTATTTCAACATTGAGAGACCGTGGCCTTAATGCCGTTCTTCTTTGTTAATCAGTTCGTGACAAATCAATACCAAGCCATAAACGAACCTTAACCATCCCGTTACAAGCAATCGCTATACTCTTGATGGTTTAGAAAGGCTGAAGCGTGCACAAATCTCAAACCGACGAGGCTATTATGGGATTCTCCGATTTACATATTCATACGACCTATTCATGGGATGGCACCTGCCCGGTGCCGGCTGTGTTGAAATACGCTGCCGATTTCACCAACCTGGATGTGATTGCCATCACCGACCACGATTGCATCCTGGGAGCGCTAGAAGCCGTCCGGTTGGCGCCTCGTTATGGGATCGAGGTGATTCCGGGATGTGAAATCAGCACCGCGGATGGCCATTTGTTAGGTTTATTCATTCATAAAGCCATCCCTGCGGGGCTCTCGTTGGTAGAAACGGTCATGCGGGTGGGTGAGCAAGGGGGAATCTGTATTGCCGCCCACCCGGGAGCGCGCGTCAAGCGCAGCATCCCGCTCCAAACGCTTCGCCAGTGCCTCGATCATCCTGGTGTCAGGGAAGTGCTGGTTGGAATAGAATGCTTCAATGCCGGGTTGGTCTACAGCCAGAGTAATCGCCAGGCGAATGCGCTGGCGGAGGAGCTGGGCGTTGCCCGAGTAGGAAACAGCGATACGCATGTGCTGGATATGATCGGATGGGGAGCTACCGAATTTCCCGGCTATTCTCCCTTTGACCTCCGCCATGCCCTCCAGCAGCGAACCACTCGTCCCTATGCCCGGCGGTCGACGACCGGGTTGGAGAAGATCATCCGTTGGGTGCCCAGTTTCTTGTTGCGACGGCTGGGATGGGTCATCACCAACCATAACAACCCATGCGGTCCCTTGCGCCTGGGCCGGTTGGAACCCATCCCGGGTGATTCTAGCCTGGATGCGCTGATCGCCCCAAAGAACATCTAATTGGGCAGAAACATTCCCGAAAACTGAACCAGTATGAAACGCTCACCTACCAAGCCCAATGCCCTGATGATCTGTGGCTCGCTCAACCAGACGACGATGCTTCACCAGATCTCCCAGAACTTGAAAGGGTTTAATTGTTCCTTTACACCTTTCTATGCAGATGGATTGCTAGAGTCTCTTACCCGCCTGGGTTTTTTGAATTTCACCATCCTGGGAGGCGCACACCGCCAGGCAACCGAAGCTTATCTTGAGCGAGAACGGCTCCCGATTGACTACGGCGGTCAGGCGCGCGATTATGACGTGGTGTTTACCGGTACGGATGTATTCATCCAGCAAAATATCCGGGGGAAACGTCTCATCTTGATCCAGGAGGGCATGATCGAGCCGGAAAGGCTGCTATTCCCCCTGGTAAAAAGAGGGGTACTGCCCCGATTTATTGCGGATACGGCCGCCACCGGGTTGTCGGATGCCTATGACATCTTTTGCGTGGCTTCGACGGGTTACAGGGAGTTGTTTCTTCAAAAGGGAATTCGTCCGGAAAAAATGATAGTGACCGGGATTCCCAACTTCGATAATGCGGCGGCATTTCTAGACAATGATTTCCCTTACCGGCATTACGTCCTGGCAGCCACTTCCAGCCTGCGTGAGACGCTCAAAAGGGATAACCGCCTGGAGTTTTTGCGGCGCGTTCGCCAGGTGGCGGATGGCAGGCCGGTGATTTTTAAGCTCCATCCAAATGAGAATCACAGCCTGGCGACGGGCGAGGTGCGTTCATTGTTTCCAAGCGCCCTGGTGCTGACCGGCGGGGATATCCGTCCGATGATCGCCAATTGCGACGTATTAATGACCCAGGCTTCGTCCGTCGTGTTTTATGGGCTGGCGCTTGGGAAAGAAGTATATTCCAATTTCGACGTGCAGCAGCTCCGCATCCTGACCCCGATCCAAAATGGGGGCAGCTCAGCAGCACGGATTGCCGAGGTTGGCGTTCAGTTGCTCCGGACGGGCACCAGCGGAGAATATCTCCAATTACCCCGTCTTCAGGTTCTAGGCTGAGATTATCGAAATAAAGGAAACAGAAACACCTGGAAGCGACATGCGGGTATAATCATCCTATAGGTTGACTCGTTCTATCCACCTTCCCGAAGCGGATGATTCTCTACCCAGAATGTCGCTAACCGACCTGGTAATTCGATCCAAGCTCATTCCCCCTCGTCAGCGCCGCGGCGGTCTGCGCCGCTCGCGCCTTGAAAAGCGCTTGAAGGCTGCCCTCGATTACCCGTTGACCATCCTCCAGGCCGGCACCGGCTATGGGAAGACGACGCTCGTGGCTTCTCTGGCAACCAGCATCGATAACCTCTTCTGGTACACCATCACCGATCTGGATCGCGATCCATTGGTTTTTCTAGTGCATCTCCTGGCAGCCTTTGGCCAAAAAGGTCAGGCATGGAGTGACTCGGCCTTCAAGAACCTCGAGGAGAATGACGGTCGCGTTGAAACGGCAGCCATCAACCCACTGCTCAACGCGCTTACCATCCATCCGAGCTGCGAAGCGGTGCTGGTTCTGGATGATTACCATTGGGTGCAGGATGTTACCGAAATTGCAGATCTGGTTCGGTACCTGATCGAATACCACCCCCCCAATTTGCACATCATCATCTCTACGCGCCAACCCTTGCCGTTTGACGATCTTTCACGCTGGCGCGCCAGGGGGCAGGCACTGATCTTCAATCGCAGCGAGCTGGCGTTCACCGCCGATGAGATCGAGGCGCTCTTCAGCCAGTACTATGGCTACCAGCTTTCATCCCAGCAGGTCAAAGCCCTGGAGATTGAGACGGAAGGGTGGATCATTGCCTTGCAGATCATCTGGCAAAGCTTGCAAAGCGGCGCTTCTTCCAGCCTGGAGACGGTTTTGGAACGCCTCCCGGATACCCTGGAGGGACTCTTCGACTACCTGGCGCCAGAGGTGCTCGCCCGCCAACCGCAAGACGTGCAATGTTTCCTCGTTACCATGTCTGTCTTGGACCAGATGGACGCACCAGCCTGTGACGCGCTCCTCCAGTTGAGTTGCCCACCTTCAACCCTCTCGTCCGGAGTGATGCTGCGGCATCTGTATGAGGCCGGCCTGTTTGTGAATGCGATTGGAGAAGGAACCTATCGATATCAGCACCTGTTCCAAAATTTCCTTCAGTCTCAGTTGAGAAGCGATCCGGAACGCAAGCATGCCCTTCATCAGCAGGCGGCAAAGTATTATGAAGACAATGGCATGCCCGAGGAGACCATCTACCACCTCTTGGAAGCCGCGCTTTATGACCAGGCCGCTAAACAGATCGAAGATACCGGCCCGAGTTTGATCAGGCTGGGTCGCCTGGACCGTTTGATGAAATGGATCTTCCAGCTTCCGGAAGGAATCCGATCGAAGCGACCATCCCTGAACCTGCTCGTTGGTGATGTGCTGCGCTTGCGCGCGGATTTCGACGGAGCCCTCGAACATTACCAGACTGCTGAAAAGCTATTTACCGCCGCAGACGACCACCTGGGTCACAGCGGAGCTTTGCGCGGGCAGGCGCAAGTCTACCTGGATACCCTGCGTCCATTGAAGGCTGATTCACTGCTGGAGGAAGCCTCGCGTTGGTTAGAGCCTCAAGAATATCGCCAGGAAACTGCAGCCCTTTTTGATCAAATTGCGGAAAACAAGCTCAATCTAGGCTATCCCAAGCAGGCCCAGGTACTGCACGCGGAGGCGCAGTTACTCCGCTCGGAAGCTGACCCAGGCGACCTGTATCTGGAAGCCCGCGCGATGCTGCGCACCGGCCGCCTGGAAGAAGCCCAGCGCTTGCTCGAACCCCGCGCACAGGAGGAAAGCCAGGCAAGCGCCTCCCGACCGCCGCGGTTCCATCGCGAAACCGTCCTGCTCCTTTCCCTGGTCTGTGTGCTGCGGGGAGATCACCTTGCCGCAGAGCACCTGGCGCGCACCGGAATCGCAATCGGCCAGGGGTTACGCTCTGATTTTGTGCAATCCGTCGGGTACATGCGCCTTGGGCATGCGCTTGAATTACAGGCAAGCTACCCGTGGATGAATCAGCGCACCGAAGAGGCGGTGGCCTGCTATCGCAAGTCGATCGAGCTGGTGCAGCCATTTAAGGTAACCCGGGTGCTCGTCGAGCCGCTCTGGGGATTATGCCGGGTGTACGGGTACCGCGAAAACCTGCCGCAGGCCGAAGAGAACGCCCTGCATGCCGTAGACCTGGCCGAACAAGCCGGGGATGTCTGGATCGGTAACATGGTTCGCGTGGCAATGGGCTCGAGCTACGCCATGGCCGGCCAGCCGCGTCCGGCAGAGGAATGGCTCGATCGGGCTTTCCAAGGTTTCGAACAGGTGGGCGACTCCTATGCCAGGTGCGCCGTACGGATCTGGTTGGCCTTGAATGCCTGGTGGCAAGGGGATACTGCGACAGCCGAAGACCACCTGCGTGAGGTCTTGCCGGTTACGCGGGCCAACCATTACGACGAGCTGCTTACGCGGTGCACTTACCTGGGGTTGAAGGACGACCAGGCGTTTTTACCTCTCCTCATGGAAGCCCGTCGCCGCGGGATCGAGCCGGACTACATTCACTGTTTACTGAAGCAGCGCGGATTGGAATCGGCTCAAGACCATCCCGGATATACCCTCTGGGTGCGCGCCCTGGGGCCGTTTGGCGTTTGGCGCTCGGAGACGCCGGTTACGGCGCAGGAATGGGTGCGCGAAAAAGCCCGGCACCTGTTCCAGTTGTTCGTCGCCCACCCCCGGCAGTTCTTGCAGCGCGAGCAAATCACCGAGCTGTTGTGGCCCGAGATGCCCGCAGATGCAGCCGTTCGCGATTTCAAGGTGGCGTTGAATGCTGTCAACCGCGCCCTGGAGCCGACCCGTTCGCGGGAAGCGCCGCCGTTTTTCATCATCCGCCAGGGAAATACGTATGGGTTGAACCCACTGGCAGCCGTGGAGATCGATGCGGACCGGTTTGAAAAACTGGCCGGGTCGACCGAACTTGCCGATCTCCAACAAGCAGTTGGGCTATACCAGGATCAGTTTTTACCCGACGCCCGTTATGAAGATTGGGCCATCCCTTATCGCGAGAAACTGGCCAAGGCGTTTTTAAAGGTAGCTGATCAACTGGCGCAACATTGGCTGGTGAACCAGGAGTGGGATAAAGCCATCTCGATTTGCCTGTCGGCGTTACATCAAGATGCGTGTTGGGAACCGGCCTACCGCCAACTGATCCAGGCCTATATTGGCCAGGGGAATCATTCTAAGGCTCAAGCGACCTACAACCGTTGTCGTGAGACGTTATTTGGGGAATTGGGGATCGACCCGTCTCCGGAGACGAAGGCGTTCCTCGATCAGATCCGATCTTGAACAGGTAGCCAAAGAGTTTATCCACATCCTACACAAAATTCGCGAATAGAAGAGCGCGAATATCATCACCTGTAACTGGAATGTAACTATTCTGCAACGCTCCTTTGATAATATCAAGCTGCGGCGAAAGCCTCTCCCTTTTTCTTACAAAGGAGTCGATCATGAGATTGAAAGATAAAGTTTGCCTGGTGACCGGGGGTGCGTCCGGGATCGGAAAAGCCACGGCCATCCGGTTTGCCGAGGAAGGCGCGCTCGTCGTCATTTGCGACGTCAACGAAGCCGCCGGGAATGCACTCCTGAACGACCTCGGCCCGCAGTCCAGCTTTTTCAAAGTTGACGTGACCGATCGCGAGGACGTGCAGGCCTGGGTGGACGCCGTGATCGCGCGCTATGCTCGTATCGACGTCCTGGTCAATAACGCCGGGATCACCCGCGACGCCCAGTTGGTCAAGATGAAAGACGGCGAGCTATCGAGGCAGATGGAGGGGACAGCCTTTGATAGTGTGATTTCGGTCAACCTGAAAGGCGTTTTCAACTGCACCCAGGCCGTCGCTCCCGTGATGATCAAGCAGGGCGGCGGGGTCATCCTCAACGCTTCATCGGTGGTTGGGCTTTACGGCAATTTCGGACAGTCGAATTACGTGGCCACCAAGGCCGGCGTGATCGGGATGACCAAAGTATGGGCGCGCGAGCTGGGACGCTACCACATCCGGGTCAACGCCGTCGCACCCGGGTTTATCCTCACAGAAATGGTTCAAAAAATGCCTGAAAACGTGCTGGCCGATATGCGCGCGCATACCCCTTTAGGCCGGCTTGGAGATCCCTGCGATATCGCCAATACCTACCTGTGGCTGGCCAGCGATGAGGCCGGCTTCGTTCACGGCGCAACGATCAGCGTCGACGGCGGGATCGTCATCGGCACCTAGCCACAGTCCTCGCCGATCCTCACCAAACTCAGGAGAACCCTATGACCCGTTATGCCACGATCATTTCGACCGGCCGCTACCTGCCTCCCATCGAACGCTCCAACGCCGATTTGCGACCCATCTTCGGCGAGGTGGTCGATAAGTTCCAGAAAGCCTCCGCCATCCAAACGCGTTTTTATGCTCCCGAAGAATGCACGACCTCCGACCTGGCGGCGGAAGCAGCCAGGGATGCGCTGCAAGAGGCCGGCCTGAAAGCCGAGGACCTGGATATGATCATTCTCGGCACCGACAGCCCCGATTACATCACCCCGGCTACGTCGGTAGTAGTGCAGCACAAGCTAGGCGCCGTCAAGGCAGGCACCTTCGACGTCGGTTGCGCCTGTGCGTCTTTCCCGACCGGCCTGAATATCGGAGCCGGGTTGATCAGCACCAACCCCCACCTGAAATATGTGATGGTCATCGGCGCGTATATGATGCACAGGCTATCGGATACCCAGAATGACGTCATGTCGTTCTATTACGGCGATGGAGCCGGGGCAGCCATCCTGGCTGCCGATACCAAGCCAGGGTTCGTCAGCTCGACCTTCTTTGCAGATGGCTCGTACCACCAAAACTGGGGGATTTACTCGGGCGGCGTCTACGAACCAGCGACCGCCCAAAGCGTCCAGGAGGGGCGTACCAAGGTCAAGCTGGTGAAGCCTTTCCCTGCAGAGGTCAACAATATCGGCTGGGTTCTGCGCATGAAAGAGCTGGCGAAAAACGGCAATTTTGACTTAAGCGCCGTCGATATGGCGATATTCACCCAGGTGCGCCTGGGCAGCATCCAGGTCGTCATGGAAGCACTGGGGCTACCGATGGAGAAAACCCACTGGATCATGGATAAGTGGGGCTACACCGGCTCGGCTTGCGTCCCGATGTGCTTCGACGATGCTCGCGAGCAAGGCAAGATCAAATCCGGCGACCTGGTGACACTGGTGGGTTCCGGTGTGGGATATAACCAGGCCGGTTCAGCGTTTATCATGCCCTGATCGGGGCGCGTGAGATATAGAACTCCAGAGGCAACATGGACCCTAAAGACCAATACCGGCAAAAACTGATTACCATCCCAGACGCGGTCGCGCTGGTGCGGTCGCACCAGACGATTGGAGTAGCCATGGCCGCTTCCGAGCCGCCCGGCCTGCTGGCCGAGCTGGGCAAAGCCGCGGAACGATTGGGGGACGTTACGGTTTGGGTCTGCCTGCCGCTGCGGCAGTACGACTTTATCCAGAAGACGGAGATGGTCGGCCACTTTTTTGTCGAGAACTGGTTCTACGGCGCCCCCGATCGCAAGATCCACCCCGAGGGCCGTACCTCGTATATTCCCAACAACCTGCACCAGGCAGCTACGGTCAAGCTGGCCGCTGCCAGAGGGAAGCTGAACGTCTTTTGGGGGACGGCGACCCCGCCCGACCGGCGTGGCTACATGTCGCTATCGTTGGGGCTGGTGATCGAAAAACAACTGATGGCCGCCGCCGACCTGGTCGTGTTGGAAATCAATGAGAACCTGCCCCGCACCTTGGGCGATACCCAGGTGCACATCTCCGAAGTTCAGCATGTAGTCGAGAACCACGTTCCGCTGTTCCAGTTCCCGCCGGCGCCCCCATCATCCGCCGAACAAGCCATCGGCGGCTACATCGCCGACCTGATCCAGGATGGTTCGACGCTGCAACTTGGCATCGGCGGCATTCCGAATGCCATTACCGCTTTCCTGATGGACCGGCACGACCTCGGTATCCA
>JAQTMA010000024.1:0-10459 GCA_028714615.1 Anaerolineaceae bacterium | reverse complement strand
CCCCGCCCGGTCTTCCAGGGCGTGTAGTCGTATTTCGGGGAAGAAGCGCGATCTCTCAGATGGCAAGTTCCACCAACGAAAGGAGGCATCCTATGGAAATTCCAGCTCCGTTGACAGGCATCACCGAGCGTATGGTGCAGACCCACCGTCTGACCCAGCACGTCTATTTTTCCGGACCGGAGAATGGGATTCCGGTCATCTTCTTGCATGGCAACTTCGCCGCCGCCCTGTATTGGGAAGAGACCCTGCAAGCGCTGCCACCTGGCTACCGCGGCATCGCCCCGGATCTGCGCGGCTACGGCTGGAGCGAGGAGCGGGAGATCGACTCGACCCTGGGCATGCGCGTATGGAGCGAAGACCTTCTCGCTTTGATGCAGGCGTTGGGCATCGCCCGGGTGCACCTGGTGGGTTGGTCGATGGGTGGGGGGATTGCCTACCGCATGATCACCGATCATGCGGCGAAGTTGCTTTCCGTTACACTGGTCTCGCCGGTTTCGCCTTACGGTTTTGGCGGAACGAAGGGCGTCGACGGCGCTCCCTGCTGGGCCGATTTTGCAGGCTCGGGGGGCGGTGTGGTCAACCCGGTGTTCATCCAGCGCATTCAAATGAACGACCGGGGGACCGACGATCCCAACTCTCCGCGCACTGTAATCAACAGCTTCTACTACAAGCCCCCGTACCGCGCCGCCCGAGAAGAGGACTTTTTGACGGCTGCGCTCCGGCAAAAAACCGGGCCTGAGGCGTACCCGGGAGATTTTGTGCCCTCGCCCAACTGGCCGAACGTTGGCCCGGGGGTGAAAGGCGTGGTGAATGCCTGGTCGCCCAAATATCTGCGTCGCGACGCCGGGGAGCTCGTGGCAGCCAGTTCCAAGCCGCCTATCCTATGGATGCACGGCGACTCCGACATGATCGTGTCAGACAACTCGATGTTCGACCTCGGTTACCTGGGTAAGCTGGGTTATGTCCCCGGGTGGCCAGGCGAAGCGTTCTACCCGCCGCAGCCAATGATCGCCCAGACGCGCGCCGTTTTCGAGCAGTATGCTCAACATGGAGGCGCCTTCACCGAAGCGGTCATCGCCAATGCAGCACACGCCGCGCACATCGAGAAACCCGAAGAATTCAACCGGCTCTTCCACCCATTTTTGGAACAGGCCAAACCGGGATAAAGCGATGCCAAGGGTACAGGTAAACGGTGTTCAGATGTACTACGAGTGGCATGGCCCGGAGCAAGCGCCGGTGCTCGTGCTGGTCAACGGCGTTCTGATGAACACCGCCAGTTGGGCGCTTCAGGTACCGGCGCTTTCCAGAACATACCGGGTGCTGCTCTATGACTGCCGCGGCCAGGGTCAGTCCGACCATCCCGCGGGAGCGTACAGCATGGTGCAGCACACCGAAGACCTGGCCGGCCTGCTGGACGTGTTGGGAGCGAGCCCGGCCCATATCGCCGGAATCTCGTACGGAGGGGAGATCGCCCTGCTGCTGGGCATCCAGGCCCCGCGCCTGGCGCGCTCGCTGTTTATTTCCTCGGCGGTATCCGAGGTCCGCCCTCATTTAGCCGGTATTATCGAGAGCTGGATTGCCGCAGCAAAATGTCGCGACGGCGAGCTGCTTTTCCGCTGCTCAGTGACGGATAACTTCTCCGAGCCCTGGCTGATTGCTCACCCACAACTGGCGGAGCAATCCATCCCGCGCTACCGGCAACTGGATTTTGACGCGGTGATGGCGCTTTGCGAGGCTTTCCTGGGAATGGATTGCACCCGCGATCTGCCCAAGATCAACCTGCCAACTATGGTGGTCGTTGGTGAGCTGGACACACTCAAACCGCTTAACCCGTATTCCCGTTTGATTGCCAGCCAGGTTCCGAACGCGCAGCTTTTGATCCTGGGCGGAACGGGGCATGCCTGTTGTCTCGAGAAGCCGCAGGCCTGGAATGCTGCGCTGTTAGGTTTCCTCGCGCAAACCGCACCGTAGGTGCATCTCAGGAGTAATTGTATGAATCATCGCAAGCTGGGCCGTGGGGTGGCTCTGGTGGGTGCAGGGATGAGCAGATTCGGCTCCTTCCCGGGAAAGAACAGCCGCGATATCTTCGTGGAAGCCTATCAAGACATGGGCGCCTCTGTTGATAAAGGATTCGACCCGGGTAAGATCGAGGCATTGTACGTGGGGAATTATTCGAGCGACCTGTTCGAAAGCCAGGGACACATTGCCCCGATCATGGCAGATTGGGTTAACCTGACCCCTTGCCCGGCTGTGCGTGTGGAAGACGCTTGCGCCAGTAGTGGAGTAGCCCTGCGCGAGGGGATCATCGCCATCGCTTCCGGCCTGTATGACGTGGTCCTGGTTGGCGGGGTCGAGAAAATGACCGGCCTGCCCACCGAGCGAGTGACCGATACCCTGGCAACCGCCGCCGACGTCGTATACGAAGTTGCCGCCGGATTCACCTTTCCCGGGTTCTATGCGGCAATGGCGACTGCTTATATGTGTCAATACAACGCCCCGGCCGATTTCCTGCTGGCCGTTGGCATGAAGAACCACGAGAATGGGGCCAAGAACGAAAAAGCTCAATTTGGTCAGCGCATTGCCGACATCATGGCAGCTCGTAAAGTCAACGCAGCCAAAAAGGGCATAACCGTTCCTACCTGGGCCGACGAGTTGGAGTTCCTACACGACCCGCGCGCCAACCCGCTGATCGCCTGGCCGCTGCGACTATACGACTGCTCGCCCATCTCGGATGGCGCCGCCGTTTTGCTGCTGGCCAGTGCGGAGATCGCGCACCAATTCACCGATGCGCCCATCGATATCACCGGGACGGGGCAGGCTAGCGACCGCGCCTTACACAACCGGGCGGCGCTGGCTGGCATCCCTTCCGCCCAGATTGCAGCCCGCGATGCGTACCAGATGGCCGGATTGACGCCAGCCGACATCCAGGTGGCCGAAGTGCACGACTGCTTCACGATTGCGGAAATCATCGCCAGCGAAGACCTCGGGTTCTTCGAGCCGGGCGAAGGTTGGAAAGCTGCCCAGAACGGCAGCACAGCATTGACGGGGAGCCGTCCGATCAACACCTCCGGCGGATTGAAGTCGAAGGGCCACCCGGTGGGAGCCTCCGGAGCAGGGCAGGTGGTCGAGATCTGGGAACAGCTTCGCGGCCAGGCCGGCGCCCGCCAGTTACCCGGCAATCCACGGGTGGGACTGACCCATAACGTTGGTGGAACAGGCCAGACCTGCACTGTGCACGTGTTCGAGCGGAGGTAAAGCATGGCGGATAACCTTTTCACCGGTACGGCCTTCAACCAATGGCTGAACGATGGCAAGCTGATGGGAAGCGCCTGCAAGCATTGCGGCGCCCTGCACCTGCCCCCCCGCCCAATCTGCACAGTGTGCCAGAGCGGAGAGATGGAATGGCGCGAGCTGAGCGGTCACGGAAGGCTGACGGCTTATTCCGTGATCTTCATCGCCCCTACCGCTATGCTCAACGAGGGCTACAGCCGGACCAATCCCTACTGTACCGGGATCGTGAAACTGGATGAGGGGCCATCGATCAGCGCCCAAATCATCGGGGTGGACGTGACCAAACCAGAGACGATCGCCGTGGGGACGCCCCTCTCCGTTGCCTACTTGCACCATGGGGATGAGGCAGTTCCCCAAACTCGACTGGCATTCAAGGCCGGCGAAGCATGACCGGCTTGCCCGTAGGCCACCCGGACATGCAGGTTGGCCAGCGCGCCACCTTTAGTAAAACGCTCACCGAGGCGGATGTCAGCGCCTACGCCGGTTTGGTCGCTGATTTTAATCCGCATCACGTCGACGCGGAATATGCCCGGCGGAGCAAATTCGGGCAGCGCACCGTGCATGAAATGCTGACTGGCGGGCTGATCTCATCAGTCTTGAGCAATAAGCTCCCCGGACCGGGCTCGGTTTACGTGAACCAACAGCTCGAGTTCCTGGCGCCAGTATTTATCGGGGATACCGTCACGGCGGTCGTGGAAGTCACCGCCTGGCAGCCTGAGAAACGGTTGATCACACTGAAAACGGAATGCATCAACCAGGAAGGCCGCCAGGTTATCACCGGCCAGGCGGTCCTCATCGTCTATTCCGTATAAACGGGAGGAAACCCGAAAGGAGGTACGCGAGAGTCGAACTGTACGCCGAAGTGCTGTAAAGATATCATCAGCCCATCACTCAGAAGAAGACCTGTTCCATCCAGTGAAGGAGAAAAGCAATGAAAAAAGTATTCACCCTCGTCAGCTTGTTAATGGTCATCAGCATGCTCATGGCTGCCTGTGCACCGGCTGCCACCCCGACCGCTGCGCCCCAACCGACGACCCCACCGGTCGTCCCTCAACCGACCACACCGCCGCCTGCGCCGAAACCAACTGAACCGCAGGCAGTAGCCCCCACGACAGCTCCCACCGGATTGACCTGCAAGGCTCCGGTTGTCGTCGGCCTGATCACCGATGGTTCCGGAGCGCTGGCCAGCTATGGCGCCATGATCCTGCGCAGCTTCATGATCGGCATGGAATACGCCGCAGGCGCCCCCGGCAGTATCGGCCCGGTATTCAAGCTTGCGGACAAAGAAAACACCTTCAAGATCGATAATTGCGAGATCAAGGTAATCGCTGTGGACGACAAGAGCACGCCGGATACCACCGCGACCCAGGCCCGCGAACTGATCAACGTCCAAAAAGTAAACATCCTGGTGGGTACCGCCAGCTCAGGTGCGACAGCTACGCTGCAAGGCATCGCCCTGGAGAACAAGATTCCCTTGATCGTTGCCCCGGCAGCGGCCAATGACATCACCGGCGTCAACTTCAACGAGTACACCTTCCGCGTCAGCCGCAACAACTACCAGGACGCGATGAACCTGTGCACGTACCTGCCGACTCAATACAAGACCTTTGTCCAAATCGCTCCGGACTATGCCTTTGGACGCGGCAGCGCGGCAGCATTCCGCGATTCCTGCACGGTGAACGGTGGAAAGTTCGTCGCTGATGACATCTTCGCCCCGACCACCACCACCGACTTCACCCCCTACATGGATTCAATCTTGAAATCCGGCGCCGAATCATGGATCGTCTCCTGGGCCGGCTCGGGCTTCGTGGCCATGATGCAAGCCGCCAAGGACCAGGGCGTGCTGGAGAAGATGAAGCTCGGCTCTACCTTCATCGACAATGTCTTGATGCCCACCTTCTTCAAGGACGCCATTGGCACGACCAGTGGTATCTTGTATCACTATACAGCGCCGAAGAACGCCATCAACGATTTCCTGGTGACCAAAGACACCGCCAACTACGGCGTCCCGCCGGATCTGTTCGATGGGGATGGCATGAACGCAGCTCTGATGCTCGTCGCTGCACTGAAGAAAACCAACGGTGATGTCAGCGGCGCTGCTCTGGCGAAAGCAATGGAAGGCCTTGAGTTCGACGGACCAAAGGGTAAAGTCACCATCCGGCCCGAAGACCACGTCGCCATCCAGGATATGTACATTCTGAAACTCGTGAATGTGACCGATAAGGAATTCAAGTATTATGAATACGTCTCAACCACTCGGCCTGAACCACCCTGCCTGCTCCCTGAGGCGCTAAAGGACCGCTGTGGAAAACTTCCTTATGGGAAGCTCGCGAAGTAGGTAGAATCTGTGGGGGAAGCGCCGGCTTTGCAATAATAGGCGGCGCTTCTCCCCAACCCGACAACCATGACCAGCGAAACCATTCTTGAGACGAACCTCCTGCGGAAAGAATTCGGCGCTTTGGTTGCTGTGGATGGGGTCAGCCTGGAAGTAAAGGCTGGCTCATTCCATTCGATCATCGGGCCAAACGGCGCGGGGAAAACCACGCTGTTCAATTTGCTCAGCGGCAACCTCGAGCCGACCCACGGACGGGTCATCTTTAAAGGCCAGGACATTACCCACCAACCGGTGCACCGCATGATCCATCGCGGCATCGGCAGGTCTTTTCAGATAACCAATATTTTCCCCGACCTGACCGTCTACGAAAACATACGCCTGGCATGCCAGGCGATGGGGCGGGATAATTTCTGTTTCTGGCAGAGCGCGGCTGTGTTTACAAGGTATGACAAACGCGCCCGCCAGGTCATCGAGCAGGTGGGTTTGGCAGGGCGTACGTTAACGCTGGCGCGCACTTTACCGCACGGCGACCAGCGCAAGCTGGAGCTGGGCATGATCCTGGCGCCCGATCCCGAGTTGCTGCTGCTGGATGAGCCCACCGCCGGGATGGCCTCCGAGCAAGTCCCTGAATTGCTTGCCCTGATCCAATCGATCCGGCAGACCGGGGGCAAGACGGTCATGCTCGTCGAACATAACATGAACGTGGTCATGAACGTTTCCGATCGAATCACGGTGATGCACCAAGGCCGGGTGTTGGCAGAAGGCACACCGGCCGAGATCGCCGGCAACGAAACGGTCAAGAGCGCCTACCTCGGAGGGCTATACAACCTGCAACACACCTGGAAGGGCCATGAGCGAGAACCTGCTTGAAGTCGACCAGATCCACACCTTTATCGGCCAGTATCACATCCTACAAGGGGTGACCGTTCAGGTCCCCGACCGGAGCATTACGGCGCTCCTGGGGCGGAACGGCGCCGGGAAGACCACCACTCTCAAGTCGATCCTGGGGCTGACGCCGCCCAGACAGGGCCGGGTGACCTTCCAGGGGTGTGACCTCAAAGGGATGCGCAGCTTCGAGATCGCCTCGTTGGGGATCGGGTTCGTACCTGAGCACCGCGCCATCTTCCGAGACTTGAGCGTCGAAGAGAACTTGAAGATTGCCGAGCGCCGCAAGGGCGACCTGGCGCGCCGTCAGGACCTGATCTTCACCCTGTTCCCGGATTTGCGACGGCTTTTCCAACTATCCGGAACCCATCTTTCGGGTGGGCAACAGCAGATGCTGGCGATCGCGCGCGCTCTGGTCCCCGACAACCGGCTGCTGATGATCGATGAACCGACCGAAGGCCTGGCCCCGGTGATCATCGAAGCGATGATGGCGGCTATCCGCCAACTCGCCCAGGAGTCAACCATCCTCCTGGTCGAACAGAACTTTATCGTGGCCAGCAATTTGGCGGAATATTATGTCATCATCGAGGAAGGCTGCTCGGTCAAACAGGGCAAAATGGCCGACCTGGTGAACGACCCGGTTACCATTCGCCGCTACCTGGAAGCTGCATAACCTGGGAACCTTTATGGATGCTATCCTTTTGAACCTGAGAAAGAACCGCACACTGGGGATCACCCTGGGCGTCCTGGCTGTGCTCTTCGGCCTGGCCATTAGCGGCATGTCGCCTTCGGATTGGGTGATCACACTCTTGCGCGGTCTTTCTGTCGGAGCGGTCACCTTCTTAGTCGCATCGGGCTTTTCGATCATCTTTGGTTTGATGGGGGTTATGAACCTGGCTCACGGGACGCTCTTTATGATCGGGGCATATATGGGTTGGACCATCTACATCCGCCCGGACACCTTCGTTGATCTATTGACCCCGATCTTATTGATCCTCTCCGCGTTCCAGCTTGGCCCGGTCTGGGAGCACTTTCTTGCCCGGCTGCGGCTGAAAGGCGCACTCCAGCGTTTTTGGCCGTGGGTAGGACTGGCTCTGGCGATTGGTCTGCTGGCGGTGGGGCTATCGCACATCCCCATCACCAGTTGGAACCCGGACGAGTATCAAAACAGCCCGGTGACCTACGGCTTTCAGGCTGACCAGGGGACGCGGATCATCCCCGTTCCGGTAGTCCTTACAGGTATTTCACCGGTCGGGTTGCTGGGGAGCTTGCTAGCCGGCAGCCTGCTACTGGCTTTCAGCCTGGCGGGCCTGCAGAACCGGCATGGGCAAAGCGACGAAACCACCGGGCAAGACACGAGGCGACTTGGGATAGCCCCGCTGGCAAAGTATGGAGGATTGGCCTTGGGCGGGCTGCTAGTGTATGGGTTCAATGACCCGTTGACAGCCTTACTGCTCAGCCTGAGCACCACCTGGCTGTTTGTCATCGCCGTGGTGTTTGCCACGCTGGCCGGATTCGGGTTAGGATCGCTGTTGGAAATCACACTGGTCCGCCCGCTCTACTCGCGGCCCATCTACCAGTTGATGCTCAGCCTGGGGCTGAGCGCCATGGGGATCGAGATCGTGCGGGGCATCTGGGGGCGCCCGGAATTCGTGATGCCCAAGCCCGAGCTGTTCAATGGGAGCGGCCAGGGCTGTCCGGCCGTCAACCTGGGCGATTGGCTTGCCCATCAGTGTTCGACGGTCAGCCTGCTGGGTGGGCGTGTGCGTGTATATAACGAGATCCTCCTGCCGGTCATCGGTTTGCTCGTCCTGGCGACCGTGTGGTTCCTGCTGCAACGCTCGCGCCTGGGGATGATCATCCGGGCGGGCGTGCAGGACCGGCAGATGGTTGAAGCGCTCGGGATCAACGTGCGCCGCGTGTTCAACCTGGTTTACGGGCTGGGGATCGGCCTGGCATCGCTGGGCGGCGTGCTCGCAGCCCCGTCGATCGGGCTGTCGAACGCTATGGGCGAATCATTCATGGTGAAAGCCCTGATCGCGCTCGCTATCGGCGGATTGACCAGCTTTCCAGGCGCGGCGGTTGGCTCTTTCCTGGTTGGACTGATGGAGCAGTTTATTATCAAGTATGGCCAGCTCGGCATCCAGTTGCCTTTCCTGGCTGCGCCGTTCAAACCGACGCCTCCCCTCGTCCCTGCGTCGACTGTCTTGCTCATGGTGATCATTTTGTTGGCCCTGCCCCAGGGTTTATTCGGACGGAAGGAATAAGACATGTCTACCTCCAGCCTGCCCATTTCAAAACCTTCGTCCTGGATAAAAACACTGCAACCCCACCTGGGCTTAGGTCTCGTCTTTCTCTTGCTGGTCTGCCTGCCATTTGCGGTAGCGCTCTTCGACAAACAACCGCTCCCCAGCCTGCTGGCTAACGAGCCGGGTGCATCCAAGTTCTTACAGGGGTTTGTCGTTGAGATCCTGATCATGGGCATCTATGCCATCAGCTACGACCTGATCTTTGGGATTACCGGCTTGTTGTCGTTCGGGCACGCCATGTTCTTTGCCGTCGGAGCCTACCTGACCGGTGTCTGTATTAAGTCCTTCGGGCTGTCTTTGTGGGCGACCCTCCCGTTAGTCATCGTAGGTGGCATCGTCCAAGCCCTCCTGTTCGGGCTCGTGCTCCCGCGCGTGAAAGGCATCACCTTCGCTCTGGTGACGCTCGGCCTGGCAGAGGTCTTTTACATCGTGATCCAATCGCGTGAATTGGGCGATTACACCGGTGCAGATGTCGGGCTGCAAGGAGTGATCCCGCCTGATTTCCTCAACCCATCCAACCAGCATCTACGCCTGTACTTCGTAGTGCTGGTGTTTACCTTCCTGGTGTACCTGGTGTACCGGCGATTTGTCGATTCGCCGACCGGGCGGGTATGCGTAGCCATCCGTGAGAATGAAGGGCGCGCTCAGATGCTCGGCTTTAACACCTTCTATTTCAAGCTGGCAGCGCTCACCCTGTCGTCGATAACGGCGGCTTTAGCGGGCATGTTGTATACCATCCACCAACCGATCGTCACCCCGGATGTGTCCGGGTTGGGTTTCACCGTCAAAGCGTTGTTAATGATCTTGATCGGCGGGGTCGGGACGCTCAACGGCGCGCTGATCGGTGCGGCGATCTTCAAAATGCTCGATTTTGGCCTGACTCGCTACCTGGGGGAGAGCGCCAGCTTTATCAGCGGGGCGATCTACGTAGCGATCGTCTTATTCCTTCCGTTCGGCATCGTCGGGACCTGGCGGCAGAAATCATTCCACCTGAAGGAAGGCTGGCGCCGCCTGAGAGCAAGGTTGGGACCAGGAAAAACGTAGTATCCAAGGTGCGGCCAATCACCGGCCGCACCTTCACCTTCTCCCCTATTTCACATCATCTGCTTCCCTATTCTTTGGGTTGCGATCCTCATCCAGGCGTGGTTCCCCGCCGGTTGGGTGGGTCATGGCAGCGGGCGATTTACCGATCAACATGTGAAGCAGTTCTTCAAGTTCAATCTGGCGCTTAAATGGGTAATTGGCCTGTTCTTCCAGGAGGCGAACATCACCGCACAACCGGTCTGGCACAGCCGGGTCGACAAACAGGTGCAAGATAAAAGTTTTGATAAATCGCATCCGGCCTCCGTTGTGAATACGATAGCAAACCGCTTTGCCAAACCTTTGCCAAAATCGAGCGGAAACGGGATTTACGTTCGCTGCTATGTGCTGATAACTCTTGCTATTACGGGATTCGTCCTCGCATGTTTGCCCGTAAAGGCCCGGAGCTCAAACTCCGATCCCTACGATCCAGGGTGAAGACGAAATCCGGGTTGGGTCCGGGGTTGCAGGCTATCCATCTACTCACATGATACAGGTTGAATGGGATCGAGGCTACGGGCGCGAGGATGGTGCGCCGGCTCTCCATTGCTGTGTATCT
>JAQTMA010000023.1:27358-30824 GCA_028714615.1 Anaerolineaceae bacterium | reverse complement strand
CGCCACCTGGGGGGCGATCTGCCTCCTGGTGTGCAGCTATTGGCCAAAGCGGAGTGGTTTAACCCGAGTGGGTCGGTTAAGGACCGCCCTGCCCTCAACATTTTTCGCGAGGCGCTCGCGGAAGGACAGTTGGGCCAGGGGAGGCGCCTGCTGGATTCAACCTCCGGAAATATGGGCATCGCCTATGCCACTTTGGGAGCTACAATCGGGATCCAGGCCACTCTGGTGATGCCGGCGAATGCCAGCCCGGAACGGATCACGATATTACGCACACTGGGGGCGGAGTTGATTTTGACTGACCCTACCGAAGGCAGCGATGGCGCATTGACCATTGCACGCCAAATGGCGGGCGAGCATCCCGAAAGGTATTACTATGCTAACCAGTACGATAACCCGGCCAACTGGCAGGCCCATTACCTGACCACTGGACCGGAAATCGTTCAACAGACCTGCGGCCGGGTGACCCACTTCGTCGCCGGCCTTGGCACCACCGGAACCTTGACCGGGACGGGGCGTTACTTGAAGGAATACAACTCCGATATCCAGTTGGTTGCCGTGCAGCCCGATAGCCCCTTCCATGGATTGGAAGGTCTCAAACACATACCGACGACAATTCGCCCGGGGATTTATGGGGCGACATTACCGGACGAAATTGTGGAGGTATCCACGGAGGAGGCTTACGAGATGGTGCGCCGCCTGGCGCGCGAAGAAGGCTTATTTGTGGGAGTCTCTTCCGGGGCGGCAGCGCTGGTCGCGATGCGACTGGCGGGTCAGCTCGAAACTGGATGCGTGGTCACTTTATTCCCCGATTCCGGGTACAAGTATCTGAGCGAAGAGTTTTGGGAAAGGTAAATCATGCTGGAAATCCGATCAGATCTCATCAATCAAATTGAAGCAGTCGGTGAAGAAGCCTACCCCGAAGAAGGCGCCGGGTTTTTGCTGGGTAAAGAAGGAAAGCTCCGCAGTGTACAGGCGATCTTTTTTCTGCCTAATGCTCGGGAGGAAGGCGCCCGGAAGAGCCGTTATCTGATCTCCCCGGAGGATTTGCTTAGGGTGGAAGAAGACGCCGAAGCGTGTGGATTGGATATCATTGGGGTCTTTCACTCCCATCCGGATCAACCCAACTGGCCATCACCCTTTGACTTGAGCTGGGCGCTACCCTGGTTTTCATACGTGATTACCACCATCAATCTGGGACATGCCCAGGAAAGCCGTGCCTGGCGATTGGTTGAAGACCGATCGTTGTTCGAAGAAGAACCCATTCAGATTCAAATTCTAAAGGAGAAAACCGAATGAGTGTCGTTCGTTTATCGACCCCGCTGCGACCCTACGCTAACGGGCAAACCGAAGTACAATTACGAGGTCAAACGGTGGAGCAGGCTATGCGCTATCTGATTGAGTACTATCCCTCACTGAAAAAACACCTGTATGCGGATGACGGCAACCTGCGGCCGTACGTACACCTGTTTCTTAACGATGAGGACATCCAGCAGTTGCAGGGAATGCAAACTCCTTTGCAAGAAGCTGACCGGATGATGATCGTTCCCAGTATCGCAGGGGGGTAGGATGTCAGAAATGCTTCCCGAACTTAGCCACGAAGAAATCATGCGCTATTCGCGCCATTTGTTGATCCCCGACGTGGGATTGGAAGGCCAACGCAAGCTGAAGAACGCCTCGGTTTTGCTGATCGGCGCCGGAGGCCTGGGCTCGCCGACCGCGCTCTACCTGGCGGCAGCCGGAGTGGGTTGCATCGGCCTGGTTGACTATGATGTTGTCGAAGCCTCCAACCTGCAACGCCAGGTGATTCATGGCACCGGTCGTATCGGGCAAATGAAGGTCGATTCCGCACGAGACCGGATGCTCGATCTAAACCCGCATATCCAGGTCGATGTTTATAATGAACCCTTCACCTCCGCAAACGCCTTGCGGATTTCCAGACCTTACGATGTGCTGGTAGACGGAACCGACAACTTCCCCACCCGATATTTGACCAATGATGTTTGCGTGCTGACGGGTAAACCGAATGTATACGGCTCCATTTTCCGTTTTGAAGGCCAGGTGAGTGTCTTTGACGCAAGGCAAGGCCCATGCTACCGCTGTTTGTTCCCTGAACCGCCGCCGCCGGGCCTGGTACCTTCCTGCGCGGAGGGTGGCGTGCTGGGTGTATTGCCCGGAACAGTCGGGACTCTCCAGGCAACGGAAGCGATCAAGCTGATCCTGGGGATCGGAACGCCACTTATCGGCCGATTGATGCTCTATGACGCCTTGGATATGACTTTCCAATTCGTCAAACTGCACAAGAATCCCAATTGCAAAGTGTGCGGGCCGAATCCAGAGGTCACCGAGTTGATCGATTACGAAGCGTTCTGCGGCGTACCGGGCCACGACCATGACCAGGGATCGGCCGGGGTTGGATGGGACATCGGTCCACGAGAGCTCGCCGGGCGATTAACCAGCGGAGAGCCAATTCGTCTGATCGATGTACGTGAACCGGTGGAATTGGAAATTTCCCAACTCCCCGGAGCGGAACTGATCCCACTGGGCGATTTAGCTGCGAACCTGGCGAGATTGGACAGCGCCCAGGAAATGGTGCTGTTCTGCCGGAGCGGATCGCGCTCGGCGCGCGCCTTGCAATTGCTGGTGAGTGCTGGTTTCCGAAAGGTGAAAAACCTGCGGGGAGGTATCAACGCCTGGGCGCAAGAAGTTGATCCAGACATGCCGGTGTACTAAAAATGGCTTCATCCATAGCGAGGCCGACGTTATTAGCAGTATTAGCCCATCCGGATGATGAAACCTTCGGCATGGGAGGTACTCTGGCGCTCTATGCTCAGCGAGGGTTTGCAGTTCACCTCGTTTGCGCCACCCGGGGTGAAGTAGGCGATGTTGATCCCGCTTTGATGAACGGCTACCGTTCGGTTGCGGAGCTGCGCGAAGCTGAACTCCGTTGCGCAGCCAGTAAACTCGGCCTGACCGGCGTTCATTTCCTGGAGTATCGCGATTCGGGTATGCCTGGTTCACCGGACAACCTGAATCCACGGGCGCTGGTTGCCCAACCACTCGATCAGGTGACCGGCGAAGTGGTGAAATTCATCCGCGAGTTATGCCCGCAGGTGGTGCTCACCTTCGATCCACTCGGCGGCTATCGCCATCCCGACCACATATTCATTCACCAGGCAACCGTTAATGCTTTCAAACAGGCTGGGGATGCACAGGCCTTTCCGCAAGCGGGTGCCGCCTACCAGCCACAGCGCCTGTATTACAATACCATCTCACGGACATTCCTGCGAGTCGTCGTCCGAATCCTGCCTATTTTTGGCATCGATCCTCACCGCTATGGGCGGAATAAGGACATTGACCTGGCGTCCTTGGTTGAGATCGAGTATCCAGCCCATGTGATGGTCGATTACACAGCGGTGGCTGGAGCCCGGTTGGCGGCTTCGCGTTGTCACGAAAGCCAGGGTGGGGT
>JAQTMA010000023.1:19543-27258 GCA_028714615.1 Anaerolineaceae bacterium | reverse complement strand
GTGCGTCCCTGTCCGTCGGTCAACCGGCCGTCGTCCAAGACCTGGAGCAGCACGTTGAATACTTCCGCATGCGCTTTCTCGATTTCGTCGAAAAGCACCACGGTATAGGGCCGGCGGCGCACAGCTTCGGTTAACTGGCCGCCTTCTTCGTAACCCACGTAACCGGGTGGCGCTCCGATCAGGCGGGATACGGTATGCTTCTCCTGGTACTCGCTCATATCGATGCGAACCATGGCATGCTGGTCATCGAAAAGGAACTCCGCCAGGGCGCGGGCAAGCTCGGTCTTTCCGACGCCGGTCGGGCCGAGGAAAATAAATGATCCGATGGGACGATTGGGATCTTGAAGTCCGGCGCGAGCACGGCGAACGGCATTAGAAACGGCTTGCAAGGCTTCGTCCTGGCCGATGACGCGGTTGCGCAAGCGGTCTTCCATGTGGAGCAGCTTTTGCATCTCAGCTTCCAGGAGGCGTGAAACCGGGATGCCGGTCCAGCTTGATACGATCTCAGCAATCTCTTCGGCATCCACTTCTTGTTTCAACAGGGCGCCCTGCACCTGTAGTTCGGAAAGGCGTGTCTCTGCGGTAGCCATTTGCTCTTGCAGCTCCCGTAAAGTCCCATAACGCAAGCGTGCTGCTTTTTCCAGGTCTGCCTGGCGCTCAGCCTGTTCCATTTCTAGTTGGGCTTGTTCGAGGCGTTCCTTCGCCTGGCGGATAGCGGCAATGGCACCCTTTTCGGTTTGCCAGCGGGTGCGGAGTTCGTTAGAACGTTCGTGCAGGTCCGCCAGCTCTTTTTCGATGTGTTGCAAACGTTCTTTCGAAGCTTTATCGGTCTCTTTCTGCAAAGCCTGTTGCTCGATCTCGAGCTGCATCAACTGGCGGTCGACTTCATCCAAGGCTTGCGGTTTCGAATCGATCTCTGTCCGCAAGCGGGCAGCGGCTTCGTCGATCAAGTCGATGGCTTTGTCCGGTAAGTGGCGATCGGTGATATAGCGATTTGAAAGGGTGGCGGCGGCGATGACGGCAGCGTCGGTGATACGCACCCCATGATGGACTTCATAGCGTTGCTTTAAACCGCGCAAAATGGAGATGGTATCTTCCACCGAAGGTTCCTGCACCACGACAGGCTGAAACCGCCGTTCGAGTGCGGGGTCTTTTTCTATGTACTTCCGGTATTCATCCAGGGTCGTGGCGCCGATCATGTGCAACTCACCGCGGGCTAACATGGGCTTGAGCATGTTGGAGGCGTCCATGGCGCCTTCAGCGGCGCCCGCGCCAACCACTGTGTGCATTTCGTCGATGAAAAGGATCATTTGACCGGTGTCTTCCGAAATTTCCTTCAAGACAGCTTTCAAGCGCTCCTCAAACTCCCCACGATATTTCGCTCCGGCAACCAAAGCGCCCATGTCGAGTTGCATCAATCGCTTCCGTTTTAACCCTTCGGGAACGTCACCATTGATGATGCGTTGCGCCAGGCCTTCCACGATCGCGGTTTTCCCGACACCCGGCTCCCCAATCAGGGCCGGGTTGTTTTTGGTGCGGCGGGAAAGGATTTGCACCGTACGGCGGATCTCTTCATCGCGACCAATCACCGGGTCCAGTTTCCCCTGGCGGGCCAGGGAAGTCAGGTCTCGAGCGTATTTTTCGAGGGATTGGTAGGTTCCCTCTGGGTTCTGGCTGGTCACCCGTTGTGACCCACGTACGCTCATCAATGCACGCAGAATGCTATCTTTCTCCAGGCCAAACTCGGTCATCCGCTTTCCCACCGGGCTCTCGGTGAGCGCGAGCAAGATATGCTCGGTGGAGGTGTATTCGTCTTGCATGCCTTTGGCCAACCGCTCGGCGGCATTCAACGCGTCCACCGTGGGACGGGACAGACCTACCTGGGTTGCGGCGCCGTAAACCTTCGGGAGGCTCTCCAGGTCTTTCACGACTGCCTGGCGCACTGCTGCCGTTCCACCAGCCACCCGCGTGACCAAGGCAGGGACAACGCCTTCACTCTGATCCAATAATGCCAAGAAGAGGTGAAGTGGCTCGATACTCTGATGGCTGTACTCCATTGCCAGATTTTGCGCGTTCGCGATCGCTTCTTGAGCTTTCTGGGTAAAGCGTTCCAAATCCATGATGTGCTCCTCAACCGATTTCGTCCGGGTACATTTAGGATACACACTGAACGTAGGAATTGCATATGCAGGACGTAAGAGGGAGATCAATGTGGACTTCCCTTTCGAGAAAGGAAGGTGGTTCTTATCCCGGGAACGTCTGACCCACAGGGGTGCTGCGCAGAGTAGTTACTACAAGTGCGGAGGAATGAACACTCAGCTCGACTGACCACATGAGAAGCTGCAACGCAGCGTCTCTACCAGGATGGCATCAATACGGATGGGTGCTGAGTGGCATGGGGGTTTGACCACTCAATCCCGGGGAAGTACAATTACGTAATGATTGAAGATGTGTCCATATGCGAAGTACGCCGGCTTGGATTGGTACCCTATACCCAGGCCTGGGAGCTGCAGAACCAACTGGCGGGCAAAGTGGCTTCCGGGGAATGCCCACCCACATTGTTGTTACTCGAACACCATCACACCTATACGCTGGGGCGACGGGGTGAAGCCCAACACCTGTTATGGAAGCCTGAAGAGCTTGAAGAGCGCGGTGTGACCGTTGAGTGGGTGGATCGCGGGGGAGACATCACTTACCACGGACCGGGACAACTGGTGGGATACCCGATCCTGCCGCTGGCTGGGCGCAGTTGGCTTGGTGAACGATTACCACAAGCAGACTACGTCGGTTACGTGCGGAAATTAGAGATCACCCTCATCTCCGCCCTGATGAAATTCGGATTAGCTGCCGGCCAGATTCCTGGGCTGACCGGGGTGTGGATCCAACCGGATGTGGCTTCACGCTGTCCGCGGTGCGATCCCCGTTTGCGCCAAGCTCCATCGAAAATTGCTTCGATCGGGATCAAGGTAGACGTCCACGGTATTTCGCGGCATGGTTTTGCCCTGAACGTCTCGCCGGACATGACCTACTGGCAGGGGATTGTCCCCTGCGGCCTGGATGGGGTCATGATGGCCAGCTTCGCCGACTTGCTGGAACCAGTTCCAGAGATGACGGACGTGATTGGAGCGGTCATCGACGCCTTCCATACAGTATTCCGGTATAAAATGGTGGAAGTGAACCAAATGGTTTGACATTTCACGGTATTTTCGGTAAACTCTAAAGATATTGAACCTTCAGGAGGGCGTTATGGCTGAATCGATCTACCAGTTTGTCATGTCCGCAGGTCCCACTCCAGGAAAGGTTTTCCCCCTTGAGAAAAAAGAGATCTTTATTGGCCGAGACCTGACCAACGACATCGTCATCAACGATGCGGAGATCTCTCGCCGGCACGCCCGCCTGGTGCAGCAAGCTGAAGGCTTCGTACTCGAGGACCTCGGTTCGACCAACGGCTCTTTTGTCAACGGCCAGCGGCTGACTACCCCCTACGTCCTGCAGCCAAATGAAACCGTCACCTTTGGCGAGAATGTGACTTTGGCTTATGAGATCTCAAAATTTGATCCCGATGCAACAGTAGTCTCAACGCCGGCAGCATCACCGGTAATGCCACCGCCCCCACAACAGGTTCCCGTCCGGGTACCAGAACCAGCGCCGATCCCGGTTGTCCCGCCTTCCTCCTATGCGGGGCGAATCCCTTCAGGACCGATCGCGGTCGAACCAGCGCCTCCGCCCAAACGGCGAGGGATGCCAATCTGGATGCTCATCCTGATCGTGCTCATCGTGCTGTGCCTGTGCACCCTCAGCGTGGGAGCTTACCTCATCGATCGCAATTCCTTGTGGTGTCAGTTTTTCCCCTTCATCCCTGGTTGCGGCGCATAACGCAATCGAATATCAACCCCACCGGGTAAACCAACACTCCGAGAAATCAATTGCGGTAGCGGATTCCCGAAACATGCAGGTTACGTAGTTAACTCACACGCAATCAGCATGTTTTCGGGAGTCTTTCGGCGATTTACAATGAGCCTTTTTAGTTACCTATGATTCTGAAATCGGGTAGAATTAATATATCGAGGATAGCATCAGAGCGATACTGGAGTGCGTGAAGGGGAAATGGCTCAAATCTTTAACGATTTATCACCCAAGTGGAGTTGGGTCACGAAGCTGGTCGTCGGCTTATCCATCGTGGCGGCGATTGCCTACCTGATTGGGCGGTTCCGCCTGTTCATGGGGCCTCTGATCCTGGCTTTCATCATCACCTATCTGTGCTATCCGGTCGCCCGTTTCCTGCAGTTGCGCGCCCGGCTTTCCTGGCGACTAGCGGTCACCCTTTTCTATCTATTGCTGATCGTGATCATCCTGGGTTTACTCACCCTGGGCGGCCTATCCCTGGTTCAACAAGGTCAGAACCTGTTCAATTTTGTGCAAAACGCCATTTTGATCTCCCTCCCGAACTACATCAACGAGTTGGCAACCCAGAAAATCGTCATCGGTAGCTTCGTGGTGGATTTTTCTAAGGGGAGCACCCTACAGGATATCAATAATCAGATCCTGGCTACCATCCAACCACTGCTTGGTCAGGTTGGCACGCTGTTGACGAAAGTTGCAACCAGTGCAGCCACGTTCATCGGGTGGGTATCCTTCATCCTCTTGATTTCCTACTTCATCACCGCCGAATCCGGAGGGACGCGAAAAGCCTCCATATTGAAGGAAATCCCCGGGCTCGACTTGGATGTTGAACGTCTTCTCAGCCACCTGCGTAACATCTGGAATACATTTCTGCGTGGGCAGTTGACGATTTTTTTGCTGGCTGTCGCAGTCTACTCAATCGTCCTCTCTATTCTTGGATTACGTTTCTCTCTCGGGATAGCTCTCCTGGCCGGTTTCGCCAGGTTCTTGCCCTATATCGGTCCTTTCATTGCCTATCTGACGATGGGGCTGGTTGCCTATTTCCAGGGACATACCCTGTTTGGATTGACCCCCCTGGTATATGTGATCGTTATGATCGGAATCTCGATGCTCATCGATAGTAGTTTTGATAATATCATTTCGCCGAAAATCATGAGCTCGAACCTCAAAGTTCATCCTGCCGCCGTCCTGGTGACCGCGCTCATCTCGGCCAACGTCATCGGTTTCATCGGCGTCGTGGTAGCTGCCCCTGTTTTGGCGACCATTCAATTGTTCGGGCGCTACACGATTCGAAAAATGTTTGATCTCGATCCATGGACGGACATTGACCTCCCACCAGAAGGCGGCATGCACGGGTGGTTGCCTCCCAGTATGGCTCGAAAGTGGGAAGGTTTCTGGGTAAGCCACCCGTGGACTCGCCTGCCTTTGCGTCATCCTCGGAGAACGGAATCTGGACCGATCAAAAAACCCGGACCCGAGAATTAATCTCGGGAGAATGACTCCAATGTTTCCCTGGTATCCGCCCGGATCCTGTGAGATAATACTTTTGTAGATCGAGTTTCTATCGATTCAAAAAAGCTGGATAAGGAGCGAAATATGAATAACATACCGGAACCCAAGACTCAGACAATGGCGGAAACCGATAATTACCTGGCCTGGAAAGCCGAAGAATCCGATGGAGAAGATACTTACCATCTCGAGCTGAATAACGTAACCTTGCATTTCTTCCGCGAGGAATGGCAGGAGCTTCTCGAACTGGCGCGCATCCTGGTTCGCGACGCCGACAAAACGGCATAATTGCTATCCAACAAAAATAGCGCCGGTTTTGCACCGGCGCTATTTTTGTTGGATAGCAATTTAGTGTTGTTTTTTCAGTTCTTCGCGGAGAACCAAATTGAGGACAAAGCTGATGACTGACACGATCACCGCACCAAGGAAAGCGGTCCAAAAACTGTCAACCGTGAAACCTACCCCAAAATTGGTTCCGATGACTCCAGCCAGATAGAACATCAATGTATTGATCAGGAGCGTACCCAACCCGAGAGTCAGGATGATCAGGGGACAGGTGAGTATGGTGAGCAAAGGCCGGATTAGGGCGTTGATCAGGCCAAAGATGAGCGCCAACCAGATGAGCGAAAACCAGTTAGTACTCTGGGGTGCCAGCCCATGACCCTGGAGTAATGCAATGGCTGCATACAAAGCGACGGCATTAATTGCCCAGCGCAAGACGAACTTCGTCATTCTAACCTCCTTAGGCGCTTCCGAGGGGAGAAAATCAAGAATCCTCGCATATCTCGATTTTAACTTTCATTACTGATATACGAGAAACGCCGTTTCAGGGTTGCAAAGTGAACGGCTCTTCCATCCAAACCAGAGTCTGTTGTAAGCGGAAACCCGCATCGTTGAAGGCTGCCGGAGCCCGGTCGGCAGGGTAATTGACCGCTAACGGACGCCGGGTTGCCACAGATTTCCGGATCAGCGGCAGCAACGACCGGATGGCGCGTTCCTCATATTCCGGGCTGGTCGCCAGCCAGATATTGTCAGCGAACGAGCGAGATGGTTCCCAACTGGCCGTTCCAATCAACCCGGAATGCGTTCGGGCCGACCAATGCCCAGACTGTTCGCTGGCTAAGAACCGGAAGAAATTGTTGAGCAGGCTGGGTTTTAACCGGCCAATGCTCAATGGCAAGTTCCAGATAACCGCAGAGGGATACACCTGCTGCAACCAGGTTAGTTCGACAGGCCATTCCCGGTTGCGTCGTGGCGTGACCTGGATTTCGGGGTCCGGAGAGATGGTTGGGAGATCGCGTTCACCAATCCAGGTATCACGCCGGGCGCGTTCAATGAAACCAAGTGATTGGTAAAGGCGGTATGCAGATTCGTTTTCTGCGCGTACCTGCAGCCAGGCAGAGGCAGCGCTATGTTGGCGTGCATGATCGATAGCGGCTTGAGTGAGCAGACGCCCGATCCCCCGGCGGCGGTAGTCTGGGTGCACAGCAACGTTGGCGATCAGGTAAACTCGTTGCAATTGCTTATAAACGGGAATCAGGGTCAGATTACCGATAATTGCTTCATTTTCCAGCCAGACGAAGCCGGACATACTCCAAGGTCCGAGAAAGGACCTGCCCGCCCAATTGATCGAACCATCTTCATCGGCATACTCCCGCATCTGGCGCAAGTATTCGCGGCCGTCAGGATCCATTGTGGCGGCGAAACACACCTCGATGAGGTTGGCCACTCCAACCAGATCTCTGCGCACATCGAGAGGCCGTAAGTGCGGTTCGATCAGTGTGGATGAGTGAGCAAGTTCGGCCATATTTCTAATTTTACTCCCATGTCGAAATGATACGTGCGTTCTTGGAGAACCGGTTACAATTAAAAGCCGCTTCGAATTAGCCAAGATAAAGGATAATAGCCATGCAAAACAACGTGCTTTTCAAAAATGCGCGTATCTTTACTCCGGTGGACGTTTGGGAACCCGGCTGGATATTGTTTGAGGGGGAAACCATCACCCGGATGGGTCCTGGAAAACCACCGGAATTTGAACCGGGGAACGTATTGCGGGTTGTCGATGCGATGGGGCAGACCATCTTACCCGGATTCATCGATTTGCACGTACATGGCGCCTCCGGCCAGGAAGTGATGGATGCCAACCCGGAGGGGCTCCGTGAAATGGCGCGTTTCTTCGCCCGGCATGGGGTCACCGGCTGGTTGGCTACCACGTGGACGGACACGCCGGTTGCGATCCAGAAAGCTTTGAAAGCAATCGCCGAGGTGGCGGGACCCGTCCGGATGGGTGCAACAATCCTGGG
>JAQTMA010000023.1:0-19443 GCA_028714615.1 Anaerolineaceae bacterium | reverse complement strand
TCGGCAAGCAAAGGCAGCCTGGAGGTGGGGAAGGATGCCGATCTGGTCTTGCTGGATGACGATTTCAATGTCTATATGACAGTGGTAGGAGGTGAAATTGTTTATGAGGTTTAAAAGCTGATCCGCGAATTTCGCGGATCAGCTTTGACTACTTCATATATAATTCTAATAAGGTGTTATCGTCCTGTTTATACTACGGATGATATAATTCCGGTCACAAGTTCCCTTGACTTGTATAAGGAAAACAAACCATTATGATGAGATTTGACCGATTTACGGAGCGCGCCCAAGAAGCCGCACAACGGGCGGCCGAGATCATCCAGCGCTATGGCCATAACCAGATCGATACGGAACATATCCTGCTGGCATTGATCGAGCAGCCGCAAGGTGTAATTCCACAGATTCTCGAATACTTGAAGATCGATTCAGCCGCTCTCTCGGAGCGGTTGGATTATATTCTCCGCACCAGCCCGAAAGCCAATATCTTTGGGGGCGGGGCGGGGCAGATCTTCATAACCCCACGCGTTAAGCGTATCATTGACCTTGCCAACGAAGAAGCTAACCGGCTGAAAGACGATTACATCTCAACCGAACACCTCTTCCTGGCAATCCTGAGCGAGCGCAACACCCCAGCAGCCCGCCTGTTAGAAGGCGCTGGCCTGACGCGCGACCGTGTGTATGAAGCCATTCAACAGATGCGAGGCGGCCAACGGGTGACAGATCCCCAGGCGGAGACTCGCTATCGCACCCTCGAGAAATACTCTCGCGACCTCTCCCAGATGGCCCGGGAAGGCAAGCTAGATCCGGTCATTGGTCGCGATCAAGAGATCCTGCGCGTCATGCAGATCCTGTCGCGCCGTACCAAGAATAACCCGGTATTGATCGGTGAAGCTGGCGTGGGGAAAACCGCCATCGTAGAAGGATTGGCGCAAAAAATCGCTGCCAATGATGTCCCCGAGATCCTTATCGGTAAACGCGTAGTTGCCCTCGACCTGGGTGCTATGATTGCCGGTTCGCGGTTCCGTGGTGAATTTGAAGAACGCCTGAAAGCAGCGATTGAAGAAATTCAGCGCTCTGCCGGCGAGATCATCCTGTTCATCGATGAACTGCATACCGTGATCGGCGCCGGCGCCGCACAAGGCGCCATGGATGCATCCAACATGCTGAAACCAGCCCTGGCGCGCGGCGAACTACAGTGCGTTGGCGCCACCACGCTGGATGAGTTCCACAAGCACATCGAGAAGGATGCCGCTCTCGAGCGCCGTTTTGCTCCGGTTTACGTGGAAGAACCGAGCGTGGATGATACCATTTCGATGCTGCGGGGGTTACGTGACCGCTATGAGGCGCACCATAAGGTTCGTTTCTCCGATGAGGCTCTGGTGTCTGCAGCGCGTCTGTCGGCCCGCTATGTTACCGACCGGCATCTGCCTGACAAAGCCATCGACTTGATGGATGAAGCTGCTGCCAAACTGCGGATGACCCTGTTCTCCCTACCGGCTGAGCTGAAAGCACTGAAAACCGAGATCGACCGGTTAGCAGCAGAAGAAGAGCAAGCCGGGGTCGAACGCGATTACGAACGCGCCGCGAAGAAGAAGGCCGAGCGTTTGCGCATCGAGACGGAATTCAATGAAAAACGTGACTCTTGGGAGGCAGAACACCAATTGGACGAGGTGGTGGATGTCAACGACATCGCCGAAGTTATCGCTCAGTGGACCGGCATCCCGGTTAACCAAATGATGGAAACAGAATCCGAAAAACTGCTGCACATGGAAGCCAGCCTGCACGAACGAATCATTGGCCAAGATGAAGCCCTGGGCGCCATCTCGGATGCGATCCGTCGTGCTCGGTCTGGCATGAAGGATCCTCGTCGCCCGATTGGGTCGTTTATCTTTATCGGTCCGTCCGGCGTTGGCAAGACCGAGCTGGCCCGCGCGCTGGCCAATTTCCTCTTTGGCGATGAAGAATCACTGGTGCGCATTGATATGAGCGAATACCGTGAACAACATACCGTCTCGCGCCTGTTTGGCGCTCCGCCGGGATATGTGGGTTACGAGGAAGGCGGCCAGTTAACCGAAGCCATCCGTCGCCGGCCTTACCGGGTGGTGCTCTTCGATGAGATTGAGAAGGCTCACCCTGAGGTTTGGAATGCATTGTTGCAGATCCTCGATGACGGTCGCCTGACCGATGGTCAAGGCCGCGTGGTCGACTTCCGCAACACGGTACTGATCATGACCAGCAACCTGGGAACGGAATTTGTCCGTAAAGGCGGCACCCTGGGTTTCCTGCAGCGCACCGATTCGGACGAGGAGCGCCAGGCGCACGATAAGATCGAGCAAGCGTTAAAGAGCACCTTCCGCCCGGAGTTCCTCAACCGCATCGATGAGGTCATTATGTTCTCACCGCTGACCCTGGACCAGATGCGCTACATCGTCGACATCCAGATGAAAGAGATCCAAGGACGCCTGGCAGAGAATGGCTTGAAGGTTTTACTAACCGAGTCCGCCCGCGAGTGGCTGGCCAATGCCGGATATGATCCGAACTTTGGCGCCCGCCCGCTGCGGCGCGCCTTACAGAAACATGTCGAGAGTCCGCTCTCGATCCGTGTACTGTCCGGTGAGTTTAAAAACGGCGAGACAGTTTGGGTGGATGTAGATGAAAAAGAAGACATCCTGGTTTTCCGCACCTCCGAGCCGATTAAACTCGAAGACGTAAACACCAGCGCGACCACACTGACTGAGTAACGCCTGAGCGGTTCAAAAAAGGATCGGCCAATATATCGGCTCGATCCTTTTTTGTTGTCAGTGCCACGTGGCGTTTCTTGGGGATTGCACTACAACCTTGTTTAAATCTATCGCCCCCAAAATCCGCTCTGCATTCACGATGCTAAAATCCGCCCGTTTTTTAAAGATCCATACTGGTGGGTGGTCATAAACGCTGAATGCTTCCTCCGCTGCGAACGGACTGTAATTGAACACCGGGAGTGGCGGTGGTTTACCCCAGGCAATGCTCCCGGCCAGATCGGAGATGTACGCCGGGCCGATGCGCAAAGGAGCGGAGGTTTGCTCGACCAGGTCAAACCCCAGACGGCCGTCGAATAACGCCCGGTAATACTCCATTGTCATCGGATAGGTCAGCGGAAGGCGCGACGAGCTCCAAATCCTGCGTTGGCTGGGAAGTACGATGTAATCCACCTGCGACAAGTTGCTCAAGAACATACTGCGCTTTTCGACACTATCTGGCCAATGTACCTGCATTTCGATACAGGTGTACAGCTCATTGCAGGAACCAGCACCCAATACAGGAACCGGTAAACCCTCATCCCAGGTCTCATTGGAGATAACGGAGCGTGCAATCCGGACGGCATCACCGGCGAGCAACCGGGCGATCAAGAAGTACCGTTCCCCTTGGGCCAACGACGCACCCAGGAACCGGCCATGAGCGGATGCGCCGCTCGAACCGGTTGGTGGCCCTTCGAGCAGAACATCAGCCCGGTCGATGGCTTGCGTGCCTGCGGCATCGCGGGCAATGACAACTTCTAACTGCGGGTTCTTTGCAGACGAGCCCAATGCCACCACGTGGGGGATGGCAAGGGTGTTTAAGCTACCTGAGGCGAGAGCCGTGAATTCCTGGGAATAGGGGACGCGGGCGGTAACGGTCAAACCGTTTACTGCAGCAACTGGCTGTGGCAGCATGCCTGCTGCCGTTCCAAGGGTGATTTGAAACGTTGCGGGAATGTTCGTGACCATCCATTTTGAAGCCTGGATACGGGTGTGATCGGTACGATAAACCGCCTGGACAAATGCGCTTGCCCAGATGAGCGTTCCCACTATCACGAGCACAGTAGCGATTGTGGGAACCACCGGGTAGCGTAGCCGTCGGCGAGGAAGCAGTTGATTCTGTAGCGCTTGCTGATTGCTCCAGACCTTCCACAATTCGATCAGCGCCCAGGCAGCGAAAAGACATAAGAATGGGTAGATCGGTAGGAAGTACCGGATCGATTTTACCCAACGGGTTGCCATAAAGGAGAAATAGCCGCCGACCCAGATCAACGGCAGTAAATGGGCGGACCAGGCTAGATGACCGCGCAAAGTTTGATACAAAGCCCAGGCGAACCCGTACCACGCGGCAATCCCTAGCGGCAAACCTAATCCCCACAGCACCATATTTGCCAGTGGAAATGTAATGATCGGACGGTTCGCCCATTGTTCCGAAGGTGGTCCGCCTCCGATGCCGCTGGATTCGAGCTGAGCAGCTTTCAAGCTGTTCGTCCACTCCGGATTGAGGTGCATGGTAAACAGGGAGGTGTCCCCGCTGGCAGCGCGGAAGCTCATCGGTTGAGTTAAGCGAAATGTCACTGCAGCGCTCAACAATACCACCATCAGAAAGACAAGCGTCCACATAGCGATGCGGTCCAGGTCGCGAGATGTACGCAAGGTTAGCGGGGCAATGCTCAAAAAAGCTGCGACCAGGATCATCCCACCCAGGGGAAGCAAATTGATGCGTGAAGCCAATGCCATACCCAAGGCTACTCCAAACAACAGGTACCATTTCCATATCGAGTGGTTCGGCCAATAATCCTGACGATCCCGGGGACGTGCGGTGGGGCGCCTCGGCGATCGTACCAGGCCCGGGGTCTGTGTGATGCGGACGCCTGCATACAATACCAGGCAGGTAAACAACGTCCCGAAGGCATCAACCGTCATAAAATGAGAGGATTGGATTTGCAGGACCGCCAAGGCGCTAAGCGCCGTGGCTAGTAAACCGGTACGCCGTCCGTATAAGCGCCTGCCGGTCAGTCCGATCAACAAAATCGAGAAGGTGTCGAGCAGCGCCGATACACTCCTCCCCATCAGGCGCAATTCACTGTAACCGGTGTTCCTGGTCAGCTCGGCGGCCGCGCGTAGAACAATGATCGGCCACTGGCCCCAACGCATGCCGTTATCGGGACCATCTGCAATTTTAAAACCAGTCAATCCGTATTTCGTGTAGGGACTAAGAGGTGAAATACGGGTGTTGAAGTAGTCACCCAGACTGGAGGGAAGGCGCAATTGGGTCAGGGTGTTGGTCAAACCGTACTCATCCGGGTGCAAGTTAGCGCCCTGGCTCCAGTTCGTCCATCCGAAGCGGAAGATGATGCCCAAAAAGATCAATACGATCAAGGCCAGGTCGAAAATTGTTTCGATCAGTCCGAAAGACCGGGTTTTCTCTGCAGGGGTGGCATGGGTGGAAGTCAGACTCATGGGTATCTACTGGGAGAGATTTGCAGGGCTAAGTATATCGCATCCCTGCGGGGATTCCGAATGGGAGGATGGGTTGTACTCGCCAAAATATCGTCTATACTTAAGCCATGCCCCCTGACCGGATTGAAATAGCGGCTGCATTACGCACGACTCATCTCTTTCGCTCGCTGGATGATACTCAGTTCGGCCTGGTGATGGATGCGTTGGAGATCGGCGTAATCGCCCCCGGCGAAGTACTTTTTAGCGAAGGCGCTCCCGCGTGGCATTTTTACATTCTCCTGAAAGGAAAGGTCAAGGTCACTCGGATACGCCAGCATAAAGAAAGGCAACTGGCAACCCTACGAGCGGGCGATTATTTCGGCGAAGAAGCCTTACGGCGCCGTAGTCACCGCCCGGTGACCGTTACGGCGGTGGAAGAGACCACTCTGCTGCGCTTGGAAGCTCACGTCCTGGAACGCTTGTGCCAGCAGATTCCCCCCCTTAAGCCTAATCTGCGCATCGTTGCCTCCACCCACCAGCTCATGCAAAGTACACGGCTGGATTGGTTGGGGTCGGAAGAATCCGTTTACCTGATGGCGCGCAAACACATCTTCTTTATGTTGATTTCGTTGTGGGGACCGGCAACGTTGATCGTCCTGGCGATGGCGGTGGGCGTCAGCCTGTATGCCACCTTGCTTCCCGGAACTTTCACCCCAATCCTGCTCACCGCGCTGGCCTACCTGGCTGCACTGGTGTGGGGCTTGTGGTGTATCTACGATTGGAGCAACGATTACAACATCGTCACCAGCCAACGGGTCGTCTGGCAGGAGCGGGTGGCGGGTATCTATGACAGCCGCCAGGAAGCTCCCCTGACCACGCTACTTTCGGTCGGGGTACAGACCAGCCAGGTAGGCCGGATGCTCGGATATGGCAATGTATTGGTTCGTACATATACCGGGACGATGATGCTGCGACAGGTGGCGTATCCCAACCAGGTTGCGACATTGATCGAAGAACACTGGACGCGCTCAAAGGAATTCTCGCGCCAGGCAGAAGCAGAGATCATTGAGGAAACCATCCGCCAGCGGTTAGGATTGGATGAAACGAAGCCCACACAAGACGCAGATAAAACCTTCCACGTAATGCCCACCGAAGTTCAACCTGGCGCCCTTCAACAGTGGCTGGCGACCATCTTCCACGTACGTTTCGAGCAAGGTGGCGTGGTGACCTATCGAAAACATTGGTCCATGCTGGTTCGCATGGGCTGGCTTCCAATGGCAGCGCTGGTGATTGCCACGATACTTTTTTTGACGAGCGTGACTGGGGTATTAACCTTGTTGCCTACTTTAGTTGAGGTGCTAATTGCGGGTGCAGGGATTACAGGAGCGTTCCTGTGGCTGGCCTACCAATATCTCGATTGGCAGAACGACATCTACCAGATCACTCCGGACCAGATTGTGGACAGCATGCGCAAGCCCTTAGGAAAAGAGGAACGCAAGACAGCTCCTCTGGAGAACATCCTTAGTATCGAATACCAACGCACCGGTTTGATGGGAGTCATCTTGAATTTCGGTACAGTCATCATCAATGTCGGGTCGACGAAGTTCGACTTCGAACAGGTCTATAACCCATCCGCCGTCCAGCAGGATGTATTCCAGCGGATGAACTTAAGGATCATGAGTCGCAAACAAGCGGAGTTGGTAGCCGAGCGCGAACGTATGTCGGACTGGATCACCATCTACCACCAGACCCTGCATCAGGGCAGCCCGGTTGGTCTACCCGGTGAGCAGACGGGGGAAACGCCTCCAGCCGACAGTAATCCAAAGTAGGGTAAAATTATAGGTCAATATCGTAGATCTGAACGGTAATCATTAACGTAGAAAGACTGGATATGGCGCTTCGTACAATTGTAACACTCCCAGAACCCATATTGCGCCGGAAAGCGCACAAAGTGACGGTTTTTAATCATGAGCTTCAGATGCTGGTCGACGATATGGTCGAAACCATGCGGCAGGCTCCAGGGGTAGGACTGGCTGCTCCCCAGGTTGGGTTTTCAGAGCGTTTAATCGTCGTCGAATTCGGAGACGAAGAGGACGAGGAAGCTCCAAAGAAGCTGTTTGTTGTGGTAAATCCCGAAATTATTTCTGCCTCGACGGAGATCGAGGAAGGGATTGAGGCCTGCTTGTCTATTCCCGGATTGGCCGGAGAAGTCGACCGCTTTTCACAGATCACCGTGAAAGGACTGAACCGGCGCGGTCAGCCAACCCGCATTAAGGCAGAAGGGTGGTTGGCGCGCATCTTCCAGCACGAGATCGACCACCTGGATGGCATTCTTTTCGTCGACCGGGCCAAGCGGGTTTGGAAACCCAGCGAAACCGAGCAAGAATTGTTGAAGGATTAAATAACGAACCAGGAAAGGGATTTCGTAATTAGTGAATAGTAACCACTAACCACTAATTACAAATCACTAACCATTAATCACTAATCACTAACCTTGTATGTACTTAACCCACCTATCCCTCACCAACTTTCGAGCATTTGCCCGCCTGGACCTGAATGTGCCCCGGCGGCTCGTTTTGTTGGTGGGGGGCAACGCCCAGGGGAAGACCAGCCTGCTGGAGGCGATTTACTACCTGGCCACGTTTACATCCTTCCACGCCCACAACGACCGCCAATTGATCAACTTCCTGGCGGCTCGCGAGCCGCTTGCCGTAGCGCGGATCGTAGCAGAATATCAACGCGGTCTGACTGCTCACCGGCTCGAGGTGCGCATCATTCAAGAATCGACGGGGAACAACGGATCAAACCGGTTGCGCAAAGAAATCCTGCTGGATGGCGTCAAGCGCCCTCTGAACGAAGGGATTGGCCATTTCAATGCGGTCATCTTCTTGCCACACATGGCGCGCATCATCGAGGAAGGTCCTGAAGAACGGCGCCGCTACCTGAACCTGGCGCTCTCCCAAGCTACAATGACGTACGCACAGGCGCTCTCTGAGTACAATCAGGCGCTCAACCAAAGGAACGCATTGCTCAAACAACTGAGCGAACGCGGTGGAGACGCGGAGCAGTTGGTGTATTGGGATGAAATAATCACCCGACGCGGCGCTCAGATCATCCTGGCGCGCATTCAAGCCGTTCACGAACTCGAGCGCCTTTCTCGCCGCATCCATCACCGCTTGACCCACTCCACTGAGGTACTACGCCTGTCCTACCAACCCGCGTACGACCCCATGCCACAACCGGCTGGCCAATATTCCCTGCCCATTACGACAAGCGTGGATCGCACGGGGTTGTCGCTGGAGCAGATTCGCCAGGGATTCTCGCAGAAATTGGTGGCACTGCGTTCCGAGGAAATCGCACGCGGCCTGACCACAATCGGTCCACATCGCGATGAGCTACGTTTCTTGAGCAACGGCGTGGATCTGGGAGATTACGGCTCACGCGGTCAGGTACGCACGACTCTTCTGGCGCTCAAACTGGCGGAAGTTGCCTGGTTAAGAGAAAAAACCGGCCAATGGCCGGTTTTACTCCTGGATGAGATCCTGGCTGAGCTCGATAACCAACGCCGGTTGGACCTGCTCGAGTTCCTCAAAGAGAGCGAGCAAGCCATGTTGACCACCACAGATTTGAACCTATTTAGCGCGGATTTTGTTACTCTGGCCGAGACCTGGCAGATTCAGTCCGGAGCAGTGGTTTTAGCCGATGGGTCCAGCTCGTCAAACGGGAGGTAAGCTGGCCAGGGGAGTCTTGGCGGGTACGCCTGGGCGCCGTGGATACTGGGAGGGAGTCGCAGCAACTTTATCTACAACCAGCAGATACCGGTCTTCAACTACCCCGGGGAGCTGCACCGGAATCAATTGTTTCAGCCTGCCTCCCAGTAATTTAAGCGCCCGCTCGGAGCCATGCGCTTCTGCAGGGCCACCCTCTCCTTTCTGAGCAAGCGCATGTCCCCCGACTTTAACCAGGGGAAGCAGGTATTCTACTAGAACCGGAAAGCTGGCAACCGCACGGGCCACGGACCAATCATATCGCTCGCGGTGAGCGGACATTTGCCCGACCTCTTCTGCGCGTGCTTGTACAACCTCCACCCCATCTAGCTTTAAGCTTTGTACCACATGGCGGCAGAACACCGCCTTCTTGCCGACGGATTCTACCAGGGTCAATCTTAATCCAGGGATGACAATTTTCAACGGAATCCCTGGAAATCCAGCGCCGGTGCCGATGTCGATCAAGCGACCGGGGGGCGCATCCCGAAAAGCTATGAGACAGGTGAGCGAATCCAGGAAGTGTTTGGTGCGAATGCCTTCCGGCTCACGGATGGCCGTCAGGTTAAAGCGAGCATTCCATTCCAGCAGCTCAGTTTCATATCGGGTAAACAAATCCATTTGGAAAGTACTTAATCGTAAGCCGAGCATACTCTGAACGGTTTGCCGGAAAAATTCCATGCGCGAATTATACCGTCCTTAGCGAAATTCTGAGTAAAATAATGGAGATGCCCACATTCTCATTACACAAACGGATTGCGTATAGCTTATTAGTTGCCATGCTTAGCTTGGCTGGTGGAGGCGAGCCGGTGCAGGCCGAAACGATTCCCGCCGAATATTACCTATCCGGAGTGGTAGGGCATGCACAGAGCTACACCCTTTCTTGCGAGTCCCGCTCCGCTTCGGATTGGGCGGCTTATTTCGGAGTGAGCGCCAGCGAATATGACATCCTATCTGCGCTTCCGCGTACCGATAATCCTGAGACGGGCTTCGTCGGGAGCCCGAGTGGGGGATGGGGCAACATCCCACCGGATTCGTATGGAGTCCATGCCCCGCCCATCGCCCGTGTGCTGCGATCCTTTGGGGTAAATGCGCAGGATCGCCAGGGGATGGCCTGGGATGAACTGCGACAGGAGATTGCGTCCGGCCGTCCGGTAATCGTTTGGATCATTGGGCAGATGTGGCCTGGCACACCGATCTCTTATACTGCAAGAGATGGCCAGACCACGACAGTTGCCTATTTTGAGCACACCGTCATCGTGACGGGGTATAGCCCTTCCTTCATCTATATCGTCGATGCTTATAGCGGTCAGGATCAGATTTACGACCTGAACGCATTCCTCATCTCCTGGGCAGTGCTTGGGCAGCGGGCGGTCGTACTGGCCGGGGACATCCCTGCCAAACCAACCGTTGCGCCTTACACCGAGCAAGTGTACACCGTGCAACCTGGTGAAACCTTGAGTGGTTTGGCCGAGCAGTTTAATACCCCCTGGCAATCCCTGGCTGACTTAAACCAAATTCCTTACCCGTATTTGTTGTACTCTGGCCAAACTCTACGGCTTCCAGATTCAATCGATGCACCGATTCCGGAAGTGACGCCGATGGCTGAACCGAGTCCAACTCCCAGCCCGATACTTACAGAGACCACAAATACGGCTAGAACGCACGTGGTTCGTTCGGGAGAAACCTTGCTCGAGCTGGCAAACCAATACCAGGTCACCTGGCAGGAGCTTGTCGCAGCCAACGAGCTGATCTACCCATATTTTATCTATGCGGACCAAGCCTTGCGCTTGCCAGTAGACGCTGCGAAGGGCACCCCCACTGCAGCGCCCACAGATACAGTTGAACTCACGGCAACATTACAACCGACGGCTGACAGGCAGACCTACACCGTCCAACCCGGTGATACTCTCATGAAGCTGGGTAGGCGATTCAAGCTGGATTGGAATATCCTTGCTCAGGCAAATTCAATCTTCTATCCTTACGTGATATACCCAGGCCAGTCCTTGGAAATTCCATAAACCAACCAGCGATGTAGGGATGTGTTGCATGCTGCGTATATATTATTAATCCGACTTTGGTCTGTATTCTGTTTACTGATATTAATCTGCATGAGGGACTCACCATTGATCCAAGCCGCTGCCCGCAGAGTTGTCGAGAACATTCAGAAAGTTATCGTTGGCAAACAGGAAGTCATTGAGCTGACACTGGTAGCCGTGTTGTGCGAGGGGCATGTGCTGCTCGAAGATGTGCCCGGAATTGGCAAAACAACCCTGGCCCGCGCCATGGCAGCCTCTCTGGGATGTTCATTCCGGCGCATTCAATTTACCCCGGATCTGCTCCCTTCGGATGTGACCGGATTAAATTGGTTCAACCAGAAGCTGCAACAGTTCGAATTCCGTCCGGGACCGATCATGAGCCAGGTGGTGCTGGCAGACGAGATCAATCGGGCAACCCCCCGCACTCAATCGGCTCTGTTAGAAGCGATGCAAGAACACCAGGTCACCAGCGATGGGGTGACTCGCCTGCTGCCGCGTCCATTCCTGGTCTTGGCGACCCAAAACCCCGTCGAACTGGAAGGCACATTTCCCTTACCGGAGGCCCAGGTTGACCGGTTTCTCTTACGCATCAGCATCGGATATCCTGATCAGCGGGAAGAGAACGAGTTGCTCGAACGCTTCCGCCTTTCGGATCCATTACCCACCCTGACCAGCGTTGTCAGCGTGGATGAGATCCTATCTCTCCAAGCCGAGCGCCGCCAGGTGCGCGTGGAAGAATCGGTGCGCGATTACATGGTGCGCGTAGCGCGAGCCACCCGCCAGAACGCCGAGATCGACCTGGGCGCCAGCCCACGTGCCACCCTGGCCCTTTACCAATCTTCTCAGGCCTGGGCTTCCATCCATGGACGCGAATACGTCCTCCCAGATGATGTCAAACGGTTGGCTCCTCACGTTCTATGCCACCGGCTAATGGTCTCATCCCAGGCTCAGTTGCGCGGGCGGACTCCGGAGCAATTGGTGGCTGATATTGTCTCCGAGGTGCCTGTCCCCGTGGAGTCTTGATGCGCCCGAGTACCTGGGTTCCCTTCTTACTGGTTTGTTTTTTCGGCGGAGCCATTTTCAACATTCCTGTGATGCTCATCCTCTCCGTCAGCGTGGGAATCATCCTGGCAGTCGCCGGCTGGTGGCAGCGCCACTCCCTGGACCAGGTGGTCTACCAGCGCAGGTGGCACTTTTCGCGGGGTTTTCCCGGCGAGGAAACCACCCTCAAAATCCAGATCCAAAATAATAAACTGTTGCCGGTGAGCTGGTTGCGGGTCAGCGATCCCTGGCCGCGGGCAGTTGGCCCGGGTGATCTCTCGCTGCTGGCGCCATCTCACATCGCCGATCAGGGTTTCCTCACTCACATTTTCAACCTGCGTTGGTTTGAAAAGGCCAGCCGGAAATATACCTTACGATTCCGCCAGCGCGGTTATTACCCGGTGGGTCCGCCAGAATTGGCTTCCGGCGATCTGTTCGGCATTTACGAAAGGAAATGCCTGCAGGGGAATTCCGAAGCGCTCACGGTTTTCCCTGAGCTGCTTGCTTTTCCAGACCTGGGGCTGCAAACAGAAGATCCGTTTGGCGACCGGCATGCCCGCCGTCGCCTGTTCGAAGACCCCAACCAACCCATGGGTGTCCGGCTTTATCACCCTGAAGACGACTTCCGGCGAGTCCATTGGCCGGCGACCGCCCGGACAGGTGATTTGCAGGTAAAGATCTACCAATCTGTGTCTTCGCAAGTGATCATGCTGTGTCTGAACGTTGCCACCTTCCCTCATTATTGGGAAGGAACTTATCCGGTTCTCCTCGAACAACTGATCAAGGTCACGGCTACAATCGCTTACGAATCGGTTCAACAAGGCTACGCAGTAGGGTTGATGTCCAATGGCTGTTTAGCGCACGCTGACCGGCCATTCCGTCTGTCACCCGGGCGCTCTCCTCGCCAATTGGCTCAATTGCTCCAGGCGTTGGCGGAAGTCTCACCCTTCATGACTGCTCCATTCGAAAGATACCTGTTGAAAGCTGCTCCAGAGATTCCGTATGGTGCCACCCTGGTACTGGTCACGGGGCTGGTCACCCCCGAGTTGGTGGATACGCTCTTCCGATTAAAGAAATTCAGGCGGAATATGACCCTCGTCTCTCTGGAAGATAACCCTCCCCCTGCTATCCCGGGCGTGCGCTCCGTCCATCTGCCTTTCAAAGACTGACATGAACGTCCTATCACTCCCTCCTATCCTCGATCCGCAAGCCAGTCTCTTTCGCCCGTGGCGCGACCTGACTCTGGGGGCTCTGATGGCGATGGAGATGTGTTGGATCGCCACCTGGTTTACCGACCTTTCCCAAACTGGAAAACCGGTTGCATTCTGGCGTGTGTATCTGGTCCTCGGTATGATGATGATCCTGGCGCATAGCCTGGGCCGCTTGTTGAATACGGTTCAAATCCACCGAATCACACGCCAGGGTTTCTACCTGGGGAGTGTACTGTCCAGTTTATGGATCGGGTTGCAGGCCCTGCTGTACTGGCCCAGGGTGCTTTCTCCAACCGCGACACTACAGCGCATGGTTGGTTCTTTCCAGGCTCTCAATACCATCCCAGCGGAATTCTGGGTGATATTGGCCATGTTGCTGGTATGGAGCCGCGGGTTGGCTTTAGCGGGCCGCACGCTGGGGGTTGAGGTGGTCAGCGCCAGCTTCCAACTGGGGGTCCTGATGTTTTTCCTTTACGGAGCCTTCCTCCCATTGCTGCCCTTCAAGGAGGTCTTGTGGGCAGAGTTTGCCTTCCTGACCTTGGGATTGGTTGCAATGAGCACCGGGCGGATTTACCAGGCCAGCCGGTCACGGGGAGCGCGCATTACCCGGGTAAACCGTGGATGGATATTGGCAATTTTCGGGGTGGCTCTCGGGGTAGTTTCACTGGGAATCCTCCCGGCAGCGCTCCTCCCGCCACAGGTGGCTGATTTCCTCGGGCGTTACCTGTTGTTAGGACTCGCTCTTTTCGGTGGGTTTATGCTGCTGCTGGTCTCACCGGTAATCATCGTGCTGTTGATGCTCATTCCGTTATTGCAGAGGTTGTGGCATGGGGTCAGCCTGGTGCTCGGATGGCAGAACCTGGGAATCCTGCTGAAACCGCTGGACCTGCCCCGCTCGGTTGAGAGCATGGTGCAAGAGATCGCGGTTGCTAAACCGGTGACCTTGTGGGCTATTTTGATTCTGGTGACGCTGCTCTTGTTGGGAGGGCTGAGCTTCCGCATATGGGCTGAGCGGGGAGTCGAGGTGGAAGAGGGCGAGTCAACCTTGCGGGGCGGAGACTTACTGCGATTTCTGCGCGCTCGCTTGCGGAGACGATTCCGCAAGGGCGCGCTTGATTTACGGGGGAGATTGCGCATGAGCCAGGCCGAGCAGATGCTGGCCGCCGCGCGGGTGCGTTACCTCTACGGCAGAATGATGCGCGAATGCGCGAGGTTGGGGTGCGCACGTCTGCCGGCGGTCACCCCGCTCGAATTCATCCCCGAACTTGACCGGCTATTCGAGCTGCCAGACGAGACGCAGGCTCTCACCCAGGCGTATGTGCGCGTGCGTTACGGTGAAGCTATCGAGACCGCCGCAGAACTGGCTAGCCTTAATGTTGAATGGGATAAGATCCAGAGGAAGGCAAGAACATTGAACCGCTAAGGACACCAGGGAGAAGGAAGCAGAAAGGGGGCAGTACAGGTGTCGTCACCCTGGGAACCAGCTAAAAATAGATGCTCCGGCGTAGGCAAAAATCAGCATTTTCCCGATTTTCCCCAACCAGCACCAGAATAAGAAGCGATAGATGGGTAACTTCAGCGCACCGGCAGTAATGCCCGCCAGGTCGAATGCCGGGTTCGGGATGAGCGCCAGCACCAGGACGGTGATATCTCCATATCTGCGCATCCAGTTGACCAGCTTCTCATAGCGGGGGGTATCTTTAATAATTGCCTGCCCGCTGAAACCGGCCAGGTATCCAGAAAGCTCTCCCAGGGCGGCTCCACTCCCGGCAGCGACTGCTACCCAAAACGGATTGAAGACTGCTCCCATTGCGGAGGTGAGCAGCACACCCGGCACCGGGATGATCACGGTGGCATTGGCAACGATCGATAACAAGAAAATCCCCGGGTAACCGTAGACGCCCAGGTGGGTAAAACGGTCACGATAGACCAGTACCAGGATGGTAATCCCAATAACGAACAACAGGATGACCAGGCGGATACGATTTCCACGCTTTTTCTGCTTGGTGACCAGTATGTCATCCATTGGAGGATAGTCGCTCCGCTTGTTGTAGCAAGGCTTCGATGCGCGCTATGACCATATCCATTGCCACGGTATTCAATCCCCCTTCTGGGATGATGACGTCCGCATAGCGTTTAGAAGGTTCGACAAATTCCAGATGCATTGGCCGCACCGTTTCCAGATATTGGCGGATCACATTCTCGGTCGTGCGGCCGCGCTCGGTAAGATCTCGGTGCAACCGGCGGATGAAGCGTAAGTCAGGGTCCGTATCGACGAAGATCTTGACGTCGAATAACTCGCGCAAGGTGGGTTCGCCGAAAATTAAAATACCTTCGACGATAATGACACGCTGCGGCTCCACGGTAGTGGTACGGTTGGTGCGGGTATGGGTGGTGAAATCATAGATGGGGAGTTGGATAGCCTGCCAGTTGCGCAGTTGTTGGACATGTTGGATGAGAAGCTCGTTCTCCAGAGAGTTCGGGTGGTCGAAATTAACCAGCACTCGCTGAGCATAGGGCAGATCGCCCAGATCTCGGTAGTAGGCATCGTGGGGCAGGTAAGCGATACGGTCACCCCCAACCCGTTGGAGGATGACGTTTGCAACGGTGGTCTTCCCGGATCCGGATCCTCCGGCGATTCCTATTACCAGGGGTGTGTCGCGTGTGGGCATGCGCGAATTATACCTGGATTAGTGGAAGAGAAATTGGTCGATTTGGTCGACGACTTTCTCTACGATGTGGATAGAGCCGGAAATATCTCCGGGCAGCTCGAGGCTGTGGTTCGCGTGGTCATGGACTTTTACACTGATATTGGTTACTCCCCGGAGGGCAGTAAGCTTATCGGGCAGATAATAGTGATCATCGCTCCCGATGACAACCAACCCACGCTTGCCCCCGTGAAGCATCCGGTCGAACGTCAGCGGGTCGTTCAGTACCGGAGTAAGCCACACACATTCCGCCACGGCGAATTCGGGTTTGTCTCCCAAGAGATGGGCGATTGCCATGGTTCCCAACGACTTTCCGATAAGTGACACCCGCTGGTAACTTCCCTGGCTCAAGCCGTCGATACAAGCCGCCATGACATCCGCATACAACCAGGCAGCCTGGCCTCTAGCATCGAGGCGTTCGTATTCCGGGTTTTTATTATAAGCATACTGGACCTGGAGCACGTCAGCGTCATGACTGACGGCCAGTTGACAAGAATAGTACATCAAAGGCATGTCTGCGCTATAGCCATATCCCGGTAAGATAATGACCAGGTGTTGGGCGCCGCTTGCCTGCCTCCAAAATGTATTGGGCACGTCTGCCTGATTGAAACCACGAATCTTTAAAGTGGTTTGCTTAAGCATATGGTTACCTCGAGAAAACCCCCAATAGATAGAAATGCATCCCGTTTGTTGAATTATATGTCAGTATACGGAAATGGATCGCAAAAATCGCGTAAACCCATTTCTAGCCACCTTCAAGCGGAGACGATAAGGGTCTATAATCGGAGCCAACCATGGAGATAAAAAACTCCCGCTTTTCTCTGTGGAGGAAAGGGAGTTTCTTGGTTTGAGCCGACGGTGGGAATCGGACCCACGACCCGTCGCTTACGAAGCGACTGCTCTGCCGTCTGAGCTACGTCGGCTGGATGGGTTGATCGTGCGCTGCGCATTATACCAGTAGATACCTGGAAGCGGAAGGCGCGTACTGCACCGCCGTGGAATTGGAGGTCTGTTTGATCCGGATTGCTATGCTGTCTTACCATACCTGTCCGCTGGCTACGCTCGGAGGGAAGGATACCGGTGGGATGAATGTATACGTTCGCGACCTGACCCGTCATTTGGGCGCCAGAGGCGTTCATGTGGACGTGTTTACCCGTTCTCAGGATGAACACGTTCCCCACGTTCTGCACGATTTGGGATATGGGAACCGGGTCGTGCATGTGCCGTCAGGCCCTGAGTATCCAATCCCAAAACCGGAGCTGGTGAAGTATATTCCCAATTTTGTTGAAGGCGTCCGGAATTTCGCTGCAGAGAAAGACTTGCACTACGATCTTATCCATAGCCATTATTGGACTTCAGGAATAGCAGCGATGAGTTTGAAATCCATTTGGAATCTATCATTTATCCAGATGTTCCACACCCTGGGCCAGATGAAGAACCGGGTGGCGCGTTCACCTGCAGAAATTGAAGGTGAAGATCGCATTCAAGGAGAAGAGCTGGTGATCCGTGAAGCAGATCGCATTGTAGCCGCCACACTTGCAGAAGAATCTCAACTGGAGTTCTTATATCATGCGGATACTCGGAAGATTGCCGTCATTCCCCCTGGCGTCGACGTCACCCGCTTTTACCCTATTCCATCCGATGAAGCCCGGGCAGTAGTGGGTGTGCCCCCCGGAGGTCGCATGATCTTATATGTGGGTCGTATTGAACCGTTAAAAGGGGTGGATACACTCATTCAAGCAATTTCGCGGATGCGGCAACAAGGCGTCTTGCAGCGCTACCCGCATTACCTCACCATTATCGGAGGCGATCCGGACGTTAGCTCGGAGGAGATGAGCGTTGAAATGGCCCGCTTACAGCGTTTGTGCTTGACTCTTGGATTAGAGGATGTGGTTATTTTCCTTGGAAAGAGGGCGCAAGATACACTGCCATACTACTATTCCGCTGCTGATATGGTGGTGATGCCTTCTCATTACGAGTCATTTGGGATGGTGGCATTGGAAGCGATGGCTTGTGGTACCCCGGTTGTGGCGTCGCAGGTGGGCGGGCTGGCATTCTTGGTTCAGGATGGCATTACGGGTTTCCAGGTGCCGGATGGCGATCCGGAGGCATTGTGCGCCAGGTTATCCCAATTGGTCCAAAGCCCTGAGTTACGCCAACGCATGGGGGAGAGCGCTGCGGTGTATGCGCGTGACTACAGTTGGGAGCAAATTGCTCCCCGCATCGTTGACCTCTACCAGGACGTCCTCTGGGAAAGGAAAGCTGCGTGAGGTGCATCACCCGGTTTTTGAAGACTTGTTTTCGATTTCGCTGGCTTTACGAATAATGCGTGAGCCGTAGCGCTCGCGCAGCACATCTACGGCTTCGAGCAAGCGGTGTTCTTTTTCATCCTGTGTATCCCACAGACTGAGCTGGTGCAAGCCAGATCCCAACCTGCTAACGCCGACACCCAACAAGCGTACAGCCTGTCCAGGTTTCCAGATTGAGTCAAATAAAAATAATGCAGCTTCGCAAACCTGGCTGTCTTGATCGGTCGGCTGGCGTAAGGTTACCTGTCGCGTCAAGGTGTTGAAATCCGGCCAGCGAACTTTAATTTTCACCGTCATTCCGGTGAAACCGTCCTGGCGCAGGCGATAACATACCTTCTCGGAGAGTTCACGGAGGGTCTTTTCTAGCATCGTTCGATTCTGGATGTCGCGATCAAAGGTGATCTCCTGGCTGACGGATTTGGCAGTATGCGAGGTGACCACCGGGCTGAGGTCGATGCCACGGGCGCGTTGACCCAGTTCAGGACCAGTCTTGCCAAAATGATGGGTCAACTGGCTTTCGGGGATGCGCAAGATATCTCCAACTGAGCGCACGCCTAGCTCACCTAAGCGAGCAGCGGTTTTTGGGCCGATCCCCCACAACGCCTGCACGGGTAACGGGGCTAAAAAAGCAGCCTCTTCACCAGGCGGCACCTCCAGAATGCTATTTGGAGGGCAGGCCTTCTCTGTGCGAGAGGCTTTTCCTACGTCAGTGGCGGTTTTGGCGACGAGCTTGTTGCTGGCGATGCCGATCGAGCAGGGTAATTCTAGCTCGGTGTTGATGCGTTGCTGCAATTGTAAAGCGATCAGCAATCCGGTTTGCGGCAGATCGGTCACATCCAGGAAGGCTTCATCGATAGACACTTGCTCAACCAGCGGTGTGAGCGCTGCAATGCGCTCCATAACCTGGTCGGAAATATCGCTATAGCGATGGTGGCCTCCATGGGCGATGATCAGCCCAGGACACAGGCGCAGAGCCCGCGAGGTCGGCATGGCAGAACGCACGCCGAACACACGAGCCGGGTAAGAAGCCGATGCAACGACCCCACGCTGGTCCGGCCGCCCTCCCACAACAAAAGCTTTCCCGCGGAGTTCGGGATGATACTTTTCCTCAACGGAGCAGAAGAAAGCATCTAAGTCGAGGTGCAGGATTTT
>JAQTMA010000022.1 GCA_028714615.1 Anaerolineaceae bacterium | reverse complement strand
TCCATCGGCTGCAAAATATCTGGCAGCGCCGTCCCCGTCACCCATGCGCGCACCATCGCAGCAAACAAGGCCGGGTCGTTCAGCGGCCAGTTATGTTCCTGAGCTACGCTCCAATCCGTATGATTGCCGATCAGTACCGCCTGCACATTGGGCAGCTCCCCGGCCAGCCGTTGGTGAGATGCGTGGATCGACCCGGTCTCTTTCGTTCCGGCCACCAACAGCACCGGCAGGTAGGCTTTCCCTAAACCCGCTGGCGTGCGATAGCGAAAATTTTCCGCCATGACGTGCGCCCATCCATCTCGGGTGATCCCTCGGAAATTCTGCCGGAAAACCGCAAAATATCGCCCCGGGATACCTGCCGAGAATTTCATATTCGCCCGTATCCAGCCATCCGAGTGCTTGAAGGGCGCAATCCACAGCCAGTACACCGCCGCCATAACGCGTTCCGAATAAAGACCCAACCTCTCCCCTGCAACCGGGAGCAATTGGGCGCTGCTGATCACGGCCGATTCCATCACCTCGGGGGTTTTCGCTAACATTTCGACCCCGATCTGTGCGCCGACCGATAACCCGACTACGTGCGCCTTCCCTTGCGGGGTGCGTTGGCGAATCAGGTCTGCCATTAGTTTCGCCGCAGCGCCAATCGAAAAAGGTCCCGCAGCCATCCCGGTCTGCCCGTGCTCCGGAAGATCCGGCAGGATACAGCGATATTCAGGCAAAAGTGGGACAACCTCATCCCAGGTCCATAGAGCTCCCCCACCCCCGTGGATGAATACGATAGGGATTCCCTCGGGTTGCCCGGTTTCCTTGACGAATAAACCTTGAATACTTGACATATTCGCGACCTGTCTGTATGTTAATCATAATATGAAATCCACCTATCCGTATCAAAATCAATGGCCAGCCCGCATCTTTGCGCTTCTGACTGCGGCAACCGGCATGGTGAATCTCATCTCGGCGGTGACCCCGGCGTATCGAGACCGGATGCGCTTGATCGAGTCAATCTCTCCACTGGAGGTGCGCGCCGGCACTCGCCTGGCCTCCGCCTTGGCCGGCTTTGCCCTCATTTTACTGGCATCCGGACTGTGGCGGCACAAACGGACAGCCTGGGGTTTGACCCTGGTTGTCTTAGCTCTCTCCACAGTCTCTCACCTGGCCAAAGGCCTTGATTACGAAGAAGCTTTTATGGCCTTCGCCATTGGGCTGGCGCTGTTCTTATCCCGGAAATATTTCCAGGCCTTATCCGATACGCCAACCTTAAAACGCGGTTTCATCATACTCGGGATTGCCCTGGTTTTCACCCTGGTGTACGGATCGGTTGGTTTTTATTTCCTGGATCGTCATTTTGCCGCTCATTTTAATGTCTTGGATGCCAGCAGCCAGACGATTCGCATGTTCACCTCATTCACGGACCCGGGGGTCATTGCAACCACCCGCTTTGGGCGTTATTTTACCAATTCGATCTACGTCATTGCCATATGTACCCTCGGGTATGCCTTCTTTGCTCTGCTTTCGCCGGTCATCGTCCATAATCCCGCCGTGGCGTTGGACCGAAAACGCGCCGAAGAGATCATCCGAAATTATGGACGGACGGTTCTCGCCCGGTTTTGCCTTTTCCCCGACAAACACTATTATTTCTCTCCAGGTGGATCGGTCATCGCTTACGTTTCAAAGGCCCGTTCCGCCCTGGTTCTAGGCGATCCAATTGGACCTCATCACGATCTCCCAGAGACCGTTCGCGGGTTCCGCAACCTGTGCTTTCAGAATGATTGGACCTTTGCTTTTTACCAGACCTTACCGGATTATTTGGCTGTATACCACGCCGAAGGCTTACACGCGATCAAGATCGGCGAAGAAGCGATCATCCCCCTGGCCTCATTCACCTTGCAGGGTGGAGCGATGAAATCAATCCGCACCAATGTGAATAAGCTAACCCATCTTGGATGGAAATCCGAAACCCTCTCTCCTCCACACCCTGCCGTCGTTCTCTCAGAGCTTCGCAGCGTTTCCTCCGAGTGGCTCGCAGCCCGCAAAAGCAAAGAAATGAGATACTCGATGGGTTGGTTTGACGAAGATTATCTGAACACTACCCCGGTCATCGCCATCCGCAACGAAACCGGGCTCATAATGGCCTTTGCCAATATCGTGGATGAATACAATCATCGAGAGGCGGCCGTCGACCTGATGAGACACTGCACGGGCGCTCTTCCCGGTACAATGGACTATCTATTTTCGGAGATGCTTCAATACGCCAAAAGTTGTGGGTATGAACGCTTCAACCTTGGCCTGAGCGGGTTGGCAGGCGTCGGCAATACTTCGGCGGATCCCATCATCGAGCACGCCATGCATTATCTCTACGAGAATGTAAAAACGGGCTACAATTTCAAAGGCCTGCACCATTTCAAAGATAAGTTCAACCCCATCTGGGAGCCTCGCTACCTGGTCTACGCCTACCCGGCCAGCTTGCCCCAGCTTGCCGTTGCCCTCGCCCAGGTCAGCGCTTGAACCCCTCCCCCACCATCATCTACCTGGTGATGTCAATTCGATCTTTCGTTTAATAGGTTACTCGTAGAACGGATGGATAGCGCCAGGGCTAGGTTGAATCGGGTTTGCCCATCGTGCAGATTCAATCCTAGGATTTCCTCGATGCGTTGGATGCGGTATTTCAAACTGTTGATATGGATGTGACAGGCGGAGGCGGTGGGTTGCAAATAACCATTATGATCGAGGTAGGTTTGTAACGTGAAAACCAGCTCAGTCGAGTTTTTCGCGTCATAGTCGAGCAGGCGGCCCAAAAAACTCTGCATAAACGAGATGAGCTCAGCCTGGTTTTCACTCTGCAGCAAGAGCGGAATTACTCCCAGCTCCTCATACGCCACGATGCCATGCTTTTTATGGTTAACGGAGATGGTGCGTAAAGCAAACTGGGCTTCTTGAAACGAGCGAGATATCTGCGATGGATTTCCCGCGATGCGCCCGATGCCGATGGAGATGGAGATCTCGGGCAACGAAGCGCGCACCGCATTCTGGATGCGCTGGCCAAAAGCAATGAAGTCCCCGACCCCGGTTGACCGGTCCATCGGAAGCAACAGAAAAACACTGTCACTCTGCATCCCCACCAGCGTTCCGGACGCGTCATCGCGCACGATTTCCGACACCGTTTCATAGAACCGCCGTTTGATTTCCAGAGCGTCAACATCTGTCCAACGGTGCCGGGCGACTTCATCGGCAAACTTATCCACATCCAGAACCATGATGCGGTGTTTGCTGTGCATATCCACTCCAAAGCGGACTGCGCGCTGATAAATGGATGGGGCGTTAACCCCACGGCCATTGATCAAGTCATCCAAAAAATCGCCCGCCAGACGTTGTTCCACAGCCTGGGCGGATTCCTGTTTCAGAAATTCAAGGGCAATCACGATGGAAGCTTGCTCCACGGCTGAGCGGTGTTGCTCGTTGAGGGTATGCACAATTTCTAACGCGGTAACGTAGCCAAAGAGGTTATCGCCCGCCACGATGGGCGCAATCATTCGCGAATGCTCAATCCGTTTTCCCGGGCGCTTCGGAACCTGGATCATTTTCCGGGTCTCGTGTAAGATGCGCACAGGCTCTGCCAACTCCGGGTCATTCCAGATGTCCAGGCTGGACTGGCCGGTGGAGGGCATTTGCCACTCTGATCCCGCCTTGAAACCAAGCGTCGAAAGGCATAAAATGCGGTGCAGGCTGTCTTCCACCACTACCGGGGAGGCGATTAGTTTGGAAAGGGTATCGACAATGGCTTGTAAACCCGAATTGCTCAGCACTAGGCGCAAGAGCTGCTCGTTGGTGGTCATGCTCATGCGCAATTTTTCGGCGGTCACTTTTTCCAATTCATACAACCGGGCATTTTCAATCGCAATGGCTGCCTGGGTTCCAAGCATGAACAGGAGGTTCATCTGGGAAAGATTAAAAACGCCTTCCTGATGGCTGGCTGCAAACAAGACCCCGATCAGCCCATTGCGGGTGAACATCGGGACGCTGATGATCGCTTCGATATTCTCCGAAGCTGCCATCTCCGCCACCCCGGGCGGCTTTGGCCGCGGGTCTTTCGGGTAGCTATCGACCAGTTGTGGGGCGCGGGATGAAGCCACAGATCCACCCACCCCCTCCCCGTATTTCAGAACCATTTTCTTGAGAAGCTCGCCCTGGGTTCCTTCTGTAATCACCACCCGCACTTCTTTACGCTCATCGTCCGCCAGGGCTATGTAACTTAACTCCGCTCCCATCAGGCTGCAGGTCCTCTCGGCGATGGCTTTCAACACCCGGTTCAGGTCCATGAGCTGCGAGATCTCTTTCCCGATCTCGTAGAGGGCGTTGGCTTCCCGCTGCAGTCGTACCTTATCGGCAGAAAGGATCATGCTTTCGGTGGTAAGCACGATGTTCTCCACGAATGAGTGCAGGATCGATTCGTCGGTTTCAGTGAATGACCGCGTGCCGGAGGCTGCTACTATCCAAACCCCATAATAAAGCCGGTCGAAGATTAACGGGACGATCAACCCGCTGGTCAACCCCATTTCGTCGATGATCGCGCCGATCTCTGCATCGCTACACCGATCCCGGCGGTACCAGGTGATCGACCGCCGGCTTGACCACAATGCCTTGACGTAATTGCTGTTCAATGAGATCGCATAATCTCTGGCTTCCCGCCCATGCCAGGCGGCCGCGGTGAGCCTGTCATTTGCAGATTGCAGGAAAATGATACTGGCATCGACTTTTAAGATGACCCGCGCAGCGTGAGCAACCTCGTAGAGCGCGTGCTCCATCTGCTGGCTGCTGAAGATTGCCTCCAGAGTTTTCATCTTGTGCTCGGGCATCTTTCACCTCCCGTAACGAATCCCCCTGAATAAACCCTTCCTGTATTCCGGGCATCAGCGGGGCTAACCTAGACAAGGTTCATTATTTGGAATATTCCCATTTTACCCTTAAAGGGGTTCCTCCGGTTTTGAACCGGAGGAACCAAGACCTGCTCAAGCGTGCCCGGCAGACACTGCACGCTTTATCGACTGTGAAAGGTACTGTTTTTAGTAGGTATAGAAACCCTGGCCCACCTTTCGTCCGAGCAAACCCGCTTTGACCATGCGGCGTAACAAAGTCGGCGCCACGTACCTTGGATCGTGCAGCTCTTCATACAACACATCCGCGATATTCAGGACGGTGTCCAGACCGATGAGGTCGCACAAGGAAAGCGGACCCATCGGGTGGTTCAATCCGAGCCGGACGGCAGTGTCGAAATCTTCCTTGGTCGCCAGGCCTGCGTCCAGCCAACCGACGGTGTCTAGCAGGAATGGGATGAGTAACAGGTTGACGATAAAGCCAGGCCGATCCTTGGTCACCACAACCGTCTTTCCGAGTATCTCTCCGAACTTGCGGCCGATTGCTAACGTCTCGGCGGAGGTGAGCAAACCGGGGATGACTTCGAGAAGCGGCATTACCGGTACGGGGTTGAAGAAATGCAACCCCAGCACTCGTTCTGGGCGAGAGGTGACCGCTGCAATTTCAGTGATACACAGCGACGAAGTGTTGGTTGCGAGGATCACCTCCGGCTTGCAGATCGAATCCAGGTCTTTGAAGATGGATTTCTTCAGATCCATATTCTCGATGGCAGCTTCGATGACCAGATCGCAATCGGAAATATCGCCGAAAACTTGTGTGCCGTGGATGCGTTGGGTCGCCGCATCCATATCCGTTTGAGCGAGCCTGGCTTTCGAGACGCCTTTTGCCATCGAAGCGTGCACGCGGGCGAGCCCATTTTCGAGGCGTTCGGCATTCACTTCTCGAACAATCACCCGGTACCCTGCCCGGCTACAGCTTTCTACAATGCCGGCCCCCATCAGCCCACAGCCGATCACCCCAATCGTTCGGATAGTATCTGCTTCCATCAGACCTCCCCAGCCTTACCCGCCTGGTTGGAATCCGAGATTAGGATCAGGTGCCGATCACAATCCCGCCGTCCACGCTGATAACAGCGCCGTGAACGTAGCTGGCCTCATCGCTTGCCAACCAGAAGAAGGTATTGGCCACCTCTTCCGGCTGGCCGAGCCGTCCGACCGGGGTCTTGGCTTTCATGTCATCCAGCACATTGGTTGGCATTTTGGCGGTCATTTCGGTGAGGATGAACCCCGGTGCAATCGCATTTACGCGGATGCCTTTGCGGCCTAACTCGCGCGCCCACACCTTGGTCATGCCGATCACCGCCGCTTTGGTCGCCACATAGTTCGTCTGGCCAAAGTTTCCATACAAGCCCACTACCGAAGAGACGTTCAGGATCACGCCCTTGCCCTGCTTGATCATATACGGAGCGACCGCCTGCCCGCAATTAAACACACCCTTCATGTTGACCGCTACCACTCCATCGAATGCAGCTTCTTCCATCTGCTTGACCAGAACGCCTTCTTTTACGGAGACGAACATGCCATCCTTGGTAATGCCGGCATTATTGATCAAAACGTCGACGTGGCCGTATTTGGCAACCACGGCGTCAATCCAGGCCTGGACTGCCTGCCGGTCGACCACATTGACGCAGTAGAAATCGACTCCCAATTCTTGTGCAACGGCTTCGCCTGCTTCGGGGTTGTAATCCGCGATGACGACCTTCGCGCCAGCCGAAGCGAACTTCTTTGCTGTGGCTTTGCCAATCCCAAGGGCGCCGCCGGTGATGAGAACAACTTTATTTTCCATAGTCATTTTGATGTCCCTTCTGGATGTAGATCCTGTCTCGACTCAACGGGTGATTAATGTTCCAGAGCCTTTTCTGCATCTTCTCTGGTTTCAAATACCTGAGGTACGACCTCCTTCCTGGTGAGCGCGCCGGCCAACTGCATGCGTACAAATGCACTGGTTGAGTAGCGAGTGGCGCTCTCGTAAAACTGAGTGACTTCTTTAATCATCGCCACGTATTCCTCCTCGAGCTCGGGGAGAATGGAGAAATTCTCGTAATTGACGATGGTCTTCACCTTCTTCCCCAACGGTTTGAGCTGCACTTCAACAATCCGCTGGATGTCGGCAATTTCCTTTTTCGTTCGAATCTCCAATCCTTCAAAGTTGACAAAGTACGTGTTCTTAACCGGATCATAGCGAAACCTTTCGCAAAGCGGCATGGCCAGCACGATCTTTTTCAAGCCCATCAACTCATCGCTAAAAATGCGCGCATCCATCAAAGCCGGTTCGCGCTTGATGACGGGCTTGAAATCCATCTTCGCCAGGATGTCCCGGTCGATATCGACCCCCGGGGCCACCTCGATCAGCTCCATGCCGTCCGCTGTCAGCTCGAAGACGCATCGTTCGGTGACGTACAGCGCCGGTTGGCCCAGCATCACCGCCGTTTTCCCGGAGTAGGTAACGTGCTCCACCTGGTCGACGAATTTGCAGATGGCGCCGTCTTTGGATATCCTTAACTGCCCGTTCTCGATGCCCGCCTTGAGATCGCCGGCGCAAAATGTCCCCACGAAAACTACTTTCTTTGCATTTTGGCTGATGTTAATGAAGCCGCCGGCCCCGGCCAGCCGCGGGCCAAATTTGCTGACATTGAGATTTCCATGGCGGTCGGCTTGCGCTAATCCGAGGAAAGCCAGATCCAGGCCACCCCCATCGTAGAAATCGAATTGATAGGGCTGGTCGATCAGGCAATCCATATTGCTCGAGGAGCCAAAATTCATGCCGCCTGCCGGGATGCCCCCGATGGTGCCAGGTTCGGTGGTCAAGGTCAAACAATCCAGGATGCCCTCTTCGTTGGCGATATTGGCCACCCCCTCTGGCATTCCGATCCCCAGGTTGACGATGTTATTCGGCCGCAGCTCGAAAGCGGCCCGGCGGGCAATGATCTTCCGCTCGTCCATCGGCATGGGTTCCATGCTTTTCATCGGCACTTTAATTTCGCAGGCGAATGCAGGGTTGTATTGCACGGCAAAGGTCTGCATATGGTTTTCAGGGCGAGCCACAACCACGCAATCAACCAGTATCCCGGGGATTTTCACGCTGCGCGGGTGAAGGGTAAAGCGGTCGGCAATCCGCTCGACCTGAACAATCGTGACTCCTCCCGAATTCCGAGCTGCCATCGCAATCGAAAGCACCTCCAGGGTTAACGCTTCTTTTTCCATCGACACATTGCCATCCAGATCAGCGGTCGTTCCACGGAGGATAGCCACATCGACGGGAGGCAGCTTGTAAGCCAGGTATTCTTTGCCATCGAAGGAAACGAGCTCGACAATATCTTCGGTCGTCAGCGAGTTGATTTTCCCGCCCCCATTGCGCGGGTCCACGAAGGTGCCCAATCCCACCTGCGTGATGGTGCGCGGTTTATGCGCGGCGATGTCGCGAAACATGTGGGAGATCACCCCTTGAGGCAAGTTATACGCCTGGATCTTGTTGTCGATTGCCAGTTTCTGCAGCTTGGGCGCCAATCCCCAATGGCCGCCAATGACTCGTTTGACCATGCCTGCATGCGCCAGGTGGTTGAGTCCCCGCTCTTTTCCATCGCCCTGCCCAGCGGCGTACATCAACGTCAGGTCACAGGGATGGCCGGTTGCCAGGAATTGTTCTTCCAGCTTAATCGCGATCTCCTCGGCGAAGCCGGTGCCAACGAATCCGTCGGTGGCCACGAGGTCTCCATCATGAATCAGGCTGATGGCTTCTTCCACGGAAACGTGTTTGCCGCGCTGAAGATCCGATTTGATATCCGATAGATTTGTCATTGCATACCCCTTCTTATAAATCGCCCATCTGCTCTAGATAAGCTGCCCGCTGGTAATTAAAAATGTTATAGCGATTCGCCTTGAGACGCTTGAGGTGGTCGTCTTTTTTGACTTTCGGGTTTGTATCCAGAAATTGAATTTTGACAGGTAATTGGTTCTCGAACTTCATCTTGAATAAAGCCCCGATCGGTTCGAGGATGGTTTGATTCACCCCGGTCACCCAGGCTGGCAAATCTAGGTTCGTTTTGATCTTTTCCTCAGCATTGATGAAGGCGTCCAGATAGTCATACCAGGCTTTGAGCTGTTGATCGAATGCTAGTGTTGGGTCAATTTCTGGCTTGTTCATGGTCGGTCTCCTTTTCAGTTCTGTAGAGGTAAACAAGACCCGCTTGGGTCCAAATTGGCGTCAGAAGTGCGAATGATGGTTAATCAACACCCTGGGTGGCCGGCTTTGGAGAACTACGGCGCAGGTACCACTTGGTCAACTCCGCTGCTACCGATGCCAACAAGAAAAACGGCGCCATCACGATCCAATCGTTCAGAGACAGGGGGACTGTTTTGAAAAATGGCTGAATAAAGGGTACGTACACCACGGCGAGCAGCAGCAGGATCGAGCTTCCGACGGCATACTGCAGCCAGCGGTTTCCCCAGATGCCGAGGGAGAAGATGCTGAATCGCTCAGACCGGGCGGTGTAGGCCCGCAACAGTTCGGAAAGCGTCAGAGTGACAAAGGCCATGGTCCGGGCGACCTCCCAATTGTTTGGGTAGCGAGATAACCCGATGGCGAAAAGCGCCAGCACCGCCCCGGTCATCACGATTGCCTGAACGACGATCCCTACCAGCATGTCGCGATTAATGATCGATTCTTTCGAGGGGCGCGGCTGCCGTTTCATAATGTCCGGATCCCCTTTCTCGAGACCCAAGGCTAGAGCCGGAGCACCGTCGGTCACCAGGTTTAACCATAACAGATGGATCGGTAAAAGCGGGATCGGCATACCCAGCAGCATCGAGAGGAAGATGATGAGGATCTCACCAATGTTACACGAGATCAGGTAGAACACAAACTTGCGGATGTTCGAAAAGATGACCCGTCCTTCTTCGATGGCTGCTAAAATGCTGGCAAAATTATCATCCGTCAGAACCATATCGGCTGTTTCCTTGGAAACATCCGTCCCGGTGATGCCCATCGCAATGCCGATGCTGGCCTTCTTGAGGGCTGGCGCATCGTTGACGCCGTCACCCGTCATAGATGCCACGTGCCCGCGGGCTTTGAAAGCATCCACAATCCTCATTTTGTGTTGGGGTGAAACCCGGGCGTACACATCGACCTTTTCGACCACCATCGAAAACTGCTCGTCGCTCAAACGATCCAGGTCCGCGCCGGTTAAGACCTGGCCTCCCAAGGAAAGGATGCCGATCTCGCGGGCAATTGCTTCCGCCGTATCTTTATAATCCCCGGTGACCATGACGGTCTTGAGACCCGCTTCCCTGGCGACCCGTACCGCCGTAATCACTTCCGGTCGCGCCGGATCGATCATGCCCGCCAGGCCGATGAAGGTGAGTCCCACTTCGGTGTTCTCTGGCGTGAGCGCTTCCGGGATATCCAGGTACGGGCGATATGCCAGGCCCAAAACCCGCAGCGCCTGGCTGGCCATGTGTTGGTTCGCGTCTAAAATCTGTTTGCGTTTGGCATCCGTCAACGGGCCAATCTCGCCATCCTCCATCACGCAGTCGCAATATTGAAGGAGGACGTCCGGAGCGCCTTTGACAAAGGCCATGTATGGGCTTTTTAGCGGCAGCGGGGTGACGAATCCATCTCCGTGGATCTGGTGGATGGTGGTCATCCGTTTCCGATCCGAGTCGAAGGGCAGCTCATTTACGCGGGGTAATTTTTCTAGCAGATCTTGCGCCCAAAAACCGGACTTGGCAGCCATAACGACCAGAGCGCCCTCAGTCGGGTCGCCGATCATGCGGTAAGTTGTCTCGCCGTTTTCCTGACCGCTCAGCTCCAGCCGGGAATCGTTGCATAAAACCATGCCCAACATCAGCATTTGGGCGGCAGAATTTTCTTTTGGTTCAAACGGGCGGTCTTCGATCGAAAATGTGCCTTCCGGGTTATAGCCATCACCCGTAACTTTGAAGAGGCTACCGTTCACCCAGCCCTGTACCACGGTCATCTGGTTCTGGGTGAGCGTGCCTGTTTTATCGGAACAGATCACCGTGGCGCAGCCGAGGGTCTCAACCACCGGCAACTTACGGATGAGGGCATGGCGTGCAACCATGCGCTGCATACCCAACGCCAGGCAAATGGTGACTACCGCGGGCAGCCCTTCGGGAACAGCGGCAATTGCCAGGGAGACAGCGGTCATGAACAGGCCGATGATGCTTTCCTTCTCAACCGTCAGGTAATGGATGATGCCCTGGTTGAAGATCATCCCCGGTTGCGTGTCGCGCACAATTCCATAAAGGAAGATAATTCCACAGATTGCCAGAGAAACCACCCCGAGCATCTTGCCCAGTTCTGCCAGTTTGATCTGGAGAGGAGTAGTTTCATCTTCGGCAGACTGGATCATTTTCGCGATCAGCCCGATTTGGGTATGCATACCGGTAGCAGTCACCAAACCCCGCCCGCGTCCGTAGGTCACCAGGGTGCTCATAAATGCCGAGTTCTTGCGGTCGCCGATTGGAATATCGCGGTCGAGAACGACGCGCGCGTCCTTGTTTACCGGCACGGATTCCCCGGTGAGCGAGGCTTCCTCCACTTTGAGGTTCATACATTCGAATAAACGCAGATCCGCAGGAATATAATTGCCTGCTTCCAAAATGACGACATCGCCCGGAACCAGCTCGCGAGTGGGGATGGTCATTTCTGTGCCGTCGCGCAGCACCCGGGCATTGGGAGCTGACATTTTCTTTAAAGCAACCAGCGCCTGTTCCGCTTTCGATTCCTGGACAACCCCCAGGATTGCATTGAGGAGGACGATGGCCAGGATCGCGGATGCATCCACCACCTCCCCTAAGGCCAGCGATAGGATGGCAGCCACGATCAGGATGCGTACCAGAAAATCACTGAACTGCTCGAGCAGTAATTTGAAGAATCCTGGTCGCGGTTTTTCGGTGAGCTCGTTATAGCCATGCGTGAGCAGCCTTGCCCGCGCTTCAGCGCTCGTCAGGCCATGCGTCAGGTGGGTCTCAAACTGGCCTGCGACGTCATCGATCGGGAGAGCGTGGATATGTTCAATCACAACCGGCTCCTGATATCTTGATTGCATGGGGGTTTGCCCGATGGTTTGAGAATTCTCTGACCATCCAGGGAAAAGCTCAATGGCGTGGATAGTCTCGTTGTCCTGGTTCTGGAGGGGCGGATCTGATGACCGCCCCTCCAGGCTACTACTCCGTATGGAGTGTCATCCACTACAAGATGGATGAACCAATCCCCAATAAGAACAGACCAACGATGATAGCGAATACGTTGGCGATGAGTTGGTTCCAGATAGAAACCCACATGATATCCCCGTAGGATTCCGCATGGGTCGTTCCAACCACTTTGAAGAGGGTGATGATCGCTCCGTTATGTGGCAGGGTATCGAGCGCGCCGCAAGCGATGGTTGATATGCGGTGGGCCAGTTGCGGGTTCACCCCCATAGCCAGGTAGTTCTTAGCCAGGGCGTCTAACGCGATGGTCAGTCCACCGGAAGCGGAACCCGATACGCCTGCAAGGACGTTGGCCGAAACTGCCAGGGAGATGAGCGGATTACCGGGAATGCCCAAAACGATATCCTTGAGGACGGCGAACCCAGGTGAGGCCGCCACAACCGCTCCGAACCCAACCACCGAGGCGGTATTGAACATGGCAATGGTGGCTTCACTGGCGCCCTGCTCCAACGTTTTCACCTTGCTGACCACCCGTTTCCAGAAGAAAGCCAGGGCCAGGAGAATACCTCCGATGAGGGCGAAGGTGACGTCAAATTTCACCACGTTCAACAGGATGATGGTCAGAAGGAGGGGTAAGACCGAGAGCAGAGGATTGGGCAGATCCGCTCCTTCGGGAGGGATGTAGTCATTGGGCCCAGGAATAAACCCTTTCCCTTGCTTTTTATATTTCACCACCATCTTTTCCAGATACCACTGGCCGATGCCCCACATGACCAGCCCGGCAATAATTCCGGTGATGGGGGCGGCCATCGCATCGGTTCCAAAATACTTGGTCGGGATGATGTTCTGGATCTGGGGGCTGCCCGGAAAGGCTGCCATCGTGAAAGAGAAGGAGCCCAGGGCGATCGCGCCGGCGAGCAGGTGCTTGGGAATGTTGGCTTCCTTGAAGAGGGCCATCCCCAGGGGGAACATCGTGAAGACGACCACGAAGAGGCTGACGCCCCCGTAGGTCAGCACGGCGCAAGCCAGGACGACCGATAGCATGGCGAAGCGGACGCCGATCTTCCGGATGATCCAGCGCGCAATCGATTCTGCCGCACCGGAATCCTGCATGATGCGGCCTAGAATCGCTCCTCCCAGGAACATTGGGAAGTAATTCTTAATATAGTTGACCGCTCCTCCCATGAAAGTCGTCAGGTACGCTGGAAGAATGTTCATGCCGCTCAAAATAGCGATTATCATGGCGATCACCGGAGCCATGACGATCACACCGAAGCCGCGCATCGCGACGTAGATGAGTAGACCGAGACCAAGAAGCAAAATCAAAAATTCAACCAAAGGCGGGAGTGTCATATTCGAATCTCCTATTCAAAACAACAGTGTCTGTGATATACGCCGAGCAGGTTTGTTGCAGTTTGTGCTGATAGATCATTGCTGGTTCTTTTTTTAGGGATAGATCTTCGCCCGTTCTCCAACCTCCCCTCCTCATACACCTCCTTTCAGGTTCATTGAGCATCCCTGTAAAGGATTCTCAGTGAACTTCCTTTCATAGGATGCACTTTCCGGAACGGTGGGTCGAGAGAGATTGGATCGATATTCAAGGGATAAAACCTGGGGAGAGAAATCTCCCGACCCACGCCCGGATTCCACAAGTTTAAGCACGCTCCAACACCACGGCGGTACCCATACCGCCGCCAATGCAGAGTGTCGCCAACCCAAACGTCAGGTCGCGCTTGATCATTTCATGTAACAGAGTGACGGTGATGCGCGTTCCCGAAGCGCCAACCGGGTGACCCAGGGCAATTGCTCCTCCGTTGACGTTGAGGATTTCATCGGGGAATCCAAGCTCGCGTCCGACCGCCAACGATTGAGCAGCGAAGGCCTCGTTGGCTTCAATCAGTTGGATGTCTTTGATAGTGAGCTTTGCTCTTTCCAGCGCCTGGCGAGAGGCCGGGACTGGTCCTAATCCCATGTACGAAGGGTCCACACCGCCGCTTCCATAGGAGCGCAGATAGGCCAGCGGGGTGAGACCAAGATCTGCCGCGCGTTTTGCGCTCATCAAGACCACGGCCGCAGCGCCATCATTTACGCCCGAAGCATTCCCAGCCGTGACCGTTCCATCCGGTTTGAAAGCCGGTTTGAGTTTGGCCAGGCCCTCTATCGTGCACCCGAAACGGGGATATTCATCTTTGGCAAAGACGATGGGATCCCCCTTCTTTTGTTGGATCTCAATGGGCACGATTTCATCGGAGAAACGGCAGGACTTGATGGCAGCTTCGGCCTTATTCTGGCTCCAGCAGGCAAAGCGGTCCTGTTCTTCTCGGGTGATGCCATATTGTGTGACAATATTTTCGGCAGTCATCCCCATGTGAACATCGGTGAACACATCCGTCAGGGCATCCGAGATCATCGTATCCACTAACTTGGTGTGCCCCATCCGAATTCCCTTCCGGGGATTCTGCAGAATGAACGGCGCGGTGGACATGCTTTCCACTCCCCCGGCAATAATGATATCCGCATCACCTAACCGGATCGCCTGAGCGCCCATGATGATGGCTTTCATGCCCGAGCCGCACAGTTTATTCACGGTGACCGCGGGAGTCGTAACCGGGATGCCTCCCCAGATAGCAGCCTGGCGCGCTACTCCCTGCCCGTAGCCACCCGTCAGGATGATCCCCATGATCACTTCATCGACCTGGTCGGGCATAATGCCCGCCCGTTTGACCGCTTCTTTTACGACGATCGCACCCAGCTTACCCGGATTAATGTCCGACAGGGTGCCCATGTAGCTTCCAATCGCCGTCCTACAAGCGGATACGACAACAACGTCACGATCGTTCGGCATAGTTCCTCCTTCGACAGTACCATGAAACGTAGATCGAAATAAATGGGTGCGCATCAACCTCTACAGGAATGGGAGCATGGTTGACGGGTTAACCATGTTGCCACCTGAGTGAGGGTGAAGTATTGATCTGTTGTGATTCGGTTGTAGCGATCAGTATTTGGAAAAGAGGCCGGGTATGTACCTGCAAATTCGCCTGTAGACAAGCAAATTCTACTTACTTTTAGCCGGTTCTGCTACGTCCAATTTAGACGATTTGTTGAATTAATTTTAGTCTAGAATAGACAAAGTCCTTCATTCAATTGGGTTTTCTATGCATCTGACCGGATAACTTGGGGAGTTATTGAAGTATTGATGTCTACGCGTGCGGAGCAAGCGTAATCATCGATACGATCAGGAATTCACGAGGATTCCTGATAGTTTTTTGGCTTGGAGATGTCATATAATTGATATTAACTATCTATTTACTCTTTTGCTATCGAAAGGAAGGGGGTTGTATCATGAGAAAGAAAGTAACCTGCCGGTGGTGTGGACAACAACAAGCCCGCTCCAAGCGGATTGTATTGAATCGAGACGGAACCAAGAATTTCAGCAATCCATGGGTATATACCTGCTTTTTCATGGGGATAGGCATTACGGTGGTCACCCGCGTCGCTCAAGAGTGGCAAGGGCTGGTCGCATCCCTATTTGTCGTCGCCGGAGCGCTGGCGGTTGCATGGTTGATCGTATGGCGCAGTCGACTCCCTCCCGGGGTCGAGTTTCGCTGCTCCGATTGCGGCTTCCGCTGGTATGAAGATGCTCCAGTAGAGAATATGGATGTACCCGCAGATAAGGGCAATTAATCCCGCACCCACTTCGATGCAGTAGCCGGCCATGGCTGTCCCTGGGAATCCGCTGCAAGATGGGTTTTCGCATCTCCCCCGCATCACCTTTTTGACGAGTATAATCAAACCCATCATCAAGATCAATCTACATTCCACATTCAAGGAGTCAGGGGCATGGATAGTCATCACAAAGTAAGAGTAGCTATCATCGGAGCGGGCAACTGTGCATCATCCTTTATTCAGGGTGTGCAATTCTATAAGGATGCAGCCGACTCCGATCGCGTCCCCGGGCTGATGCACGTCAACCTGGGTGGCTATCATATCCACGACATCGAATTCTCCGCAGCATTTGACGTTGTCGACACCAAGGTCGGCAAGGATCTCTCCGAAGCGATCTTTGCGTACCCCAACAATACCTTTAAGTTCAGTGACGTCCCGAATTTGAACGTCCCCGTCAGCCGCGGGATGACACACGACGGCCTGGGCAAGTACCTATCCCAGATTCTCCACAAGGCTCCCGGTCCCACTGCCGACATCGTCAAAATCCTCAAGGATACCGGCACCGACGTCGTTGTCAGTTATCTGCCAGTTGGCTCGGAGATGGCCACAAAATGGTACGTTGAGCAGATCCTTGACGCCGGCTGTGCGATGGTCAACTGCATCCCGGTCTTCATCGCCAGCTCTGAGTATTGGGGCGAGCGCTTCCGCCAGCGCGGCCTGCCTATCATCGGCGACGACATCAAGTCGCAAGTGGGCGCCACCATCCTGCACCGTATGCTCACCACCCTGTTCGTGGAACGCGGCGTGCAGCTTGACCGCACCTATCAACTCAATTTCGGCGGCAATACCGATTTTCTCAACATGCTCGAGCGCGAGCGCCTTGAATCCAAGAAAATCTCCAAGACCGGCGCCGTCACCAGCATGTTACCGTACCAACTCGATCCGGGTAACGTCCACGTGGGCCCTTCCGATTACGTCCCCTGGCTTTCCGACCGCAAATGGTGTTACATTCGCATGGAAGGCACCACCTTCGGGAACGTCCCACTGAACCTGGAAGCCAAGCTGGAAGTTTGGGATTCACCCAACTCCGCCGGCGTGGTCATCGATGCTGTGCGCTGCGTCAAGCTCGCCCTCGAGCGCGGCCTGTCCGGTCCGCTCATCGCCCCTTCGTCCTATTTTATGAAAACCCCGCCAAAACAATTCAAAGACGAGGTCGCCCGCCAGATGACCGAGGATTACATCCGCGGCGAGAATGTTGAATCGGGAGAACCACCAGCCGAATAAGGGCGCCGATTTTGGTTCTATCGTTTAACCCAATTAGCCAGCGCCACTCGCGGCAGGTACCTTTTTGCCATTGAAGTACTGGCAGCCCAATCGATTCGACTCAAATGTAGCCCGGGCACATCGTCCCGACGCCAAACCTTGACATGGTTCAAAACCTTGTCAAGGTTTGCTTTTTAAGGTTAGCGTTTCCCACACCTAACTCAATTTTCCAGGGTATACTAATCCTGCTGGATAGCTGGTCATGGCCTACAAATTCCGGAGCATCTCCCTGGTGGTTGCACTTTTCATCATCACCTTCATTCCAGGTGGGCTTCTTCGCTTGCATCCATCCGCCGCCGCGGCCCCCCTTGCAACTGTTACTCCCACGCTGCCGGCCCCTACCCCCAGTCCCCTGCCCTTCTTCCACCCAGGCGAACTCAAACCCGGCGTAGAGCCCCAAACCTACATAGCCAGCACCTGCGAGTACCTGCGCCAGCGCTGGGACCCAACCCTTAGCACTCCTGGTACAATTGTTGCACCGTTTATGTTTCATTCTATTGTCAAAGCCGGACGGTCTGTCCAGGCTGGCGACGCCACCTCCATCTCCGCCGCTTACTTCGCCGATTTCATGCAGCACGCGCACGACCTCGGATTCGAAACGATCACGGCCAACCAGCTCGTTGACTTCCTGGAACACAACGCCAAAATCCCGCCCCGTTCGATGATCTTGATCGTAGACGACCGCCGGCCGGGAGTAGTGCGTGAACATTTTTTACCGTACCTTGAAAAGTTCAACTGGAGCGTTACGCTCGGCTACATCACCGGCCCAGCCTCAGCCTCGGAATGGCAGCAATTGGAAACCCTGGCGGCCACCGGTCACATCGACATGCAAGCTCATGGCTTCTTGCACAACGGCAGCACCTACTTCGTGCCCGAAACGCCCGAAACCACCGTCTTGCGCGAGCTTTACGCGCCCATCCCGCTGATCTACGCTCATCTGGGCACCTGGCCGGTGGCGTTCATCTGGCCAGGCGGCAACTTCACCCCCCGCGCTGTGGATGTTGCTCAACAGGCGCACTATCATTTGGGATTCACTGCTTTCGCCCGCGGTCCGCTCTTTTATAATTGGGTGCCCCAGGGAGCCGAAGAACGCGCCATCGGCCATCCGCTCTTGCTCCTGCCGCGCTTTTGGAGCACTGCCGCCTATTTCAACCTGGATGAGGCTGTGCAGCTTTCCGAGCAGGCTAAAGTCTTTGCCGAGCAGCACAAATCCGAGGAACTGGCATACCTGCAAGCTCATTGCGGATTGTAAATTATTGACTTTAGGGTTCTCCTGGTTGCCCCATTGCCTTTTTGCCTTGTTAAACGATTACTTCATCCTTCCACCTGCTTCCATTCAATGTCCCATTCATCTTCCCGCCTTCACCCTACTTCGTTCCGAAACGCGCACCCAATTCTCCCTTCCCCTATCCGGGTGGTGCGCAATCCCTCAATGCGCTGTCCCGAGCGCGGAGCTGGGAACCTTTGGGGCGAAGGGAAAACTCCTCCCCTCTTGACCTATCCACTCGTTGCCTTTTTGACTTGTTGCCTCCTTGCCCTCCTACTCTCCGCCTGCGTCCGCCCGGCGCCCACGGTGACGCCCTGGTACCAACCTCCAACCGGTGGAAATGGTTTGCTGGCGCCCGTACAACCCACCCTACCAGAGAGCCTGTCCACCCGGCAAGCCGCAAGTCCTGATCCCACCGCCGTGACGCCCCCCGGCGCCTCTCCAACCCCCTTCTCGTCGCCAACCCCCTACCCGGTGGAGATTGGAACCTCCCCCACCCCGGATGCTCCCCGCGTTATGCCCACCTTGCGGACGGAAACCCAGACCTACGTCGTTCAGACCGGGGATGCGCTCGGCAAGATCGCCCAACGCTTCCAGGTCAGTCTCAAGCAGCTCATCGAAGCCAACCCGACCATCAACCCCGACATCCTGTACGTTGGCGCCCAGTTGACTGTCCCGCCGCCAAATCCCGGCGCGGCTGGCCCGGATTTCAAGATCCTGCCTGATTCCGAGTTGGTTTACGGGCCCAGCTCGGCCCAATTCAACGCCGCTGACTTCATCCGCCAGCACGCCGGCTATCTCTCCTCCTATCACGAATTGGTTGATGACCAGGATGTGAGCGGTCCCGAAATCCTGCAGCGCGTAGCCCAATTGTATTCGGTCAACCCGCGCCTGCTGATCGCCGCCCTCGAATATCAGTGCGGTTGGCTGACCTCTTCCAATCCAGGCGAGCGCGATTACCCGATGGGCGCCCGCGACGTCTGGCGTAAAGGCTTGTTTCACCAGCTATCCTGGGCTGCCGACACGCTCAATGCGGGGTATTACCGTTGGCGCGCGGGGAGCGCATCCATCTGGAACCTGGCCGACGGCAGCGTCGTCCCGATCGCCCCCACCATCAATGCCGGCACAGCCGGGGTGCAGAACCTGTTTGCAACCCTAAAAGACCGGGCCGCCTGGCAAACAGCCGTGGGCCAGGCAGGTATATTTGCCACCTATGCTCGATTGTTCGGCAATCCCTTCGCCTTCACCTTCGAACCGATCCTCCCCCCTGGCCTACAGCAGCCGGTCCTGCATTTACCCTTCGAGCCCGGCGTTGCCTGGTCCTTCACCGGCGGACCGCACGGCGGCTGGGGCAACGGCTCCGCCTGGGCAGCCGTCGATTTCGCCCCCCCAGGAGATCAGTTCGGCTGCTACCTTAGCTCCGCCTGGGTGGTTGCGATGGCTGACGGTCTCATCGTGCGCTCGGAAGGTGGACTGGTCGTCCAAGACCTGGATGGCGACGGCCTGGAACAGACTGGTTGGACCATTCTATACGCCCACATCGATTCCCAGGATCGGGTACCCGCCGGAACCCTTCTCAAGGCTGGCGATCGTATCGGTCACCCCTCTTGCGAAGGGGGTATCTCAGATGGCACGCATACTCACCTTGTCCGGCGGTATAATGGGGAGTGGATCCCCGCAGATGGCAATCTCCCATTCGTCATGGACGGGTGGGTATCCAGTGGTGATAGCATCGAGTACGGTGGCTACCTGACCAACAATGAGCAGACCATCGAAGCCTACAATGGCCGTACGGAGGCGAACCAAATCTGGCGCTAGTTCAATCCGCAGACGCCGGACCATGGGACATCTCCTCCTCGCACTGATCATCGCAATGCTGATCAGCGGACGTTCGTATTCCATTGCGATGGACCCGATCATTGTGGATGCCAGTGCAAACATTCCACCCTTGAGCCAGGCCGCCTTCGCTTCCCCCCTTGCCTCACCGCTTCCCCCGACGCCTCCCCCCGCTACTCAGCCGCCACCATTCCCGACCGAGACCCGCCCTGCCAGCCCCATTCAAGGCTTGCCGACCGCCACTTCCTTTTTTGCCTCGTCTACCATACTCCCGCCGGCCACCGCCACCCCGCGTGCCATTCCCAAAACGTTGCCGACTTCAGGGCAATCTCCCGCAACCAGCCAGCCGATCATCCTGTATACCGCCCAATCCGGCGATACACTCCCGGCCATCTCCGCCCGCTTTGCAGTGAAACCCGAAGAGATCAGTTCCCCCGACCCCCTCCCCCCGGCTGCCTTCATCAGTCCGGGACAGCAACTGATCATCCCACGCCGTTTGGGCGAAACCACCTCCGATCGCCAGGTCCTGCCAGATAGCGAGTTCATCGACTCTCCCTCTGCCGTCGATTTCGACGTCGCCGATTTCGTCGGAAAAGCCGGCGGTTTCCTCTCGACCTACACGGAGTACCTCGGCAGCACCGGTACCACTACCGGGGCCGATATCATCAAGCGCATTTCCCGCGAATACTCCATCAATCCACGCATGCTGCTGGCTTTGCTCGAGCTGCGCGCCCATTGGGTCACCGGGCAACCCTCCAATCTGGCTGAAACGTTTTACCCCTTGGGACGTATGGACGTACGCAGTAAGGAGCTCTACCCCCAGTTGGTCTGGGCAGTCGATCAGCTTTCCGTCGGCTTTTATAGCTGGCGCGAAGGGCGCATCACTGATATCACCTTCCCGGATGGGACCAGCCGCCGGCTCGCCCCCAGCCTGAACGCTGCCACGGTTGGACTGCAATACTTAATCGCCCAGCTCGAAAACCAGGCCGCCTGGTCAGGCGACCTGTACTCCGAACAGGGTCTCACTGCCGTCTATGAGAAGCTCTTTGGCAGCCCCTGGGTACGCGCGCATTCGGTAGAACCCGTTTTCCCACCCAACCTGGCCCAACCCACCTTGAACCTGCCGTTCTACCCGGGCCAGGTGTGGAGTTTTTCGGGCGGACCCCATTCTCCCTGGAGCCAGGAGAAGAACGGCGGCCGTTCCGCCCTCGATTTTGCGCCGAGTAGCACGGAAAGTGGCTGCGTGAAGTCCGACATGTGGGTAGCCGCCTCTGCCGGCGGCCTGGTGACTCGCTCCGACCACGGCGTTGTCATCCTCGATCTGGATGGCGACGGGCATGAAGAAACGGGATGGGTGCTGCTCTATCTGCACATTGCAACGGACGGCCGCGTCCCGTTGGGCCGCTTTGTGGAGGCCGGCGATCCGCTCGGCCATCCCTCCTGCGAAGGCGGTAACGCCACCGGGACACACGTCCACTTCGTGCGCAAGTACAACGGTGAGTGGATCGCCGCTGACGGCCCATTATCCTTTAATCTGAGCGGCTGGACGGCTCACGCTGGCGTCGATCCCTACCAGGGTACGATGACTCAGGGCGATCAAACCGTCACCGCCTGCACCTGCGGCTCTTTTGAAACCCGCATCTGGCGCCCGGCGAAAGAGAAATAAATTTTTCGTGTTCCATTCGTGGATGGTCCCCCCGTGTTACAATATCTCCGCTTCCATCCTCTTCCTTAACGGTACTTTCCATGCAGAATTATCTCTTCTTCCGAATCCTATTGCGTTTGAAACGCCCGGTCATCTTCGCCCTCATCATTGTTCTCATCCTGACCGGCTGCCTTCCTCCCCCACCGGGGTACGATCCTAACCAGGTCAGCCCGATCGAAACGGCCAGCCCTACCCTCCTATCCCCGACTCCTAAGCCACAAGTAACCGCTCTCCCAACCCGCCAGCCCTTATCACCCGGTGAGCTGGTGGATTACAACGCCCAGACCGGTGATACGCTGGACGTGCTGGCTGTTCGCTTTAACACCACCATCGCCGAGATCCGCAGCGCCAACCCGATCATCCCCCAGGAGGTTACCTTGCTGCCGCCGGGCATGCCCATGAAGATCCCGATTTACTACCTGCCTTTATGGGGCTCACCCTACCAGATCATCCCGGATGAATTGTTCATCAACGGGCCCGCCCAGGTTGGTTTCGACACAGATGCATTCATAAACCGCCAGCCCGGCTGGCTGAAGGGGTTCCACGGGTACACTTCGGAGGAGACGCTCACCCCCGGTCAAACCATCGACCGGGTTGCGTTGGATTACAGCGTCAGCCCGCGCCTGCTCCTGGCTATGATGGAATACGCCACCGGAGCGCTCAGCCAGCCCACTCCTCCCGATGGCGCCGAGGAGTATCCAGCCGGTGCGGTACAGAGAGGCTATTCCGGGCTGTATATGCAGCTCATCTGGGTAGCGAATAACCTGAATAATCACTATTATGACATCCGCGCCGGGCTCGTCACCCAATTCGATCACCTCGACGGAACGATGGAACGCCCCGACCCCTGGCAGAATGCTGCTTCCGTGGCTCTGCATATGTTTTATGCACAGTTCGTCACCGGAAATGAATACCTGCGCGCCATCAGCTCGGTCGGTCTGGCGCAGACCTATGCCAGCCTGTTCGGCGACCCTTGGAAGGACCGCCAACCACACCTGCCAGGCAGCTTGCAGCAACCCAAATTGCAATTGCCTTTCCAAACGGGGAAATACTGGACCTTCACCGGCGGTCCGCATACCGGCTGGGGAACAGGGGCGCCGTTTGCGGCCATTGATTTTGCCCCTCCTGCGGGAGCGAGTGGGTGTATCGAATCGGACGAGTGGGCCACCGCGGTCGCTCCCGGAGTGATTGTCCGTGCTGAACCCGGATTGGCCGTCCTGGATTTGGATGGTGATGGCGACGAGCATACCGGCTGGACGATCCTCTACCTGCACACCATCCTGGATGCATCCATCGTTGTCGGGAAGAAAGTGAAGGCGGGCGACATCATCGGCCACCCATCGTGCGAACGCGGGCGCGCCACTGGAACCCACGTGCACATCGCCCGCAAGTTCAACGGCGAATGGATGCCCGCCGGGGGAGCCATTCCCTTCAACCTGGAAGGCTGGGTGGTCGTCCCTGGCAAGGAAGCGTATCTCGGCGCCCTGACCAAATCCGGCCGCACCATCACCGCTTGCACCTGCTCTGACCACAACAGCCAGTTGAAGATAGGGGAGTAAGGATTGAAGATTGCAGATTGTAGATTGCTGATTGTCGGTGAAGGCCCCCAGACCGAACGCCTTTGTAGTTTGTAGTGCGTGCTTTAGCACGCCTCCATGTCTCCAGACCGAGCGACTTTGTAGTTTGTAGTGCGAGCTTTAGCACGCTCGTGAGAATATATAGATTCCTGGAGGCGTGCTAAAGCTCGCACTACGAACTTTCATAGGATTTTTAATCTTCCCCCGTACAGTTCAAGACCGTTAACACCGCTCCGCGCTACTGTTCACCAAGGAGTAATAGATCACAAGCAGCATGCGGTAGAATTACTATTCTCGATTCGCATTTATCGAACTATAATTCTCCAATCTTCACCGGCGCGCTCTCCCTCCCCAAAAAAGAAGCGCCCGTCGTCGACTACCATTTTTTCTCAGCATCGAGGTTCCATGTATAAGACCCATACCAATGGAGAACTACGAGCCAGCCACATCGCTCAAACAGTCACCCTGGCCGGCTGGGTGCATCGCGTACGCGATCACGGCGGGGTGAAATTCATCGATCTGCGCGACCGCTTCGGCCTGGTACAGGTCGTTGTCAATCCAGATAACCAGGCTGCCGCTCAGATCGCAGAAGATCTGCGTGCGGAATGGGTCATCCAGGTGTTCGGAGAAGTACGCAGCCGTCCGGCCGGGAACGAGAACCCCAACCTGCCCACCGGCGAGATCGAGGTCGTGGCTCGCGAGATACGCGTGCTCAACCAGGCCAAGCCGCTCCCCTTCCAGATCAACAAAGACGAGGAAGTAGATGAAAACCTGCGCCTGAAATACCGCTACCTGGACCTGCGCCGTGAGCGCATGCGCCGCAACCTCGAGTTACGCTCTCGCGTGGAGATGTTCATCCGCATGTTCCTGACCGGGCGTGGCTTCATCGAGGTGGAGACCCCCATCTTGTTCAAGACCACCCCGGAGGGGGCGCGGGATTACCTGGTACCCTCCCGCGTGCATCCGGGAGAATTCTACGCCCTGCCCCAATCGCCCCAGCAGCTCAAACAGTTGCTCATGGTGGCGGGCATCGAACGCTATTTTCAGATAGCACGTTGCTTCCGCGACGAAGACCAGCGCGGCGACCGCCAGCCCGAGTTTACCCAGCTCGATATGGAAATGTCCTTCATCGAGCGCGACGATATTATGGACCTGGTTGAAGGCATGTTTACCAGGATGGTGGCAGAAGTCGTGCCACACAAGCGCTTGCTCACCACCCCCTGGCCGCGCATCCAATACCAGGAGGCAATGGATCGCTTTGGCAAGGACAACCCGGATATCCGTTTTGGGCTGGAGCTGAAGAATATCGCCGACCTGGCCGCCGGCTGCGGCTTCAAGGTCTTCGAGGACACCCTGGCTTCCGGTGGACACGTGCGCGGGCTGAACGCCAAAGGCCTGGGCGATTACAGCCGTAAGCAACTCGACGAGCTGACCGATACCGTAAAGCAGTGGGGCGCGCACGGGCTGGCCTATATCGCCCTGTCCAAAGAAGGCGACGTCCGCTCTTCGTTTGCCAAATTTTTGAGCCCGGAGCGCCTGGAAGCCATCCAGCAGCGTTTGGAGGCAAAACCGGGCGATCTATTGCTCTTCGTGGCCGACAAACCGGCGGTCGTTTACGATAGCCTTGGTCGCATGCGCGTGCTATTAGGCGACCGCCTGGAACTGCGCGACCCGGATGTGCTGGCTTTCTGCTGGGTGATCGATTTCCCCTACATGGTGTGGAGCGAAGAAGAACACCGCTGGGATCCTTCTCACCACCTCTTTACGGCGCCGATGACCGAGGATCTCGCCCTGCTGGATAGCGACCCGGGCAAAGCGCGTGGACAGCAATACGACCTGGTGCTGAACAACTACGAGGTCGGCGGCGGTTCCATCCGAATCCACAACCGCGATCTGCAGGAGAAGGTTTTTGGCCTGATCGGGCTCGACCCCGACGTGGCTCGCGAGCGCTTCGGCCACATCCTGGAAGCCTTCGAGTATGGGGTGCCGCCGCACGGGGGTATTGCCCCGGGCATCGACCGCATCTGCATGATCCTGGCAGACGAGCCCAACATCCGCGAGGTAATCGCCTTCCCCAAGAACCAGGCTGCCCGCGACGTGATGGCCGGTGCTCCCTCCCCCGCCGAACCCAAGCAGTTACGCGAGCTGCATATCAAGGTGGTGGAAGAGGAGAAGGTTGACAAGGTAACGAGGCAATAAGGCAACTGCGCAGCAATCACCCGCCGGTTTCCTTCACGGCTTGGGACAAACAGGCAGCTCTCATCCCTGACCGCATCTGCCGGTCGGGGCAGATTTCGAGTGGGAGCAAACGTAGGTTATTTTCGGAGACGTAGGCAGCGCGTCATTGTGGACGATACGGTGAACCGGCTGGAAGAACGGGGGAAATAAACGCGCGAGGATTGAAATTCCGAACGAAAGACGTTTATCCAACCTCTTCCGTTTCATGGATGACAATGCGGTGCTCGATGGGGACTGCCTTGCGCAGCATGGCCTCAGCCCCACAATACTTCTCCTCAGAGAGCTGCACTGCCCGCTCAACCGCCGCCGGGTCGATATTCCGCCCGGTGACAATATACTCCACCAACAGATCGGTAAACACTTTCGGATGCTCGCTCGCCCGCTCGCCGTGCACCCGCACTTCAAAAGCGGTGACTTCCTGGCGTTTCTTCTCCAGGATCGAGATGACATCCATCGCCGTGCAGCTTCCCAGGCCGAGCGCCAGCAGCTCAAATGGACTGAATCCTTTATTCTCCCCACCCGAATCGGGTGAGGAATCCAGAGGCAGGGTATAGCCTCGATCGGCGATCCCGATAAAAGCCAGTTTGCCTTGCCAGGTTACTTTTGCATCCATGCAGAATCCTCCGAAAAAAATCAGTCTATTATCGCTGAAGGTAGTCTTCCAGGTCCAGTTTCATATACAGGCGAGCCCGGACGTCCTCGGGCATCGTATCGAGCTGCCCACAGGTATGGTATAGCTCAATCGTCTTGCGCATGGTATTGACGACTATCTGGCAGTCCGGGCAAGTTTGCAGGTGTTGTTCGAGATCGAAACACAAACACTCATCTAGGTTTCCATCGACATAATCGGATAAGGAGTGCAGTAATTGTTGGCAATGGGTATGATTTTTCATGGGCGGCGATCCTCCACCACTCTATCGCGATAGTAATTCGAGAGCTGCTCCCGCAGCTTCAAGCGAGCCCGTAACAGCCGGGTTTTCACCGCAGTTTCAGAGAGATTGAGCGTCTCCGCCGTCTCTTTGATGGAAAGTCCCTCGATATCTCTCAAAATAAACACGACCTTCAATATCGCCGGTAGATCTTGGATAGCGGTATCCAGGTACCGCCGGCCCTCGGCAGATAACAATTCTTGTTCGGGCAGGCAGCACCAGTCGACGATCTGAACTGGTTCCATTTCGCCTTCTTCGGTTTGGACATCTTCGTCGATCGAGATGGCCTCCGGGCGGCGTTTTCGCAGCAACATCAGGGCTTCATTGACGGCAATCCGGTAAAGCCAGGTAGAAAGACTCGAGCGACCTTCGAAACCGGGCATCGCCTTGAACGCTTTGAGGAAGGTTTCCTGGAGCACGTCTTCAGCATCCTGGGGGTCATTCAGAATCTTCAACCCCAATCGGTAGACCTGCGGGGAATACGCTTCCACAAACCGGGCAAATTCCGCTCTATCCCCACTTTGCAGCGCTTCTACCGAGAAAGCCGCCTGCTGTATATTTTCACTCATTTAGATGGTACCTCGTGAGAAAAGTGGCAATTACGAGAGCGGCCATGTCGGGAGGGCGTCGATATCGAAAGCATCCCGCTGGCCGTTTGCGAAGCGGAAATACCCTGCGGAGGCGATCATGGCGGCGTTATCGGTGCAGAGCGAAAGGCGCGGAATGTGTACCGGGAATTCCGATTGGGAGAGGAACGCTTCGCGCAGGGCGTGATTGGCAGACACCCCACCGGCAACCAGGATCTGGCGCACCTTATTGGACTGGGCGGCCCGCATGGTCTTGCTGAAGAGCGCGTCCACCACGGCGGCCTGGAAACTGGCGGCCAGGTCATCCACCGGAAGCGGCTGATTCTCCTCTTCCATCTTGCGCACGACGCGCAGGACGGCGGTCTTTAATCCGCTGAAGGAGAAATCCCAGCTACCCTCAAGACGCGCCCGTGGGAAAGCAAATGCCTTGGGGTTGCCTTGTTCCGCCGCCTTTTGAATAGAAGGGCCTCCAGGATAGGGTAAACCGATCAAGCGGGCGACTTTATCGAAGGCTTCACCGGCCGCATCATCCAATGTGCCGCCCAGGCGTTTGTACTCCAGGTGGTTCGGGATGAGGATCAACTCGGAGTGGCCCCCGGAAACAAGCAGGGCGAGCAGCGGAAACTTGGGCTCAGCGGTGGGAGGCTCGTCAGCCGGGTAGACCCAGGCAGAGTAGATGTGCCCTTCGAGGTGGTTGACCCCCACCAGCGGTAGGTTGCGCGCCAGGGCCAGGCCTTTGGCCATATTCAGACCGACGACCAGCGAACCGGCCAACCCGGGACCCCGCGTAACGGCGATGGCATCCAGGTCGGTGAGGTTGAGGTGGGCGCATTGGAGCGCTTCATCGACAATGGCGTAGATGGTTTTGATGTGCTGGCGAGAAGCCACCTCGGGAAACACCCCGCCATATTTGGCGTGCAGATCGATCTGCGTCGCAATGATGGAGGATTGCAGGATGCGGCCATTTTCGATGACTGCTGCGGCAGTCTCGTCGCAGGAGGATTCAATGCCCAGGATACGGGCGGGAGGATAGAGGGATTGGTCTGATTTTTTCATAATTCTGTTAATAAATTAATCATAGCACAAAAGGGTTGTTGTGGACTGCCTGGAACGTCCTAATTCCGCTGGGATCCATCGGATTCTGATCAGCGATGCACAAAACTGGCGATTGCAGTGTAGATCAACAATGCTCCCATTGTAAAGGTAAATGCACGGAAGTGCTTCCTCCAAAAGCTGCGGAATACAGACCCTCCCAAGGCCCAACATGAAGTCGCCAGAAATCCAATCACGGCTAATAATGGTGCAAACAGGCTCACGATAATTGGATTCTGGTAAGCCTGCGTAATAAACACTGAATACACCGTGACCCCATAAAGAATCACTTTGAGATTGAGAAACTGCATGGCAAATCCTGCAAAAAATGAATTCGAACCACTTCTATCGGGGGTTTCCTCGGTCGGTTTGGAGAGAATCGTGTGAATTGCCAGATAGAGCATGTAAACAGCCCCCAGGATATTCAACCAGAAACGCACCTGAGGTAATACATTCACCAAAACAACGTTTAAAAGCCCACAAACCAGCATCAAGACAAAAAATCCAGTAAATATTCCGGCAAGGAACCGGAGGGTGCCTTTATATCCAGATCGCATCGCATTGGCCATGGACATAATATTGTTCGGTCCGGGAGTAAAGGTGGTGACAAATACATAAATGAGGAAGGGATAAAGATTTTCCATACGTCTCCTTGCCTTGGATGTTATAATGTACCAAAAGTCCGTTATATTGGAAGTATGTTAAATTGTACGGTTTGTGCGTTATATTGTCAATACTTCGGAGAACCTTATGGAAGATCTCAATCTTCTCATTGCTCGAAATCTAAAAAAAATCCGGGATGAAAAGAAACTGAGCCTCGAAAAACTGGCCGTACTGACGGGGGTCAGCAAGAGCATGCTAGGTCAGATCGAAAGAGGCGACTCCAGCCCAACGATCTCGACGGTATGGAAGATCTCAAATGGGCTAAAAGTTTCGTTCACGAGCCTACTCGATTCGGTTCAAACCGATCCGACCGTTATCCGGCAAGCCAATATTACACCGCTGGTAGAGGACCGCGGAAAATACCGCTTATATCCACTTTTTCCTATAGAACCAGGCCGGCGGTTTGAGATCTATTCCATTGAAATCGATCAAGGGGGTTATTTGAGCGCGGAGGCTCATCCTGACGGCGCCGAGGAATTCCTCACGATATTTACGGGAGCGATAACCGTGATGGTAAACGCTCAGGAATATCGAGCATCTGCGGGTGACTCGATACGCTTTCGAGCCGATCAACCGCATGCTTATTTGAATCCGGGGGAAATGGTTGCGAAAATTAGCCTGATAATCCATTATATTTGATCATGGATCATAATTCCCATTAAGATATAATGGAATAGGTTTACCCGTTCTATCTGGTAAATCCCCATAATGCTCTGCCATTTTTCCACTCAGGCCCATTCATAGAAACCAACCCGTGAGGAAATAATCCGATGGAGATACCTGTCAGAAGAAGCCAGAAACGGGAAAAATCGTGATGGATACACCCATTAATGTTCTCATCATTGAAGACAATCCATCCGATTTTGAGCTCCTTCAGCGATATTTGTTGAAAACGGATACAAAATACCTTACTGACGCCACCTTTGTCGTGACAAATGCCAATAGCATTTCCGCAGCGAAGCTTGACCTTTTCAAGAACGCCGTGGATATCATCTTGCTGGCTCTGCCCCTCCCAGATCGCTACGGACTCAGTGCTGTGGCAACCCTACGCAAGATGGTTCCGGCCATCCCCGTCGTAATCTTAACGGATGTTCCCGATGAGAAATGGGCATTGCAGGTGATCAAAAATGGCGCCCAGGACTATCTCATCAAGGGTGAAATCAACCGCCACCAACTGATTCGAGCCATTTATTACGCAATCGAACGCCACCGCAGGGATGTAGCCTTGCGCGAAAGCGATGCCCGCTTTCGTGCATCCGTTGAAAGCATGCAAGAAGGTTTCGCCATCTATTCAGCCGTACGAGATAGCTTTGGACGCATCCACGATTTCGTGTGCACTTATGTCAACGATGCGGGCTGCCAGCTCAACCAGGTCTCCAGAGAGGACTTGATCGGAAGGCGATTGTTGGAGGTATTCCCCGCTCATCGAGACACCGGATTGCTGGAAGAATATATTCAAGTCGTCGAAACCGGGAATCCCTTGATAAAAGATGAGATGGAATATGAGGATACCTGGGCGGGCGTCCGCCAGACAAGGGTCTTCGATATTCGCATCAATAAACTGGGAGATGGTTTCACCAGCGTTTGGCGAGACATAACCACCCAACGGAAGACGAATGAGACACTATCCACCTATGCCACCCAGATGGAAGCCCTCTACCTGACTTCATTAGAAATCAACTCCGAATTAGATTTGAATCTCCTGCTCTCTTCGATTGTCGAACGGGCAGTAAAAATGACGGGGGTTTCAACCGGTTTGTTGTACCTATTACCGCCTGGGGAGCAGTATCTGGAGCTGGTCATTGGGTATCACCTGCCTGATCACTATCTCGGCGAGAAGCTTCCTGTTGGCCAGGGCCTCTCCGGAACGGTTGCCCGGACGGGGGAATTGATGTGGGTTCCGGATTACCAGGCCTGGGAAGGCCGCTTGAGTTATTTTAGCTCCACCACTTTCCGCCAATCATTATCCGTGCCATTGAAATTTCGCGGCAGAACGATTGGAGTCATCGATCTCAGCGATCTCCAGACTGTCGGCCCATTTACCGATGAGCAAATCCACCTGACCAAACTCTTTGCCGACCAGGCTGCCATCGCCATTGAAAACGCCCGTCTGTACTCAGAAACCCAGCAGCAAGCCATCACGGATGAGCTAACCGGGCTTTACAACCGGCGCGGATTCGCTCAACTGGGAAACCGCGAAGTCCAACGCAGCCAACGTTTCGGAAATCCGTTATCAGCCATTGCCATCGATATTGATCATTTCAAACAAATCAATGACAATTACGGTCACGCCGCTGGTGACACAATTCTGATTAGTTTGGCGAATCGCATCCGTGAGTATCTCCGCGGTTTAGATATCAGCGCCCGCTTGGGTGGAGATGAGTTCATCATCTTGTTGCTTGAAAATGACCAGGCAGCAGCTTTCATGGCCACCGAGCGCATCAAAGCCCAGCTAACAAGCATGCCCTATCATGCCGATTCTTGGGAGATCCAGGTCAGCCTCAGCATGGGGGTAGCCGGGGTAACAAAAGCCACCCATGATCTTCCCATGTTGCTGCAGCAAGCCGATCAAGCGCTCTACCAGGCCAAGAAGGCAGGTGGGAATCGGGTGTGCCAATACAACCAGCCGATTGTTGGCTGGGCTGGGGATTAACCCGTGGAATTCTTGGAAAACTACCCTGCCTGACCCG
>JAQTMA010000021.1:29795-31820 GCA_028714615.1 Anaerolineaceae bacterium | reverse complement strand
CGCGCATGATCCGGTGAGATTCCGGAGCCGACGGTACAGTCCGGATGAAAGAAGGATTCCAAGAGACCGCTCTGGTCTCATCGCGCGTGCTTGCCCCGAAAACCTGCCTGGTTTCGGGGTCTTTGTTTCCCTACTACCGAAACCAGTGTAGTCCTCTTCCGATGAGGCTATTTGTATGGACCTATCTTTGAGAACTATCGTAACACCGGCAACAGGCCGGTGGATCGCCCGTAGAAGGACGGTCCTGGTTGCGGCCTCAGCCGTGGCTGCTCTCCTGGCCTGGGAAGCGTTCGTCCGCTGGGGGAATTTACCGGCCTTCATTCTCCCCGGACCAGGCCTGGTGTGGGCGCGTTTTGCCCAGAAGTTGGCCGATGGCAGCCTGTTATGGCATGCGTGGATCACCCTGCAGGAGGTGCTGTTCGGGCTGTTGTTGGGTTCCAGCCTCGCCACCACGCTCGGATATCTGCTGGCCAAAAGCCCGGTCGCCGAGAGCCTGTTAGCGCCGTACCTGGTCGCCAGCCAGGCCATCCCGGTTGTGGCAATTGCGCCGCTGCTGATCATCTGGTTCGGGCCGGGGATGTTCTCCAAGGTGTTGATTTGTGCGCTGGTTGTCTTTTTCCCGGTGCTGGTGAATACCGCAGTGGGCTTACGCGGGGTGCCTGACAACCTGCGCGACCTGATGCGCTCCTTGCAGGCGACACGGGGGCAGATGCTCGTCTTTCTGGAAATCCCTGCGGCGCTGCCGGTATTCCTGGGCGGTCTGCGCATCGGGGCGACGCTTTCGGTGATCGGCGCAGTGGTGGGTGAGTTTGTGGGCTCCGATCGCGGCCTGGGGTTCCTGGTCAATATCGGGCGAGGCCAATATGATACCGCCCTGGTGTTTGTCGCCATTTTCACCCTGATATTGATGGCTTTAGGGTTGTATGGGGTGGTGGTGCTGCTGGAAACGCGCTTGCTGGCCTGGCAAAAGAAGGACAGTTGAACCACAAAAGACAAAGATGACCCGAAGGTTAGGAATAAGTCAAATAGGAAGCAATCCAATCTTCTAGCACCCTGAGGCGAACGATGCGACTGAAACGAATTTCCGCAATAATTCTATTATCGATCGCTCTGGCGGGCTGCGCGCCCGGAGCTCCAGCGACGCCGCTTACCCCGCAGGGAACGGCCACAAGCGCGAACCTGACTCACGTCCGCCTGCCGGTCGGCTACATCCCCGACGTTCAGTTTGCGCCGCTCTACGTAGCCCTGGAGAAAGGCTACTACCAACAACAGGGCATCCAGGTGGATATCGACTACAGCATGGAGACCGACGCGGTCACCCTGACGGGGGCCAACCAGATCCAGTTTGCAATCGCATCCGGCGATCAGGTGTTGCTCGGGCGGCAGAATGGACTCCCCATTGTGTACGTGATGGCCTGGTACCAGCAGTATCCCGTGGGGGTGGTCTCGAAAGTCGCCCAGAACATCAAAACCGCTCAAGATCTACGAGGTAAGCGTATCGGCATACCAGTGCTCAGCGGGGCGAGCTACGTGGGATTGCGCGCCTTACTCTCCGCCGGCGGGTTGACGGAGAAAGACATCACGTTGGATACGATCGGCTTCAACCAGGTGGAAGCTCTGGTGGCGGACCGTGAACAAGCAGCAGTCGTGTACGTTGCCAATGAACCCATCCAGTTACGCGCCAGTGGGAATGATGTCAACGTGGTACGCGTGGACGACTACATGCGCCTGGTTTCGAACGGCCTGATCACCAATCAGGCCACCCTCGACCAGAATCCTGACCTGGTGCGGCGCATGGTGAAAGCCACGCTGCAGGGCCTGGCGGACGCGATCGCCAATCCGGACCAGGCTTACGAGATCAGCAAGAAATACGTTGAGAACCTGGCTCAAGCGGACGCGACCGTCCAGAAGCAGAAACTTACTGCTTCAATCGAGATGTGGAAGTCGGACAGGCTCGGGTACAGCGACCCGCAAGCCTGGGAGAATATGCAAAAAGTGATGACCGATATGGGCTTGCTCACGCAA
>JAQTMA010000021.1:0-29695 GCA_028714615.1 Anaerolineaceae bacterium | reverse complement strand
CGTGGGCTGGTGGATTATGCGTTCGACTCTCAGAAGAACCGCAAGCCGCGGATCGGTTTTGTTTTCCAGCAAGCCAATTTGATGCCCTGGCGTACCGCCCTGGAGAACATCACCTTACCGCTCGAGCTGCAAGGCATCTCAGCCGGGGAAGCGCGTGAACGAGCTCAGGCGCTGATTGACCTGGTTGGCTTGCAGGGTTTCGAAGAAACCCGCCCAGGCGACCTGTCCGGTGGGATGGCCCAGCGGGTGGCTATCGCCCGGGGACTGATCATGGATCCGGACCTGCTGCTGCTCGACGAACCGTTTGGCTCGTTGGACGCGCTGACGCGAGAGCGCATGGGAACGGAACTACTGCGCATCTGGCAAGCCGACCGCAAAACGGTCATTATGGTAACGCACTCGATCGGCGAGGCTTTGTTTTTGTCGGACCGGGTATTGGTGATAACCCCCCGCCCGGGGCACATCTGCCTGGATCTTACCGTGGACCTCCCTCGCCCCCGAGAGGAAGAGATGCGCTATACGTCGCATTTCGGCGGACTGGCACGCCATTTGAAAGGGGCAATCGGTGAATAGCGGTGCGTTTCGTAAGTCACCGCGGACCAGTACCTAACCTGGAGGGATCACGGGCCAATCGAGCAGGAGGACTTCAGTCACCAGGCGAGGGGTCAGATTGGCATCCAGTTGCTGCAGACTGCGTTCGATCGCCAGGACAACACGACGGGCGGAGACCAGGTCCAGCGGGGCAGCGATGCGGGTGATCTCTGCCTCGTAATCCAGGTTGACCAGCGGCGCACTGACGTTTGCTGTGCACAACATTACGTCCGACCAGAAAGATAACCAGTTCAAGAACATCTCTCGGAGAGTAGCGCGGGCTTCATACGCTTCCACCCGGCTTCGGGAGTGACGTGTGTCGGCCACCCGGGCGGCATACTCAAACCGGACGCGGCGTGAAGCCGGCAGCAGGGTGAGCAGATCCGCGATCCATTGGCGGCGCTGCTCCAGCGACTGAGGTTGGTTGAGCATCTTCAAGGCATACCCCGGTCGCCCAGAGGCCAGGTGTGAGAGGAGTTGGGCTGTCGGAGCTGCGGCATGCTGCGTGTGCTCGAGGTATTCGGCCAACTGGTTAAGCGGCAGAGGGCGCAGGCGGAAGACTTCGCAGCGCGAAACGATGGTACGCCGCAGGGCTTCGGGGGTTTCAGCGGTCAGGATCAGGATGGCGCGCGAGGAAGGCTCTTCCAGCACCTTCAAGAGCGAATTCATAGCACCCTCGCTGGCCTGATCGAAATTCAGCAACAGACCAAAACGGAAAGGGCCGGCATAGGGGGCCAGAGAAAGGGTGTGCTGGAGCGCGCGCACCTGGTCGATGCCCACTTCGGTTTTATCAGGCAGTTTTTGGACAACGAACAGGTCGGAGTACTGCATGCGCGCGATCTGCTGGCAGGTGCGGCAAGCGCCGCAAGGCACTCCTGGGGCAGCCTGGGTTGGGCAACTGAGCGCCTGGATGAAGCGCAAAGCCAGGGTACGCCGGCCGGCGCCGGGCGGCCCACTGAACAGGTACGCCTGGCGTTGTGTGCCTTGCGTTACGTGGGTTTGGAGCATCTCCACAGCCCAGCTATGTCCAACCAGGTCCCAGGTCATGGGCAGGATTGTAGCTCAGAACGGGAGAATGCGCAAAGCCATCTATTCGCAGATTAAATTAATATACCCCCTATTCAACGAGCCAATCCACGAACTCGTCGACCGGCATGGACTCCAGCCGCGCCTGGTCCTGGCACAATTCCAGGATCGCCGTGGCGCGCTCCGGGGAGAAGCGTCGCTTCACATTCCGGACGAACTTCTCCACCAGCAGCGGTATGCCTTCTGCGCGCCTCCTCCGGTGCCCGAGCGGGTACTCGACGACCACATTCTCGGTATGACTGCCATCCCGGAAGTGGACCTGCACAGCGTTGGCGATCGAGCGCTTTTCCGGGTCCAGGTAGTCGCGGCTGTATTGTGGATTCTCGATGACGACCATCTTCTCACGCAGGGCGTCGATGCGCGGGTCAGCCGCAACGGTATCTTCGTAGTCTCCAGCGGTCAGCCGGCCGAAAATCAAGCCGACAGCCGTCATGTACTGGATGCAGTGATCGCGGTCGGCCGGGTTGTAGAGCGGACCGCGCTTGTCGATGATGCGGACGGCCGATTCTTGGGTGGTGATGACCACCCTGTCGATTTCGCCCAGGCGGTCTTTCACCAATGGGTGTAATTGCAGGGCGGCTTCCACGGCGGTTTGGGCGTGAAACTCGGCGGGGAAGGCGACTTTGAACAACACGTTTTCCATCACATACGAGCCATATGGCCGGCTGATGCGGAATGGCTTGCCGCGGAAGAGCGCATCGAAAAATCCCCAGTTGGCGGCGCTGAGCGCGGAGGGGTAGCCCATCTCGCCTTTGAGCGCCATCAAAGCCAGGCGCACCCCGCGGCTGGTAGCGTCGCCCGCTGCCCAGGATTTACGGGACCCGGTGTTGGGCGCGTGGCGGTAGACACGCAAGCTACCCCCATCCACCCAGGCGTTAGAGATCGCGTTGATGGTCTGCTCGCGGGTACCGCCCAGCAGGTGGGTGACCACCGCGCTGGTCGCCACGCGCACCAGCAGGACGTGGTCCAATCCTACCCGGTTGAAGCTGTTTTCCAGGCTGATTACACCCTGGATCTCGTGCGCCTGGATCATCCCGGTCAGCACATCGCGCATGGTGAGCGGTTCTCTTCGTTCCGCCCGGAGAGTGCGCGAGCGCCAGTCGGCGGCCATGAGGATGCCGCCCAGGTTGTCGGAGGGATGGCCCCATTCGGCCGCCAACCAGGCGTCGTTGTAGTCCAGCCAGCGAATCATCGCGCCCAGGTTGAATGCGGCCGCCACCGGGTCCAGCACATAGTCTGTGCCGGGGATATGCGCCCCGTTGGGGACGAGCGTGCCCGGCACGATCGGGCCGAGCAGACGAGTGCAGGCGGGGTAATCCAGCGCTTCCAGGGCGCAACCCAGGGCGTCCATCAGGCACAGGCGCGCAGTGTGGTAGGCTTCTAAGCTGTCGATCGAGTTGGCTACGTATGCGGCGATATCGACCAGCACCGAGTCGGGGGTAGGACGCACATTGGTCGGACTGCCGGGCATCCCAGCCTACGCTTTCGTAAAAATGCGCTCGTTGACGGGGATGTAGGGGCGTGGATGTGGACCAACGTAGTTGGCGCTCGGGCGGATGATCTTGTTATCCAGGCGCTGCTCGATGATATGCGCTGTCCATCCGGACGTGCGTGCCATGACGAACAGGGGCGTGAACATTTCGGTGGGGATGCCCAGCATGTGGTAGCACACGGCGCTGTACCAGTCCAGGTTGGGGAACATGTGTTTCACGTCCCACATGGTATCTTCAATCTTCTCAGCCACATCGCACATGGATTCGTCGCCGTAATCCTTGCATAGCTCGCAGGAAACACCCTTGAGGATGATGGCGCGTGGGTCAGAGATGGTGTAAACCGGGTGACCGAAGCCCAACACGATGCCGTGGTCGGCCAGGATGCGGCGGATATCGGTATCGGCTTCATCTGGAAGGCTATAGCGCTCGATGACCACCATAGCGGCTTCGTTGGCGCCACCGTGCTTAAAGCCGCGCAATGCGCCGATCCCACCGGTGATGCAGGAGTATATATCCGAACCGGTGCCAGCGATGACTCGGCTGGTGAAGGTCGAGGCGTTGAACTCGTGCTCGGCATACAGGATCAGGGTTACGTCCAGGGAGCGCTCATGTAGCTCACTGGGTTTCTTGCCGGTCAGCAGGTGCAGGAAGTGTCCGGAGATCGAGTCGTCGTCGGTCTCGACCTCAATGCGCCGCCCATTGTGTGAGAAGTGATACCAGTAGAGCAGCATGGAGGGCATGATCGCCAATAGCCGGTCGGCGATGTGGCGAGCGCCCTCTGTACTGTGGTCGTCCCGTTCAGGCATCACGGTTCCCAGCATGGAAACGCCGGTGCGCAGCACGTCCATTGGGTGGGCAGCGGCGGGAATGGTTTCCAGCACGCTCTTGACCGGGTCGGGTAGACCGCGTAATCCTTTCAGGCGGCGCTTGTAACGCCCGTATTCCGAGCGGGTGGGCAGCTCGCCATGCACCAGCAGGTAAGCCACCTCTTCGAAGGTAGAAAACTCGGCCAGGTCGTGGATATCATAACCGCGGTAATGTAAGTCCTTACCGCTGGAACCGACCGTGCATATGGCTGTATCGCCCGCGGGCACCCCAGAGAGCGCCACGGACTTCTTCTTATGGATTTCCATTTCAGCGATCTGCTCACTCATCCTAAGCTCTCCTTTTCTTGATCGAACAACTCGTCCAATTTTTTTTCATAGGCATAATAGTTGAGATAATCGTAGAGGTCGGACCGCGTTTGCATGTGAGGAACCACGCTGGCCTGGGTCCCTTGCTCGTGGATGGCCTGGAAGACCTGGAGTGCGGCGGCGCTCATGGCGCGGAAAGCCGAGAGTGGGTACAGCGCCATCGCTACCCCCGCCGAAGCCAGGTCCTGGCGGGTGAACAGGGGCGTTTGGCCGAATTCGGTCAGGTTCGCCAGGATGGGCGCCCCGACCGCCTCAGCGAAGCGGCGGTACATGGACAGTTCCGTGACCGCTTCGGGGAAGACCATATCGGCGCCAGCCTGAACGCAGGCCACCGCTCTGGCGATGGCAGCTTCCAGCCCTTCTACCGCCAGGGCATCCGTCCGAGCCATGATCACGAAATCGTTGTCCACCCGTGCATCCACGGCTGCCTTGACCCGGTCGACCATTTCCGCCTGGGACACGATCGCCTTTCGGGGTCGGTGCCCGCAGCGTTTAGCCTGCACCTGGTCCTCGATGTGCATCCCGGCGGCGCCTGCGCGAATCAACGATTGGACGGTGCGGGCGATATTGAAGGCGCTACCGAAGCCGGTATCTGCGTCAACCAGGAGGGGCAGAGGAGATGCGGCGGTAATCCGGCGCGTATCGATCAAGATATCTTCGAGGGTGATAATTCCCAGGTCCGGCACGCCCAGCGAGGCCGCCGATACTCCACCGCCGGAGAGATAGAGCGCCCGGAAACCTGTGCGTTCTGCCAGGCGAGCGGCGTACGCATTAATGACCCCAACGACCTGGAGGGGTTGTTCGGCCTCCAGTGCGGCGCGGAAGCGAGCGCCAGCGGAGGGCTGATTGCTCATGTTCACCTCATTTTGTGTTCCATCCTGGCCGATACTCCCCGACCCCCCGGCCAGCTTTCCCAATCCCTGATGTGCGCCTATTAATAATAACGTAGTAATTTTACACCGATTATCGTGTTTTTGGGTGATTGTTGGATGAAATATGGGTGGATCGATACGGCAATCAGGCTGTCCGGTTTATCCTGGCTATCGAAACGCGTTTCCTCCAATGCCCCACTGATCATCAGAGATGTTCTATAATAAGATTGGATTGGGCTACAGGAGGGTAACCAATTCCCGGTCTGATTTTTTCCGTGGATCGAGATTGGATAACTCGCGGTGCTGTTCACAAGGAGGGAGATATGATCAAAGAGTTCAAAGAATTCATCATGCGCGGTAATGTGGTCGACCTGGCCATCGGCATCATCATCGGGGCTGCGTTTGGCAAGATCGTCACCTCCCTGGTCAACGATATCATCATGCCGCCCATCGGAATGCTGCTGGGCCAGATCAATTTCAGCGACCTGTTCATCAGCCTGACCGGGAAGAAATTCGACAGCCTGGATGCGGCCACGAAGGCGGGGGCGCCCACGATCAATTACGGGCTTTTCATCAACAACGTCATCGATTTTGTGATTGTGGCTTTCGTCATATTCTTGATCGTGCGTGCGATCAACCGCTTGAAGCGGCCGGCGCCAGCGGCAGCCGCAACGACCAAGCTGTGCCCATTCTGCTCAACAGAGATTCCTATTACCGCAAAACGTTGCCCACACTGCACCTCGGAGCTAGGCCCCCTGCCTGTCTGAGTGCGTCTTTGGGTGAAACCGTTCGAAGGTCGCCCAGGATGGAAAGGGGTTACTCCCGGTAGGCCAGCCAGGAGTTGCCGGAAATGTGATCCTCAAACGAGATGGTATCCTCGTCTACAAAGTAATAGAAATACGTAAAGCCAGTCGCCCAGCTCATCGCCTGCCCGTTGTACTCCTTGGGCTCGTGGTTCTCTACGACAAAGCGGATGAAACCATCTCCGACCTCGTAGATGCCGGTGTCTAAGGTCATCAAAGAGCCAGCCGTCACCAACTGGGAGAAAGTTCCGGTATATTCCAGGATCAGCTCGGTGTCCATCACGGTACCGAAGCCCGTATCGGTCTGAGATATCCAGGTGCCCTCCAGTTGGTAATCTGGCGCGGCGTTCTGGTCGCCATTGTCGACCGGGGGAACGACCGGGTTTTGGCGGTTGTTGTCGACCGGTGGCGCAAACCGGCCTTGATCGTTGTTTTGATCCGGGAGGGGGACATCGTTGCGCAGCGGCGGCGCGACCTGCCTATCTTTTTGAAGCAGAGAAGTGGCCATATTGCAGTTAATGGATGTGAAGAGCAAGACGACTACAAGGTACAGCAGGATGTGAGATTTTGATTTCATCGAGGCTACCTCCATGCGACTACCGATCCATACCCGGTTATAGTAAGTCGAGAGGATGGGGTACGCTTTCTTCTCGGATGGCAAGATGAGTGATCTCCTTCAAGAGCGTCACCAGGCTTTCTTCATCCGAAAAGAATTGCGCCCGGTCGTCCAATAAGGGTTGGACGGATCCCCGCAAGCCTTCGGGGGCGTGGTTGTCGATCAATATTTTGAGGATCAGGGTGATATGAGAGCGCATGAAAACCTGCCAGGTTACCGCTGCGCCTTGGAGTCCAAAGGGGTGGATTCTGAAGGTTTCAGGCAGCGTAAACTGTGACTGATCTGATTAAATCAAACTGGACTACCGGAAAACTACCGGTAGTCCAGTATATCGGATGCTCTCCACCTTAGGCAGGACCCTCGCGAATCGTATGGCACAACCTTTGAAGGGCAACATCGGGGACTGTGCCTAGCTCCATTTGCAGGGAATGCTCCAAATCAAGGTACAGGCGCAAGGCGCCCGCCCGGTCACCGAGCTGCAGGCAGGCTTGCATCCCCAGAAGCGTGGCCTGTTCGTGCCAGGCATCCAGCGCCAGCAACTCGCGGCAGGCGCCCAGGGCTTCTAATACTCTACCGGCCGCCAGGCGTTCTCGGGCAGCGCCGATCAAGGCAGATTGGTAGCGCTCGGCCAACCTTTGACGGGGGAGGATCGCCCAATCCGAGTAACGGAACTCGGAGAGGAACTCGCCTGAATGGATTTCCAGGGCGCGTTCCCATTGATACTCCGAACAGAGTAACTCGAATGCTTCGAAATCAATCCACGAGCGTTCCGGGAGGATGAGCGCTACCCGTCCGGCTTCGACGGTTAAATAATGGGATGGGAATTTCTCCGGTAGCTCGTATTCCAGCGCTTTTCGCAAGGCGGAGGTGGCGTGGTGCAGTTGAATCCTTTGGGCGGCTGGAGCGCGGTCCGGCCAGAGGGCCTCGTAGATTTCATCATCCGAGAGGGTGTGGGATGGGCTGGCTAACAACAAGGCGAGAAGTTCCCCGGCTTTCCGCTGCCGGAGAGCGCCTCGGTCGCTGAGCTGCCCTGACCGGTAAACTTGCATTCTGCCGGAGGTATACACCTTCAAGGGGGCTGCCGGTATCGTGTGGATTGCTTTCAAGAGAGCAGCCAATGTCTCGCCCGGTTTACCCCCTCCCTTTTCCCAGCGGGCTGCCAATAGCGGGTAAACGATTTCGCGTTCTTGTTCCAGAAGAAAGGCATATCCACCCGCCAGGATCAATTTGGCTGCAGCCTGCCAGGCTGCCTGGGCGCTTGGATTTCCCTGCTGCTCAAGCAAGGAAGCGGAGAGCAGGCTTGCCCGGGCGAGATCGCAATTGGATGCAAGGGCAGCGCATATCTCGCTCGCGAGGGCGAAATCCCGTTCAGCCAGCGGAAACTCGCCGGACAGCATGGCTGCATGACCGCGCTCGATCAAGGCTCTGGCTTGAAAATGGCGATAGTTGACGCGGGCTGCCTGCGTGGCAGCTTCGTCCGCCCATTCGCGAGCGCCGGGCAGGTTGCCATCCCGGCGCAGGTGGCGGCTCATCCCCAACCGGACTTCAATGTTCAACCCGGGCTCGCCGATCTTCTCGGCGATGGAGAGCGCCTGCAGATACAACCCGGGAGCATCCGCTCCCCGTCCGTCCTGGCGGCACTGATTTGCATTCAGGTAATAAGCGTATCCCTGGGCGAGTGAGCCGGGGATGGCCACCCGTTCCAATTCGTCGATGGCCGGTCGAGCCAGCCAGGGCTGGCCGGTGATCTGGTAAGCCCAGGCAATCGAGGTCAGAGGACCATGCAGCCAGTCGTTCAACCCGTGCGCTTTGGCGATTTTGTACGCTTCTTGATCCGCGGCGACCGCCAGATCGTACTGCCCACGAGGAATAAAGACCGCCACAGCCTGGTTATGCAGTGAGCGCTGCCGAACTAAGGCATAACCGATCTCGCGGCTGAGATCGGCAGCGGAGCGAAAATATTCCAACGCTTCGGACAGGGAATAGGTCTCCGCTGCGCACATGCCCAGGAGCAAGTACGCATCAGCCAGCGCCGGTGAATTGAGATTGGCATTCGCCTGCGCCGCTTTAGCCATCCGGTTAGCCTCTGCATAGCGACCCAGGCGGAACTGCAGGTAGGCCAGACCGATCTGTGCTTCTGCGATGGTTCCCGGTTTGCCGGATGCTGAGGCCTGGTCCAGGGCGCAGTTCGCGTACCGGAAAGCCTGGGCAATTTCCCCGGCTTGCTCGGCTTTCCAGCTTTTTTGGGTCAGGGCGTTGACCGGTACTTGTTCTTCCATCCGGGATACCTGCAGAATCCGGGTAGAGTGGCGACACCGATGCTTAAATGATGATAGTGTGATGATTAGATTATAGCGAATTGAGGGGGAAGTCTCAATATGCAAGTAATGGCTGACACTTAACCTTCTTCGGGAGGGCGCACAGCCTGGAAGCTGCGATACATGATCAGGTCGTAAACCAGTTTCAGCCCACCTGAGACGAGGAAGGGCGTGGCCAGCAGGGCCGGGTTGGCGAGAAACAGGCTGGTCAGCACCGGCGATAAGGAGGCGCCGACCGTGCGCGCGATGCTGGTCACCCCAGAAGCCGCCGAACGTTCTTGCGGGGAAACGACTGCCATGACGTAGGACTGACGCGTAGGCACGTCCATTTGCGAGATGCTGAAACGCAGCAATAGCACCAGGATGGCCAGCGGCAGGGTGGGCATGAACGGGACGAGCATCAGCAAGATGTTGGAAGGCACGTGAGTGAATACCATGGTGCGGATGAGCCCGATGCGGGCTGCGACCCAGGCGGCGCTCAGTGCAGAAATGCCCGCCAGGATGTTGGCCCCCAGGAAAATAGCGCCGATGATGCCTGGCTGCACTCCGAAGCGAAGGTGGAACCAGTAGGCGACCAGGCTCTGGATTACGAAACCCCCGGCGAAGGCATCTAAGGAAAATAACAGCGCCAGGCGGAGGACGATGCTGCGCGACTCGCCCAGGCCCCAAAAGGTGCGTTGTTCTCCTGCAGATGTCGGGTTTGGCTTCGCTTGCCTCAAGCTCGTGATCTCGATTTCCGGGGTCAGGCGGGTAAACAGGATGAGCAGGACGAGGCCCACCAGAGCATATCCCATAACGACCGCCTGATAACTGTACAATGCGGAAAACCCCGCTCCCTGCAGAGCTTGCGCCAGACCGCCGCCTGCGGCAGCCCCTAAGGCGGTGGCAAACGAACCCACCAGGTTGTACCAGGCGAACACACCCGTGCGCTGCTGCCCAGGGATGAGCTGCGAGATGGCCGCCTGCTCGATGGAAAGAAAGGGGCCGACCTCGTTCCCGCTGGGGCTGATCACCCCGACTGTAGCGGCGAAGAGCAGCAGGTAAAAGTTGTTGGTCAGGACGAACAGGGCGCCGGCGAAGATCATCAATGCGGCGCCGGCCAGCAGCATCTTGCGCCGCCCGATCCGGTCGGCATGGGTGGTGATCCACAAGGTAATTACCGAATCTCCCACCAGGGTGAGGGTGAGCAATAACCCCGCCTGGATTTCGCTCAGCCCGGCCTGCGTCAGATATAACACCAATACAACGGACAAGAACCCGTACGCGAACAGGCGGGCGATGCGGGTGATAAATAACAATCGCCCGTCGGGGGAGAGGTTTTGGAGTGCGCCTACCGGGAGAGTGATACGAGAGGGAGCCGTCACAAGCATGGATTATACGTCAGATGCATGGTACAAAGGGAGTGGGGTATAATCTCGAAGTACCCCCCGTTCGGAGACGTTGTCCATCTTTCGCACAAGCCTGGGAGATGCTATGAGTCGCGCGCAAAAAGGGACCCTGTGGGTGATCGTGATCATCTGCCTGACCTATTTCATCTTGTTTGCGATTCCCAATGCCACCGGGGCGCAAACAGAACAAATGCTCAAGCGCAATTCGCAAGATGAGCCGTTCACATACAGCTTTGTGGTTGAGATGCTCACCTGGCGGGGGAACCTCAAAGCCACGCTCTGGCGATTTTTCCATTACGCAGATTACCATTATGGCTTCCCATTCTATGGACTGTCAGCCCTGGCGATCCTACCGGTGCGACTGGCCTATGGTGACCTGTATACGGACCACGTGCAGCTCAATTTATGGATCCTGCGCCAATTCATCAGTGTTCTGCCCATGATTCTGGCAGTCGGGCTGCTGGTGTACTTGCAAACTCGTTTCAGGTCGTTGTGGAAATCGGTTGGCCTGCTTTTGCTCCTGTTGCTGATGCGGGCCGTGGTGCGCAATAACCTGCACTGGTGGCACCCAGATGCGCTTTCCATGCTGACGGTGGTGTTGACCATCTTCTTTCTGGATCGGGACCGGCTACGCTTCAGGCGCAATTTCTACCTGGCTGCCATCACCTGTGGCCTGGCAATTGGCATCAAGCTGGTCGGTTTTTTCTTTGTATTTACCCTGGCGGGATACCTGGCGATTGGGCTCTTCCGCAGGATATTGCGCTGGCCCAATGCGGTCATTGCCGGGTTTGTCTTCCTGGCGGTCATGGGAGCTTCCCTCTTCCTTTCGAATATTTTCTTACTGAACCCAGGTCCGCGGCAGAGGATGATCGAAATCCAGCAGTATAAAAGCAGTGAGCTTAGCCAGGGATACAGCCATGACGATCCCCTGGGGTATCAGAAGGGACCACAGTTTTGGGAGTGGACGGTTCGCACCTGGTTTGAGTATCCGGCCTTCATCCTCTTCCTGGTGATTTCACTGGTAATCGGTTGTTGCTTCGGGCCGAACCGGTTTACCAACCGGTTGATTCTGGCGTGGGTGGCGCCTTACTCGCTTTACCTGCTCTTCTTTGTGGCGGTAAAACCCGATCACTATTTTGTGCCGGCCATGCTGCCGTTGTTTTCTGCAGCGTTGGCTCTGCCGGAAGCGCTTCCTGATTTTTTCAGGCGCTACCCGGCAGTTTTCGCCCAACGGCAGAAAGTTGTCAGCCAGGTGGCGCTGGCGCTGGTAATTGTTATCCTGGCGAGTCACGTGATCCATAATTTCGTGAGCCCTTATTCAGGGATCGTTGTGCAATATGCCAATGCGTTATTTCAAGAATAAATCGAAAGAATCGGTGGTGGCAGAGGAATGAAGCACAATGAGCTACTTTGAGATTGGCATATACCGGGGCAAGCACACGGAGAACGTGGGTACTCTGTGGCGTTCGGCCTACCAGTTAGGAGCAGCCGGCATCTTCACCATCGGAAGCGCCTACAAGCGGCAGCCGGCGGACACTGCCAAGACCCTCCAGCAAATTCCACTGCGACAGTATGCTACCTTTGATGAGTTTCTGGCCGTGCGGCCGTTTGGGGCAGTGTTGGTAGGGATTGAGATGGGCGGGACGCTGCTCAGCCAGTTCTGTCACCCGGACAAGGCCCTGTATCTGTTGGGTTCGGAGATCGATGGTCTCCCGCCGAAGGTGCTGGCGCAGTGCAACCACGTCATCGCGCTGGAGGCCGTGCGCAGTGCATCTTATAACGTGGCGGTCGCCGGCAGTATCGTCATGTATCACCGGGTGTTTTTTACTGCAAAGGATTAACCACAGATTTGAAGAACCTTTATCTGCGTTTACGGAAATGGGGGTGTTGGGGGTTGCTTCTGCGGATGAATAGGTTCTAGCGCACCAATACATCCAGGGGGTTCACCGTTTGAAAGAGGCCGCTGACGCTCCATAGGCAGTAGTTTGCCATTTCTTGTGGGGTGGCGCCGGGGTCATAGTGAGCCATGCTATCGAGGCGCAATCCGGAAGGGCCAATACGCGCTTCCAGGTGCAGGTGTGGGTTGAGCGCATTGCCGCTATCCCCGACCTTGCCCAGGGACTGCCCGCAACTTACCGCGTCTCCGGAATGAAGCTCCGGTGAGGCTTGTAAATGCGCATACAACAGGTATAGCGACCGGGCGCCTGTCTCCTCCAGGGCGGGAGTTAAACCAGCCGGACAGGTGAGAGCAGGAATAAAGGCAACTGTGGGCGCCGGGGTGGGGAGCGCTGTGGAAAGTGCGACCGAACTTTCATCCAAGGGAGTCTCCACCAGCACGGCGTTGCCAAAGGGGAAGCGGTCGTGAAGGATCATTGCTACGCGGCCTGCCAGGGCAGCCTGCACCGTGCGCCCGGCCAAGGCGATCTGGGCGCCAGGGCTGCGGTCAGCCAGGTCGATGCCAGCGTGCGGGTCATCCCGCCCGGGACCCGGGGGGTGGTATGGGTTCGATACCGCGCCTGGCAGATCAATCACTGCCAAGCCGGCGAACGGCGAACAGACCTGGTCGGCGGGAACGGGGGTAGGTGTAGATGGTTTCTGCGGGGGGATGGATGCGGAGGGTACGGGGGGAAGGGGCGTCGGTGATGATTCGATGAGAATGAGCGGTGGAGTCGGGGAAACAACACCTGGCAGTGAAGGGGAGGCGCAGGAAACCAGCGACCAGGCGATGCAGAGCGCCGCCGGTAGGCAGGCCCGTCCCCAGGAGCGGAGACAGTTACCCGACATGTTCGATCAGCAGTTCGTGGGAGCCATACACACAATTCCGGCCGTTCTGCTTGGATGCATATAAGGCTTGATCGGCTCGATCGATCAACAAATCCAGACTATCAGAATCCAGTTCTAATGTGGAAACTCCACAACTCAACGTAATCTGGACGCTCCCTTGCTCGGTGAGGGTCTGTGTACTGGCTACCGAGAGGCGGACGCGCTCGGCCACCTGAGCTGCGGTCGCGTAAGTACTCTCGATCAAGAGGATGACAAACTCATCACCGCCGTAACGGGCTACTACATCGATACTACGCACGCTCTCGCGGATGGTATTCACGAGCGAAACCAGAGCCAAGTCGCCGGCCAGGTGGCCGGATGAGTCGTTTACCTGTTTGAAATGATCGATGTCCATCATGATAGCAGAGAGGGGGCGACCCAGGCGTAAGGCGACCTCAACCTCACGCCGGCCGGCTTCCAAGAATCCTCTGCGGTTGTATAAACCGGTCAGACCGTCGGTTAATGCCAATTGTTGCACCTCTGCATACAGGCGAGCATTTTCGAGGGCAATCGCCGCCTGGTCGGCAAACGCCTGCAGGAATTCGGCATGGGGAGGCGTGAAGAAGTTGACGGTTGCGCTCACCAGGTGGAGGAAGCCAATGGTCTCACCCCGACTGCGGATGGGCGCTCCGGCATACGAGCGCACCCAACGGCTCTCTGGCCGATCGACCCACCCCGAGTAGGCTTTCAAGTCCGGCACGACGAGCGGCTGGCCGGTTTCGATCATGGTCTTTAAATTCTGCACGTCTTTCACCAACAGGCGTTGTTCCATGATCTGGTCTTGTAATCCGCGCTCCACATAGCCCTGGGCGCGGGCCATGCGGGTAACGCCGTTCTCGAGTAGCACAATATTGACAGCGTCATGGGGGACAACCCGGCCGATGTTCGTTAAGATGCGGTCGAGAACTTCCTCCAATTGCAGGGTACTGTTCAGCACAGCAGCCGTGTCGCGTAGGGCTTCGGCCATAGTACGCTGTTCGCGTTCGGCGGCCTCGACTCGTTTGCGCTCGGTGATATCCGTGAGCAGGAGCAGGGTTCCTGTCAGACGATTATGTTGATCGGTCAGGGGGGAAGTGCGGAGTTCAAACGACTCTGCTTGCCCGCCGCGCCGGAAAGTGACCTCTTCACGAGAGGTTTCACCTTTTAAGTTGATTTCACAGCCGGGCGGCAAGACCCTGGTAATTGGGGCGCCGATGTAGTTAGCGGTCGGAGCTCCCAGGATATCCCGGGCGGCGGGATTTAAATCAATAATGCGTCCCTGGCTGTCCAACACCAGCATGCCATCTTTCATGCTTTCAATGACCACTTCGCGTGCAACCGGGACGATATCCAGCAGGCGAAAACGGAACAACCCCCAACCAAAAGCAATCCCGCTCAAGGTGACAGCGAGCGGGGTAAATTCGGGGCGGGCAATCGGGTTATTGCCCGAAAGGTAGAGAAAGCTCCAAAGCCAGGTGATCAGACCGCCCACGATAATTGCGCCGACCTGAAAACGGTACACCTCGGAGGCGCGCACGAACAGGCGCAAGAGCAGCCCCAACCCGAACAAGGTAGCCAGGTAAGAATAAACAATGAATACCCAATAGCCTGCCCCGTGCGTAACCAATAGATCGGAACCGACCACCCTGGTGCTTGTCCAGATCAGGTGATGCCACTCGTTGGTGAAGACCAGGATCACGGTGATGAAGGGGATGATACCGAGCGGCCATCTCCGGCGGCAGACGCGATCGGCGCCAAAGCGGGAGTATTGCATGGCGAAGGTGAGCCAGGCGAGCGGGAGACTGGCAGCGCCTAAATAACCGATCTTGGCCCATAACAACTTGATCGAAGGATCATGGGTGCTTAATAGGAACGTATAGGCTACCGACCATTCGGTCAAGCCGGCCATCAGCCAGGTAAAAGAAAGCGCCCCCGGGACCGACCGGTGCCGCCAGGCATGGGACGTTAGCAGGGCAGTGATGGCAATGGATAATAAAGCGGAGATGAGGTGGATGGTTGGAGGCATAGCTACGTATCCCCATTATACAATCGGAATAAGGATATACCGAACCAGCTTACACAAGTGAAAAGTGGATGGACACAGCAATCGTTATCGCGGTGGGTGATTATCCGCTTGAATCCTGTTGCAGAATGCGCTATAGTATGGGTATTCCACGTACGTTCCTTCGCAGGTTGCCAACTTTTTTGGTAATGACATTGCAGGGCGGCCCGGCATGTTTGGGCTGCCTTTTGTTTTCAAGCTGTTTTACTCAATTTCCGAATAAATGGAAAGGACACGAAGGGAGGGGTAATTCTATGTCTAAACTCATCCGTGGATTCGTCATTATTTTTCTTGTGGCCTCCATCCTGCCGTTTTCCACTGCGCAGGCGCTGACTCTGCCAGATGGATGTACAGAAAGCACTCTAGGCAGTTCACAGATAATGGTGTGTAAACCAACGAATGGGATTCCGCTCAATGGGGATGCGGTGATTTTTGCGCACGGGTATGTCAATCCCAACGAACCCGTGGGAATTCCGGAAGAGCAGTTGTTGATCCCAGGCAGCCAAACGTCCCTATCCACGATGCTCACCAAGATGGGTTATGTCTTTGCGACAACCAGCTATCGGAAGAACGGCCTGGCTGTCAAGGAAGGCATAGAAGACATTCTCATCCTTGCCAGTTTCCTCAACTCCCAAGAATCAAAACCCAGGAGAATATTTCTCACGGGGGCATCCGAGGGTGGATTAATTACGGCGCTGGCCCTCGAGAATCACCCCGATGTATTTATCGGGGGGTTCTCAGCCTGTGGGCCGGTCGGTGATTTCCGAAAGCAGGTCAACTATTGGGGCGATTTCCGGGTGGTGTTTGACTTCTTATTCCCTGGAATGTTAGCTGGATCACCGGTCAGCATCCCGGACAGCTTGATTGCTGACTGGCAGGGATCTGTCAAGCCAGCAGTCATCAATGCCGTAAAGTCACGACCTTTGGCAACATGGCAACTGCTAAACGTGACCGGTGCGCCATACAATCCATTTAATCCAGATACAAAGACAGAGACGGTGACAGGGATTCTGGATTACAACGTCATGGCTACCAATGACGCGATTATCGAACTTGGCGGGAATCCATTCGATAACTCCAACAGGGTATACCGGGGGTCTCTCAACGATTGGCTGCTGAATCGTCGGGTTTTTCGAACGTCAGCCAATCCACTCGCTATCAATGAGATCAATTCATCCTATACGACAAGCGGTCACCTCACCCGTCCCCTGGTCACCATGCACGATATCGGCGACCCCATCGTCCCGTATTGGCATGAAAACCTGTACCGCACTAAGGTCATCGCACAGGGTAGCGCAGCGATGCACGCCAATATTCCCATCCTGCGTTACGGGCACTGCCAGTTTTCGGCTGCGGAAGCCCTATTCGGCTTTGGGGTGATGGTAGCCAAGACTACGCTGGTCGCGTTGCAAAAAGACCAGGTCCAATCAGCTCTACCTGACCCGGCCGCATATGATGAGTACCTGCAGATGGAGCAACAGTATGGCCCGACCGGTGAAGGCCATAGCCTGTACCTGCCATCAATCCTGCAATAAGGCCAGAGACTGGCTGTGCGACCTAGTAGGTTTGGGCTGCCCAGCATTTATCGATTGTCATCCGGGATGGTGATTTGGTGATTTATATCACTTGTAATTTCCGCCCATTATTCTTACAATCGAGCAAAGGGGTGGAAAATATCCGTATTTAACCAGGGAGCCGGGGCATGCAAATAACGCATCAGGCCGATTATGCAATCCGTACCGTTCTATACCTCTCCAGGCTGGAGCCGAACCGACGCGTTCCAACCAGTGAGATCGCCAAATTCAACCGGATTCCGCCATCATTTCTTACCAAAATTGTCTCGCAACTCTCCATCGCCGGCCTGATCCACACCTCCCGTGGAGCGCGGGGCGGGGTTTGGTTGGCGCGACCGCCGGAGGAAATCTCCGTATTGGAGGTGCTGCAGGCGATCGATGGGAACTTGCTCCTCAACCAATGTGTCGCCGATCCCGAGAATTGCTCGGTCAGCCAGAACTGCGGGATTTACCGCTTCTGGATGGAGACTTGCCGGGACGTGCTCGGCCGCCTACGCGAGGCCACCTTCGATCAATTCATAAGCGAAAAAGAGCAGCCCATCCCAGCCTGACGCCCAATCCCACGGCGATTCCCATTGAGCCTCTAGCATTTTCATCTCTCGGTTTATAATCAGCCGAGAGATATTGCGATTCGTCGTGGTCAGATTAATTGTATCGAGATGAGGAGGGCGTGATGTCGGGTCCACGAGTCGTGCGCGCCCCGCGCGGCACGCAGCTTGCTTGTAAATCTTGGTTAATTGAGGCTCCCTACCGCATGATCCAGAATAACCTGGATGCGGAAGTTGCCGAGCGTCCGCAAGACCTGGTAGTCTACGGCGGGCGCGGTCAGGCAGCTCGGGATTGGGAATCCTTCGACGCGATCCTGGAAACCCTACGCCAGATGGACGAAGATGATACCCTGCTGGTGCAGTCGGGAAAACCCGTGGTGGTATTTAAAACCACCAGGGATGCGCCGCGGGTATTGATCGCCAACTCGAATTTGGTGCCGCATTGGGCCACCCAGGAGCATTTCGACGACCTGGTTGCCCGGGGGTTGATCATGTACGGGCAAATGACCGCCGGCTCCTGGATCTATATCGGAACACAAGGTATCCTGCAGGGGACGTACGAAACCCTGGCTTCGTTGGCGCACCAGAGGGGTTGGGACTCGTTGCGCGGAAAGTTCGTGTTGACCGCCGGATTGGGCGGCATGGGTGGGGCGCAACCTCTAGCAATCAGCATGAACGAGGGTGTCGGGCTGATTGTTGAAGTCGACCCGGCGCGGGCGGAGCGACGCCGGGAAATCGGGTACGTCGATGTAGTGGTCGATACCCTGGAAGAAGCCATGACGTTGGTCGAAGAAGCTCGCGACCGCCGGCAGCCCAAAAGCATTGGGCTGATCGGCAATGCGGCCGAGGTTTATTCCGAGCTGGCTCTGCGTGGCATCACTCCGGATGTGGTGACCGACCAAACGCCAGCCCACGACGTGCTCAGTTACATCCCGACCGGGATGACTCTACCCCAAGCAGCCGAGCTGCGGAAGAGCGACCCGGGTAACTATCGCCAACGCTCGATGCAATCGATGGCCCGCCAGGTGCAGGCTATGCTGGAGTTTCAACGGGGCGGAGCCGAGGTGTTCGATTACGGCAACAATTTACGCCAGCGGGCTTTCGACGCAGGGGTGAAAGACGCGTTCGAAATCCCCGGGTTTGTCCCCGCTTACATCCGCCCCCTGTTCTGCGAGGGCAAAGGTCCTTTCCGCTGGGTGGCGCTCTCCGGAGATGCGGAAGATATCTACCGCACAGACGAAGCAATCCTGGAGCTATTCCCGAATGACGAGCACCTACGGCGTTGGCTGAAGCTGGCCCGTGAGAAGATTCCATTTCAAGGGCTGCCCGCGCGCATCTGTTGGTTGGGCTACGGCGAGCGCGCACAAGCCGGGTTGAGGTTTAACCAACTGGTGGCCGAAGGCGCGGTTAAAGCTCCGATTGTCATTGGACGCGATCACCTGGATGCCGGCTCGGTCGCCTCACCCAACCGAGAGACGGAAGGTATGCGGGATGGGAGCGATGCGATCAGCGACTGGCCTATCTTGAACGCCCTCATCAACGCGGTGGGCGGCGCTACCTGGGTATCGTTCCATCACGGCGGCGGGGTGGGCATTGGCTTCAGCCAGCACGCCGGGCAAGTCATCGTGGCCGACGGCACTCCCGAAGCTGCCCGGCGGTTGGAACGGGTGCTGACCACCGACCCGGGCATGGGAGTGGTGCGCCATGCGGATGCGGGTTACCCGGAAGCGATCGCGACTGCCCGGCGAAATGGGTTGTGGATGCCCATGTTGAAAGATGGATAACCGATGAAGTTGCGCCTTGCGAGTTTCTTGATCGCTCTGGGGATTGGGTTGGCCGCCGGCCTGGTGTACGGCTGGGTGATCAACCCTGCTCGCCAGGCCGAGTTATCACCGGACGCTTTACGGATGGACTACAAGGCGGATTTCGTGCTGATGGCTGCCCAGATTTACGCTGCGGATCACAACCTGGAACGGGCCGCCAGCCAGATTGCAGCGCTCGGCCAATCTTCTCCGGCGTTGATGGCCCAAAAGGCGGTTTTATGGGGCAGCCAGGCGAATTACGCCCCTGGAGACCTGAAATTGATGGCCAACCTGGCTGCCGCGCTACAGGTGCGCACCCCCCCTGCACCGGGAGCAACCCCGTGAAACGCCGGATCGTGGGAGTGGGTGTGTTGTTTATCGGATTTACCTTGGGAGCAACCTTGGGGTTGTTGTATGCCTGGGTGATTAGCCCGGTGCGCTTTGTAGAAGCTGCCCCGGCATCCTTGGGGGCTGCCTCAAAGGAAATCTACCGCAGCCTGATTGCCGCTTCTTTCAGCGCGGATGCTGACCTGAGCAGGGCGCGGGCTCGTTTAGGCCTATTGGGTGATGGCGACCCGGTGGCTGCTCTGGCTGCGCAAGCCCAAAACGACCTTGCCAACGGCGGCTCCGTTGAGGGAGCCCGCTCCCTCGCGTTACTGGCGTCCGCGTTAGGTAACAGCGCCAACGTGACTGCTACGGCGATTCCCTTGCTGGCGGTCGCCAGTCCATCACCGAGCCCGGCCTCCCCAACAGCGACTGCGGCGATGACGTCCACGCCCAGCTCCACCCAAACGCTCTCCCCAACCAGCGCACCTAGCCCAACAGCAAGGCCGGCATATGAGCTGCACGCCCGCAAACCAGTGTGTAGCTCCGGGTTAGCCACTCCCTTGATCCAGGTGGTGGTGCACGATCACCGCCGCCAACCGGTACCCGGGATGGCAGTCCACGTAGTTTGGAAAGAGGGGGAGGAGACCTTTTTCACCGGATTGCAGCCGAGCGCCGGCGCCGGGTATGCTGATTTTGCCATGACGCCGGGGGTTGTCTACACGCTGCAGCTTGTGGAAAGCAGCGAGCCGGTGGGTGACCTTTCGGCGACCGAGTGCCAGCCAGGTGGGGGAGGAAAGCCTTATTGGGGCGGTTGGCTGGTCGAGTTCAGCCAGCCCTAAACGAATAAAAAGAGGACTCAGGGCATTTCGTTCTTGTTGGCCCAATCGTTTCCGGCAATCACCACCACATCCGCCGGAGCATTGGGATCGTAGCTGTTCAGAATTCGGTTGGCGCCAATATGCATCACGTTGACCAGGTAAGCAACCGTATAGGGTTTTCCGGTGTAATCAATGACGGTAGATTCGCCATACACCTTGTCGGCGTTGCTGGTGTCGGTGATATTCAGGCCCAGGCTTTTGAGGTAGTCGCCTGTCCGCCCGGCCAGTCCGGCGGTGGCGGTGCCGTTCTGGACGGCGATTTTGGCATTCTCAGCTTTCGCCAGCGCGGATTGGTCGCCGGTCGCGTTCACTGCCCCCGGACCAACCGGCCCGCCGGTGGTGAAGACGGTATCGCGCAACAGGCGGATTCTCTCCGGGATGGGTATTTCAATTGAAAGGCCATCGGGTGAGGTGCTGTCGATGACCTCATTTGGCCCGATCACAGCCTGGCGGATGTTATTCGTACCGACTTGTTGCGCTAACCAGGCCAACTGAATGGCTTGTTGGAGGGTCAGGTTAGTGTGAACGCCATCGGCGATCAGGTTATATACCCCCACGGCGTTCCCGATCAAGATCGGCAAGTATTGGGGCTGCATCACGCGCTCGCGGATGCCCATGATCACCTGTAATTGGCGCTTCGAGCGGTCAAAATCACCCAGACCGGCATACCGGTTGCGTGCGTACCCCAGTGCAACAGCCCCCCACACCTTTTGACGCCCCGGTTGCAGAATGACGGTGTTGCCTGGACCAAGGGGGTCTACTTTGATCTCTTCCGGAACGTCAATGTAGATGCCGTCCAGTTTATCGATGAATTTGACGAAAGCATTGAAATCGATCTGGGCGTAATAGTTGACGGGTACACCCAGGAAGTCTTCTACCGTGCGCATGGCCAGCGCTGGCCCGCCGCCCGGAAGCTTATCCACCTCCCCAAAGAAATAGGCCTGATTGATCTTGGCATATCCATAACCGCCGGGGATGTTCACCCAGGTGTCGCGCGGGATCGACATCATTCCCGCGGTTTTACTGACCGGGTCGATGGTGAACAACCACATCGAATCGGAACGCGGCACGTCACCGGCTTCCCAGTCGCGGTAATCGAGCCCCATCACCAGGACGGTCACCCGCGAAGCGCCGTCCCAGGGTTGGGGCGTTGGACCGGCAGGCGCCTGGAGAGGGCCGGATGGAAGGGCGCCGCCGGATGGATTCTTCTGGGGGTCATTGTTGACCTGCAGCCCGGGTAGATTTGTCATTGTCCATGAGGCGACTGCATTCCGCACCAAAACAAAAGCCACGATAGCGGTTGCAACGCCCAGGATGGTGAAGGCGATCAATAAACCGATCGTCAGGCGGTCGTGAGGGAGCGAAAATCGAAACCGGGGAGAACGCATCTGAGACATAAATTCTTCTTCCGACTGTAAATAAACCGCCGGGATCAGCCGATCTTCGGAGGCGGGACCGGCAGGTCTTCGACGGCGACGCTGACCCACTTGTCGCCTTCATCAATCAGCATCACCGGGATATCCTCCGAAATGGGGTACTTGCGGCCGCAATCGCGACAGACCAACCAGGATTCTTTGAAGACATCCAGCAGGCCATCCTTCTCCCGCACACAGGCAGGGCAGCGTAGGATTTCAAGCAAGTCTTGACTGACCATCCGGCCTCCACGAAATAGTAATTTGCTGTTGGCTGCCAGCCGCTAGCCAACCGACCTAACGGCACGACAGGCTGATTCTCACAAATGGGAGAACCTCGCGCATGATTCTACCACAACCAGTCCAGATCATGGGGAGGGGGTGAGTGAAGGGCCTGGGGTTGGGATATTTTCCGTCCCGGGGCCGTACTCAAAAATGTCGCGCCAGGGTTGGAAATGGGTGTAAAAGGTATCTTGCAAGTAAACCGCGTTGTTGCGCTGCACCGTCCGGTGCACGGTCACATCGGCTCCCTGAACGGCCCAATCTACCTGCTTGATGGTTCCCTTGGGTAGATCGGGGTTCTCTCTGTAAATTGGGTCGGGCGGTGGGGTGATGTTGGTCAGCCCGGTTGTATTGTAGTCCACGGTACGATTGTCAGAGGTGGAATAAAACTTCCAGGTAATCGTTCCGCCGGGATTGACGTAGGTTTCCATCAAGAGCCAGTAGGGGGTATCGTTCTTGAACTTGAGGTCCACCAGGGGGAAGTAAACGGTGGCATCCATCCCGGCAAAATCGGGATTGAGCTTGTTACCGGCGATCTTTTCGTAGTACAGCACCCGGTAGGCGTGGGCGTGGCGCTCGACGATGGGAAAGCCGGTGAAGAAAGCCGCCCGGAAGAGCGTGGTGCTGACCTGACAGACCCCTCCGCCTACCCCCGTGATGGTCTGATTGCCCACGATGATCAAGGCTTCTGCGTAACCGTTATCCAGACTGACATCGCTCATGTGGGCGCCCATTGAGAAAACCTCGCCCGGAGCAACCAGGACGCCATGGAACTGTTTGGCGGCGATGGTGATGTTTTGAACGCGGGATGGGCCGGAGCCATAGAAATAGGAGGTTTCGCTGTGTACCAATTGGGTGATGCCCAACTGCTCAGGGGTTGCGTCGTCGGTAACTGCCGGCGGGTTAATCTGGAAGGCCAGGTGAACGGTGTGCTCCCCGGCGACCACCTTCTCGTTGATCGTCTGGATGGTTGCGTCGATATCCAGAGAGCGCCCGATCACGGCATGTTCGAGAACCTCGAATTTCTTCGTTTCGTCGTTATAGGTAAACTTGGGCATCTTCGGGTCGCGCTGCAATTTGGGAGCCAGGTCGGCCAGATAAGTGCGCAGCGCATCGGTGTTGAGCGCCACCTGGTAATTCGCTCCTTGAGCGGAGGAGATCCGCTCGATGGTGAGCAAGCTGGCCAGGGCGGCTGTGTCGAAGCTCCACGGACCCGGATCGCCTTCTTGCGGGTCGGGTAAGCTCAGCATCAGCGGAGCGGACAGGATGCGCCTGGCCAGCTCGGCCTGGGCGCTAGCATCCAGGATGACGGGCGGGGTCTCGCGGACGGGTAAGGAAATCGCGCCGTCGCGCAGGGTGGCCAGTTGCTGGGTCACCAGAGCCAGCGCGCTGGCCGTGTCGAGAGTGCGACCGACCTGACCGGAATGGACCGCAACCTCAGCGCCGTTCAATCCGAGTTTGGCCTCGACCACCGGTTGGTCGATTTGTTTTGCCAGCGTGAGGAGATATTGTTGGGCAATGCGCTGATCGAAGACCAGGGTGGGCGCCAGGGATTTGCCGTTGAACCAGGCGCCGTATTGGTCGGCCAAACGGGCGATGGGCAAGCCGGTGCGGCCTACCTGGAAAGCAGCCAGCGCGCTGGTTTCGGGGTCGACGAAAAAGCCGAGTTCGGCGGGCGAGGCCGTCCAGGTGCGGGTCTGGTCATGCAGCAGGATGCGCCCGCGTTGGGGATAGTCCACCGCTCGGCCGATGCGCAGGGCAGCTTCTGCCGGGGTAAGGCCGGAGAGGTCGACTCCCGAAAGGGACACGCCGGAATAAATGCGGCCGGAATACATCATTTCGAAGGTAGCCAGTAACAGACCGGCTGCCAGGAAGAAGAGGAGCATTCCGAGCATGATAGCGCGCAAGACCTGGAGGAGAAAGGGTTTTTCGGAACTGGAGGAGGGAAAAGAGATGGCGCTCATAATGATTGGAAGATTATACACCCGGTAAAGGTCTGGTTTGCCCGATAAAGAGGTCGGGCCGTAAAGAGAGATTCGCAGTGAAACCAAGAGATCGTTTGATCATGGATATTGACGGTGGAGCCCCACAACAGGTTCCCAGGTTTCCCTAAACAGGCAGGCTGATTGAAGAATGAACACAGGGACAAGATGCAAGGAGTACGCCACGGGGTAGGTCAATCGAGTTTTGAACAAAACCAGCGAAATCCCTTGACAGGGCTGAGGTTCTGCATATAATTGCGACCTGTTGCCTGTGAGCCGGAAAGCGAAGCGAACGGGCCAACCAACAAGGGTGGAGCCCTTGACAAATTGGATCAAGTTGGTATAATTTCCAATAAGATCCAGAACATCTCAGGTCTACTGAAAAGTAGAACCCTTACAACTGAAAGACCAACCAGACCCATTGTCGAAACAGAACACAGAAGCGGACATCCTCTCGGGAACAAAGGGAAAATCTCTCTCTTGACAACACCTCCGGGATGATGTAAAATGAATTTCTCGTAAGTTGACCAACTCAGATCTCGCGCAAGCAGATCGGTGACAACTGAAAATGCTTCGGGTCGAAGGACCAGGCGGTCCTGCAGCGTAGTCGGTGGAGGTGCCGATGTGTAAAGACATCGGCGCTTTTGTCTGTAAGGCACTTGACAAGCGCAGGAAGAGAAAGTAGAATCTGGCCCGCGAAGTTGGCTGTACCTTAACAATTGAAAAGTGATAGGAAGAAGCCCTGTCGTTTTTTACAAATCCGTAAATGAACCTCGCAAGAGGAGAACGTTTTTGCGGAGAGTTTGATCCTGGCTCAGGATGAACGCTGGCGGCGTGCCTAATACATGCAAGTCGAACGGAGACTGTTTAGCAATAAGCAGTTTCAGTGGCGAACGGGTGAGTAACGCGTTGGTGACCTGCCCCAAAGTGTGGGATACCAGTCCGAAAGGACTGTTAATACCGCATGCGGTCTTCGGGATTAGATGCCTGATGACTAAAGGAGTAATTCGCTTTGGGAGGGACCTGCGTCCCATCAGCTAGTTGGTAAGGTAACGGCCTACCAAGGCGATGACGGGTAGGGGACCTGAGAGGGTGGCCCCCCACAATGGAACTGAAACACGGTCCATACACCTACGGGTGGCAGCAGTAGGGAATATTGCATAATGGGCGAAAGCCTGATGCAGCAACGCCGCGTGCGCGATGAAGGCCTTCGGGTCGTAAAGCGCTTTTTGGAGGGATGAGAAAGGACAGTACCTCCAGAATAAGTCTCGGCTAACTACGTGCCAGCAGCCGCGGTAAAACGTAGGAGGCAAGCGTTATCCGGATTTACTGGGCGTAAAGCGCGTGTAGGCGGTTTGGAAAGTTGGATGTGAAAGCTCCTGGCTCAACTGGGAGAGGTCGTTCAAAACTTCCAGACTCGAGGATGGTAGAGGGAGGTGGAATTCCGGGTGTAGTGGTGAAATGCGTAGATATCCGGAGGAACACCAGTGGCGAAAGCGGCCTCCTGGACCATTTCTGACGCTCAGACGCGAAAGCTAGGGTAGCAAACGGGATTAGAGACCCCGGTAGTCCTAGCTGTAAACGATGTAGACTTGGCGTCGGTGGGTTTAAATCCATCGGTGCCGTAGCTAACGCGATAAGTCTACCGCCTGGGGACTACGGCCGCAAGGTTAAAACTCAAAGGAATTGACGGGGGCCCGCACAAGCAGCGGAGCGTGTGGTTTAATTCGATGTTACACGAAGAACCTTACCAGGGTTTGACATGCAGGTAGTAGGGATCCGAAAGGTGACCGACCCTTCGGGGAGCCTGCACAGGTGCTGCATGGCTGTCGTCAGCTCGTGTCGTGAGATGTTCGGTTAAGTCCGCTAACGAGCGCAACCCTCACTGTGTGTTACATGTGTCACACGGGACTGCCGGTATTAAGCCGGAGGAAGGTGGGGATGACGTCAAGTCAGCATGGCCTTTATATCCTGGGCTACACACACGCTACAATGGCCGGTACAATGGGTAGCTAAGCCGCGAGGTGGAGCCAATCCTCAAAGCCGGTCTCAGTTCAGATTGCAGGCTGCAACCCGCCTGCATGAAGCCGGAGTTGCTAGTAACCGCAGGTCAGCTATACTGCGGTGAATACGTTCCCGGGCCTTGTACACACCGCCCGTCACGTCATGGGAGCTGGCAACACCTGAAGCCGGTATCCTAACCCGCAAGGGAGGGAGCCGTCGAAGGTGGGGTCGGTAACTGGGACGAAGTCGTAACAAGGTAGGTGTACCGGAAGGTGCGCCTGGATCACCTCCTTTCTAACGGAGCTCTGAGCAAAAGCCTAAGGGCTGGCGCTCTACTCCTTAGCAGTCTCCTCGCGGTGAGGAGACGAAATGAACGCAGCACGTTTCTTCCTGTCACTTTTCAGTTGTCAAGGTATGCCTGACAATGGGCCTTTAGCTCAGTTGGTTAGAGCGTGCCTCTGATAAGGGCAAGGTCTCAGGTTCGAGCCCTGAAAGGCCCACTAACCTTGGTTGTGAATACCGGGGATGTAGCTTAGCTGGGAGAGCGCCGCCCTTGCACGGCGGAGGCCAGGGGTTCGAATCCCCTCATCTCCACTCAGCAGGCTTTAGGAGATTGATTGAGACAGAGTTTAACACTGACCACCAATTCCATATAAACGGCAAAACGCGCGGGAAGATTTCCAGGTACGACCCGGCGGATAAGCCGGGTCGCTTTGTCGGACGTGGCAGTTAGATAATTGAGAATTCAGCAGGTTGGCGGGGGCTGAGTGCTCCTGACGGAGCCCACAAGGGTCGTGAGGATCGCCCATCGCCGGCCAACCGGCGAGATCGTCCACAGCAAAGTGTGGCGAGCTGGTACCTTGACAATTGAATAGCATAAGATGATATGTAGGCCAAGCATAACAATAGCGAAAAAGTATCAATTTCTCCGCATCACGTGGAAGAAAGCTACTAAGAGCTTACGGTGGATGCCTTGGCGCCAAATGCCGATGAAGGACGTGGGTCACTGCGATAAGCTTCGGGGAGCCGTGAACAGGCTTTGATCCGGAGATTTCCGAATGGGGAAACCTACTGTTGCGAACCAACAGTGCCTCCATCTGAACACATAGGATGGAAGGTGGGAACCTGGGGAACTGAAACATCTAAGTACCCAGAGGAAAAGAGATCATTCCCAAAGTAGTGGCGAGCGAAATGGGAAAAGCCTAAACCGTCTCGGCTTGCTGGGATGGGGTTGTAGGGTCTGGCACATGGGAGTTACAAAATAATTTGCTAGCGGAATGGTGTGGGACAGCCAACCAAAGAAGGTAACAGTCCTGTACGCGAAAGCGAATTATCTCCCGCCGGATACCTGAGTACGGCCGGGCACGCTAATCCGGTCGGAATCTGGGGAGTCCACTCTCTAAGGCTAAATACATTTGGCGACCGATAGTGAACAAGTACCGCGAGGGAAAGGTGAAAAGTACCCCTGTTAGGGGAGTGAAATAGAACCTGAAACCGTAAGCTTACAAGCAGTTGGAGGGCTAATGGCGGGTTGGTGCTCCGGTGAAAGCCGGGTGCGCACCGCTATGCCTGACAGCGTGCCTCTTGGAGAATGAGCCTGCGAGTTAATCTCTGTGGCGAGGTTAAGGGAGTGACACCCGTAGCCGTAGCGAAAGCGAGTCTGAATAGGGCGCTCAGTCGCAGGGTTTAGACACGAAACCAGGTGAGCTACCCATGGCCAGGGTGAAGCGAGTCTAATCGCTCGTGGAGGCCCGAACCTACTAATGTTGCAAAATTAGGGGATGAGCTGTGGGTAGAGGTGATATGCCAAACGAACTTGGAGATAGCTTGTTCTCCCCGAAATAGCTTTAGGGCTAGCGCTATATGTTTAGTAGTGGAGGTAGAGCACTGAATGGGCTAGGGGGCTTATAGCTTACCGAACCCAATCAAACTCCGAATGCCATTACTCCATAGTATAGCAGTCGGACTCCGGGAGATGAGTTTCGGGGTCGAAAGGGAAACAGCCCAGATCATCGGCTAAGGTCCCCAAATCTAAGCTAAGTGGGAAACGATGTGAGGTTACTGAAACAACCAGGAGGTTGGCTCAGAAGCAGCCACCCTTTAAAGAGTGCGTAATAGCTCACTGGTCTAGTGATCTTGCGCGGAAAACTTAACGGGGCTAAGCTTAGTACCGAAGCCATGGGTCTCTGCGTAAGCAGGGGCGGTAGGGGAGCGTTCTGCCAGCGGTGAAGGTCGACTGTAAAGACGGCTGGAGCGGGCAGAAGTGAGAATGCAGGCATGAGTAGCGTAAAACACGTGAGAACCGTGTTCGCCGTATGTCTAAGGTTTCCGACGCCAGGTCATTCCGCGTCGGGTTAGTCGGGGCCTAAGCCGAGGCTGAAAAGCGTAGGCGATGGACAACCGGTCAACATTCCGGTACCAGTTGGATGGAGCGATGAGGGGACGCAGCGAGGTAGACCAGCCCGCGATTGGTAGTGCGGGTGCACCTGACCTGTAGGCGTTGAGGTCTGTAGGAAAATCCGCAGACTGAGCTGAAGTCTGGTGACGTGCCCTTGAGGTGGAAGTGAGTTAAGCCTTGCTGCCGAGAAAAGCCTCTAAGCGATGAAATCCGAGTGCCCGTACCGCAAACCGACACTGGTAGACGAGTAGAGTATACTCAGGCGAACGGGAGAACTTTCGTTAAGGAATTAGGCAACTTCGCCCCGTAACTTCGGGATAAGGGGTGCCCTTTGGTGTGATAGAGCAATCTAGAGCGCCGGAGGGTCGCAGCGAACAGGTTCTAGTGACTGGTTAACAAAACCACAGGTCTCTGCTAAGCCGAAAGGCGATGTATAGGGGCTGACACCTGCCCAGTGCCGGAAGGTTAAAGGGAGAGGTTAGACCTCCGTAAGGTGCGTCGAAGCTTTGAACTGAAGCCCCGGTGAACGGCGGCCGTAACTATAACGGTCCTAAGGTAGCGAAATTCCTTGTCGGGTAAGTTCCGACCCGCACGAACGGTGTAACAACTAGAACACTGTCTCAACGAAAGACCCGGCGAAATTGAAATGGCTGTGAAGATGCGGCCTACCCGCAGCAGGACAAAAAGACCCCGTGGAGCTTTACTGCATCTTGGCATTGAGTTTGGACATGGATTGTGTAGGATAGGTGGGAGGCTATGAAACTGGAGCGCTAGCTTCGGCGGAGCCACCCGTGAAATACCACCCTGTCTATGTTTAGACCCTAACCCCACACCATAATCTGGGTGGGGGACCGTGCCAGGTGGGCAGTTTGACTGGGGCGGTCGCCTCCTAAAGAGTAACGGAGGCGCCCAAAGGTTCCCTCAGGGTGAATGGAAACCACCCACAGAGTGTAAAGGCACAAGGGAGCTTGACTGCAAGACCAACGCGTCGAGCAGAGACGAAAGTCGGGCTTAGTGATCCCACGGTACTGAGTGGAAGGGCCGTGGCTTACCGGATAAAAGCTACCCCGGGGATAACAGGCTGGTGAAGTCCAAGAGTTCACATCGACGACTTCGCTCGGCACCTCGATGTCGGCTCATCGCATCCTGGGGCTGTACAAGGTCCCAAGGGTCGGGCTGTTCGCCCGTTAAAGCGGTACGCGAGCTGGGTTCAGACCGTCGTGAGACAGGTCGGTCTCTATCCGCTGTGGGCGTAAGGGATTTG
>JAQTMA010000020.1:19563-32351 GCA_028714615.1 Anaerolineaceae bacterium | reverse complement strand
GCCAATCGCTTTTTCAGAAAACCCATGCAGACCCCATTTAGCCTGCCATGCATGGAATCCTCTTGTATTACCGAACAAACAATCTGGCGGCATAATCCATCAAGGAAAGGGCATCCAGATCGCCTGAGACGCTGAAAGCGCATTTACACCCATCCGGCCAGCGCCAGATACGGACCAATGGGCCATCTGAATTTTCAATAAAATCGATCAGGTCCACGGGTGAGGTGACTTTTTTCAAGTTATCGGCATCCAGGAATATTGAGCACAGGAAAGCCTGATCGGATGAATCGATCAGGTAACCTTGTTCAATGAGGAAATTTTTCACCGCGACCGGCACATTGCTCGAAATGCCTACCATTGGTCTGGTTTGCTTTGAAACAGTGAAGCAGTGCGGTTTGATCAAAACATAACGTTCATCCCAGGGCTCATAGGAGCCAATCCGTTCCAAGTTGTCAACCGGCAAACCACGGCCCAGAATTGTCGCTCGAGAAGTACATCTAATCTGAAACTCCCCATCCTCAGCATTCCACTCATGTGAAAAGCCGGATTTTTCGATCCACCAATCAGCAATCTCGGCCAAACGAGCGATCCATACTTTTGGTTTTAATTGGCGAGCAGCAGCCAGAACTTCTAAAAACTGATCAGTGGTGAACGCTCCCAGTTCGGGATGGAACAACAGGTTAAATAATTCACCTCTGTGGTGGATTGCCTTAAGAATATGAATCCAGGTTTCCGCCACCAGGCCGGGCGCTAGTCGGTAACCATCGATCAGTTGTAGATCATCGGGGACGCATACGGGAATTTCGACCATTCCATTGACCTTCCATGGCGCACAAACCACTGCCGCAGCATTTTGGGGCTTGTAGAACCCATTGATGGTCCTGGCCAACAATCCGGGGGAATTGTATTTGGAGATCGCATAGTCCCAACTGACCGCTTTGTTGCTGCTGTACTTGAAAACGCCAGGAGGAATCATATTTATCAACTCATCAGAACAACTTAGATATGGACAGCGGAAGCCGGATGCGACCAGATGTTCCTCTTGAAATAGATTCGCCGCTCGCAAGAGTTGTTCGCACGATTTCTCCGTGGGATATGTAGTCAGGTCAACGTGGTTATACCCATGGACTGCAATTTCAGCCCCTAGCTCCTGAATGCTGCGCATAAAATCCGGGTAGTGTTTTACAACTATGCCTGGAACTGGAAAAGTCGGTGAACAGTTAACAGGAGCCAGGGCATTGATGCACGTCACAATCCGGGAAGCTGCTTTTGAGCTGGTCATCCCATAGCGAGAGACAAGGCTTCTTCCCCTTTGCCAGAGGAACCGTATACCGCGTTTCTGATACCACTCGGATAGATTCATCTACGCTGACTCCTGAATTGTATCGGAACCCTCCTACCAGCAGTTGTCTTTATGCGGAGAAACGATAGAACAACTCCCCGGACAATCGACAAACCCAGATAGGAGAATGGCGGATAACGAGCTTCATAAGCGAGACCATTGGATCAGCTTTTTTTCTTGTTTCCTGGTCAGGAATGAAGGAATATGGAAGTGACGTGGTTTCGGAGCCCCACCGTTTTTTGAAATCTAACAAACCGATATCCGATATATCTGTCCGACCCATGTCAAGAACTTGCAAGCCGTTTTCGCAGCCCCAACAAATTGCATTCCAAAGGATCAGGTCCGTAGCTAAAGAACGACGTCCCTCTTGGTTTGTGGTCGAGTACTTATAGATTAATGTCTTGTTCCAGGAGAGGAATACTGCTGCCGCAACACAAGCTTGATGCAAATATGCAGAAATGAGAAAACCAAAACCAGCAGTAAGCACTTGTTCATGTAATAACTTGAAATAGTTCCAGGGCTGCACGGGCACGCCATGTTTTCGCCGGGTGCGCACATGTAATTCATAGAATTCCTTTAGCTGGTTTATGCCAACTCCCATTTTGGTGGAAACCCCACGCTCTTGGGCCGCGTTAACCTTGCGGAAATACTTATGTCTGATCCGGCTGGCAACTACCTCTGGATTTCGATTCAACTTTAGCTGGCTGAGAACGTATATCGGGTCCATCCCAGCTAGAGGATCCAGTGGATACTTCCAGCGGAGTTCCAAGCGAGGGATCTCACGGATCGCGTTCAATGAAATGATCGTTGAACTCAGCTTGTGTAACGTATTGGTACCTTCGTACAGAGGAGCACAATGATCCGTAAAGGGTAAAGACACCCATTTTTTTCCAAAAATCCCCGGAATCTCAATAAAGGGAATACCACCAATTATTTTGCCATGCTCATTTCGAAGGACTACAATAAACGACTCAAAATGGTAACACTCGGAGAGTAAATTAATCCAGGCCGGGTGGTGAAAAAAAGTTGCCTCTGGCCTTGTTTCAATAAAATTGAGCCATTCGGGGGAGTTGACGGAGAGGATTATGGGTTCAGTATTCGGTTTGCTCATAGCGGTCACCCCGAATATTCTCCACGCTGAACTTTCTTTTCTCTTTGGTCTAGAATTGTAGAATAGAACTCCTCAAGCCTTCCGATCAGAACCTTCCAGTCATATTTCGTTTCGGCAACCAGGCGCGCACTTTTGCCGTATCCTTCTGAAAGCTCAGAGTTTTCAAGTAATAAGAGGATTTTATTGGCGAAATCTTCCGGATCCCAGGCGGCCAAACATCCGACTGGATATGTCTCAAATAGAGCCTTGATATCTCCGACCGGATTCGCTACCGTTGGGCGGCCAAGGCTCATGTATTCACCCATTTTATTAGGCCACCGCCCGCGGTTATACGGGAGATCTGCCATCGGGAGGAGGAAGGCATCTGCGCACCCCAGGTACCAGGGCAGCTCCTCGAAAGGCACATAACCGACAAAATAAACCTGGTCCTGAACCCGGTTTTTTTTGACCAGATCATATACGCTTTTCCGTGCTTTACCAGTAACTATCAGCTTGATTGCCGGAAATTTTCGGGCGACGATCGCCAATGCCGACATCACAATTTCCATGTCGAAATGAGAGTCGGAACTGCTGAAGCCTAAAATGGGGGTTTCCAAGGGGTAACCCAACCGGCGCCGGCATTCTTCCTTTGATCGTGGGGTAAACCAGTCTAAAAAGGTTCCACCCGGGATATGGCAAATATTTTCTGGGCGTACACCAAGCCGGACTGCTCTATCAAACAGGGCTGTAGAAATCACTGTTAATCCTGCCGCTCTGGTCCTGAAGTGTTCTTCGTAATAGGTTTCAATCTCCTCAAAGTGAAAAGTGTGATACCACCCAGGACGATTAATACTGATCAGTCCACGCCTGCCGAACCAATCGTTCCAATCGGTGATCAGGGGAAGTTGGTGTTTACGGCTGTACCACAACGCCGGGTAAATCGTAGCCGGGCGCGTCTCAAAACAATGGATCAGTTCATAAATTGGTTTTTCTTTCCTTAAGAATAATAACCGTGCGGTCGTATTCCACAAATCCCAGCCGAAGCGCAATCGCCCAAAGGATAAATTCGGTGACTCGATGGCCCTGACCCCCTCCCAATCATATTCAGAAGTGCGCCAGTGTGCATTTCTGGATACCATGAGTAGAGTTACCCGGTGCCCTCTTTTAACCAGGTTCGCTGCCATCACATGCGATCTTGAATATGCGCCCTGGGGGCTTTTGTGGCAGATCATCAGAACGTTCATGTTTGCGGGTAGCGTTTCGATAGAAATGTCTTGCAGGTTGATTTCATTCCGTTTTCGTATTTACTTCAGTACAAAGGATGCATACAAATCTCGGTAAGAATCCGTCATCAATTGCAGGCTGAAACGGTCTTTGACGATTTGCCTGGCCGCATTTGCCAGCAGAATCCTCTCTTTCGGCTCTTGCAACAGGCAAAGCAATGCCTGACGAATGGCAGACGCCGACCCTGGTTCGATCAGGATGCCGCTGCACCCATCCTGGAGGATTTCCTCGGCGGCGCCCACCCGGGTAGCGATCACCGGAATCCCCGCAGCCATTGCCTCGAGTATGCTCAAGGATAGGCCCTCATTCACGGAGGGCTGCACATAGATATCCAGGGCAGCTAGAAGGCGAGGGATATGCTTGCAGAAACCGGTCCAACGTACGGCGCCTGGGATGCCTAAGCGTGAAGCCAATTGCTGCAGAGGGATGGACAGCTCACCCTCACCGGCGATGATCAGGCAGGCATTCGGGTATTGATGATGCAGCGATGCAAATGCTTCTATGAGCAAATCCAGGCGTTTCACCTGAGCGATCCGCCCGGTAAAACCTATCGCAATCGCACCAGGATCTATTCCGAGCTCCTTCCTGGAGGATTCTCGTTCCCAAGCGTGGTTGTAATCTTCTACCGGAATACCATTCGGGATGGGCACAACCTGCTTGCGCCACATCCCTGGTAATGACATGGCCTCTCGCGCCATGGTATTGCTGACCGGTACAATGCAGTCGGGAATATAGAGGGTCAGTCGATCTACCCAGGTATACCAGTGCCCGCGACTACGGTCCTGCGGGGTGGTGAGAAGATGCTTGGTGGCAACATGGACAACGGGCGTGCGCAGCCGAGGGCCGGGCATGGTTAAGGCCAGGCCCACTTCAAAAATAGTTCGGGGTGTGTGGCTGTGGATGATCTGGATACGGTGGTCTGATACGTACCTGCGGATTTTTTGCCAGGAAGGTTGAGGTTGGTAAGGAGTTGATGAGAAATCGATGACTGTAACTCCCTGGTTTCGTATTGCTCCTGATGATTCACCCAATCCCTTTACGCCGCCCACATGCCATTCAAAATCACGATTGCCCAGGCATCCAATAATCCGCTCGACGATCCTGGTAATGCTACCATCTGCACAATTGTTCATCGCATGCAATACCAACACAGGGTTCATGAAAGCCTTGACCTAACTGCTTGAATTACGGTTGATCATTTCAAAACGAGGATTGCGATTTCTTGGGATTTGATCCAGAATCACTGATTCATAGGTTTGCAACGTCTTTTCATATGCCACATCATATTGATATGTCTGGACAAAGCGAGCGATTGCATTCTTGGAAATAATAGCCCATAAAATTGGATCATTCAGTAATCTGGCAATTTGATAAGCAAATTCTTCTGCAGATTGAGCGAGCAAAATCTCCCTGTTATTGATTAACCGCATTCCCTCAATCCCTATTGGCGTGGTTACGATGGGAATACCACGCGCCAATCCCTCGAGAATTTTGGTCTTAATTCCACTCCCGGTGAGCACAGGGGCGATTAGCACGGCATGTTGGTGAAACAGCTTTGTGAGGTCATCCTGAAAGCCAATGAAATGGATGTGCGGGTTTTCAAGTTCCTTCCGAATCGATCGGGTAGGGGGCTGCCCGACAACCGTAAGTTGAACATCCGGAATATCTCGAAGAAGAATTGGGAGGATGGAATTCTTAAAATACCTGATTGAATCAATATTGTATGGGGTATGCATCCCGCCTAAAAACAACACATCTGGTTGATGATGGCCGCAATTCAACCCAGTACCAGGTTCAATACAATACGGGATCGGCAGTACGCTTGTCCGATTTTCAATTCCATACCTTTGATTGACGCAGTCCATATCCGCTGAGGACAGGAACAAAATCCAATCAAAAAGATTGCAGATTTTCTTCTCGTAATCTCTCATGGATGTGTGAAGAAAAAACCACTCCCGAATTCTCCAGGTCAGTTTCCGTGAATATCCTCTGGCCTTCTGGCGCAATACGTTTAGAAAAATCGAATCGTGTTGTAGTAAGACGATCGGTATCCTTTGATCTATATTTTTGCAATATTGGCCCATTGACCAATATGTGATTTCTGTAGCATCAAAGTGCTGAGCCTGTGTAGCTTCAACAATTGCTCTACGAAGTCCATCACAAGAATAATCGGTTACATCTAAAGGAATTCGGTTACCCCAAAATTGATACTCCCGCCGGATACGCTTCGCTAACCTTTGGTGAAGTTTGGTGGTTGCCGGGATTTGAACAGCTTTAACCTCGTAACAATACTTTTTTAGTTCAGGAACAGCTTGTTGTTCCTCACACGGATAAGTAAACGGAGAAATCAAATATAACTCATGTCTCTGTGAGAGGGCTCTGATCAGGCCATAATCGACCAGGTCCTGGCCGGACCGGAGGGGGAAGGGCAATCGATTCTTAATCAACAGTATCTTCATGGAGGTAAGAGTTAACTTATTGTTCGAATGTCCGATAAGGATATATGGCCGTATGGCCCTTTCTCATACTTAGCCCAAGCTGAAGAGCGATTGTCAATTTCCTGGCTGATTCTTCCCAGGTCCAGGCTTTGGATGCAGAGATTGCTTCCTTCCCCAATTCTTTTAGTCGACCACGTGCGTCCCAAATATTCTTTAAAGCTTCAATTAGTCCATCGAGGCTTGCATCTTCAGCCCAGAAAACGTAACCGCTGTCCCCGGCGACGTCCGTGTGACAGGAGGTGCGGGTCGCCAGCACGGGTAAACCGGCCGCAAGGTATTCGAATAGCTTGATGGGGCTACTAACCTGGTATTTCGGCAAATCCGGAAAAGGTAACACACCGAGATGTGCCTGCCCCAAAATTCCTGCCACCTGATCGTGAGGGACCGGTCGATTAATTCGTATCCGACCGGAAGTCATTTGAGCGTATTTTTCCAATTCAAGCCGTTGTGTCCCATCCCCAGTCAGGGTGAAATCGAATTGCATGCCAAGGGTATTGGCTTCCTCGACAGCTTTGCACATTGTCAACAGGTTCCGTTCAGAATGAAGGACACCAATATAAGTTAAGCAGACAGGCTCATCTGCTTCCGGCCATTTTCGATCTGCACGTGCACCTTCGAATTGACTGAAATCGGCGCCAGAAGGCCACACTCCTAATAGCTTGCCCGGTGGTATCTTTAATTTATCGGCCATTCTCTGGGTAATGGTCGTCTGACCATCCGCCCAGATATTTGCTGCACTATTCATCCATAGACCGAAAGCCCCCCTTAACAAATCTCTCCAGTTGGCTCTAGCTTTATCCTCCATCGGCAGGGTGCGAGTATCCATTACGAAGAATGGGCCCACCCTATTTCTTAAGCGGCGATACAGGTATAGGAGGAAGACCCAGGGTAGCGTTTTTTGGTGGAAGAAAACAACATCGGTCGAAAACCATTCTTTCAGCATGAAGGAAATAAATTTCAAATGGAAAATAAGGTAATTGACCAAGTAATAATCAGGGCAGGATAACTTGATGCGTTCAACCCCTTTAATAGAATTCGTGTTCCCCTGATCAGATGAAAGTAGAGTGACTCGCCAGTCCATACGGCCAAGTTCCCGGCTGGTTTTCACCCATGTTGCCGAATCTAAGGCCGCGTCTAGCTTGCCCGGGTAAACCCAAACCAAATGGTAGCCTCTAGCACACTGTAAATCAGTTCCTTGCATCACAATAAACCTCGAAAACGGGCCCGGATCATGTATTTATCGGCGGTGAATTCGAAAGAGAATGATTCCGTCTGGAATCGCTCCATACATACCCTAACGTCCCCCAATACAACAGCATCGGGACACGGAAGCTCAATACCAGCGCGTACCATAACCATATTGGCCACAGGAGTGAAAACAAGATCAATCCATATCGCAGTGAGTTTATTTCTGCCCCCGGTTCTTTTTTGGCTGACCGGTAAAGAATCGCGATGACTGTTACGGTGAATCCGGCAAAAACTGCCAGCCCAACGAAGCCCATTTCTTGCATGAGCACCAGCATGCTTGTGCCGGCATTTATCCCGAGACTACCCTCTGCCAGTCCGGTGCCCACAATCCCTAATGAACGACTCTCGCTGCGCACCCCTAAACCCTGCCCGAAAAGCAGTGCAATAGGATCTCCGGCGATCTGCTTCCATCCATAAACAATGGCTGAATTCCGGCCTATATCCACATAATAGTTTTCGCCTGATACCAGTCTGTTGGAAATCGACAGATAACTGGTCAATGCTTTTGGGTCAGTGATATACCGTTTAATGGGCGAGGTGGATGCCCCTGGTACAACCGTGTCGTATACATCCACGAAAACAAAAATCACTAGAACGAGAGCGAGCCCGTAGGGGATGAACTTCCATAGTTCTTTCCCTCGAAGAACGTAGATTAATAAAGCCACGCAACCCAGGGCAATCATGGCCGGAAGAAAGATCTTCATCTCACCCAGGACGCTTGATACGACCCCAAGGCAAGTGGTGAGTGCCAGGTAGATCCACCTTTGGCTGGTGAGCCACTCGCCCAGACTGAAACAGAAGACAAGGCAGATAAAGAGAACCAGGCTACTGGTCCCCCTTTCTCCGAACAAGCCTGCAAGAGCATCACCGGGTTGCACACCGTTGAGATACTGCCCGAGCTGGATGACCACTTGAAATCCCAGGATACCGATGCACAGCTTAAGCAAAGTGCGCGGAAAGGATCGAGGCCAGGATGGTTGGAGATAGCAAAATAAGCCAACGAAGGGGTAAGCAAACATCAACCACCATCCCCACAAGGTCGTCGGTATCCCTTGCCCACGATAAATAGCCACGGATATTCCAACGAGAGAGCCAGCAATAATAACCCACCAGGCGGCAGGGATGTGGTCAAAGGTAAGCATCCGCAGCGGAATCAATAGGACCATCGCCAGTATCGCCGCGTGTGACGCCCATCGAACGACATCGGGGATCAATCCTCTGCTGATTAATATCGGAGTGAGTAAATCAGTCGTAAAAGCAACCAGCAAGAACAGATTCGGAAAGCGTGTTGAGTGGGTCATCCTTTATTGCTCATTGTCCCTTGCACATATCCTGAATATATGGCTATTTCAAAGACTGGAGGACTGGGTTTTCACCGCATGGTAAATGCTTGGAAGTCCCGTCATTTCCAAAATGGAAATCGAGACGGGTTTATCCACTCTCGACAGAGCCCACATATAGATCGCACCGGCTACCCCGGAACCGGTGAGTATTTGAACCCAGGCAGACTTGAGTGGGAGAATCTGAATAAAACCCCAACCGGCGAAAGCAGCGATGAGACCAATCGATCCAAATTGGCATAGGCTTATGACTGTAGCGCGTATGGAGAGTCGCTTAATTTTTTTATACAAAAGGATGAAGATCATCACGATTGCCACACCGCTTTGGACCGGCTGGGCTAGGGCCAGCCCGAAGTAACCCCAGCGCAGAGTAAAGAAATAAGCACATACGACGTAGATCGGGATGGTCACCGAATAGATAATATTGGTTGTGAGAGTGTCTTTCATCACGAAAAACGCGCGGGCGAGGATATTGCCAAGCATACGGAAGAGCACATCGTTGATCATAATTACCGGAATCAGGATGCTCACACTCAGTGTGGACGTGGCATCGAACTGACCGCGCTCGAAGAGGAGGCGAACAAGGGGGATGGACAGGAAACTGGTGATGGTTAAGGCTGGGATCGCCAAAGCCAGAGTTAATTTCATGCCGTGTCCCGTTTGCCGGGCCAGGCCATTCTCGCCAGCCGCGGCGTAATCGCGGGCCATAGTTGGGAAGATTGCTGAAGAAATACTCGCAGCGAACAGCACCACAAATATATTCGAGATTTTATTGGCGTAACCAAGATAGGAAAGCTGCCCATCCGGAAGGCTGGAAGCGAAAAACCGTTCGAGCACACTCCTGCTGTAGATAACGAGACCAAAAACAATGAAAGGGATCGATAGTTTGACAAGTTCAATGAACTGCCGGTCTTTTAGGCTGAGACTCCCGTTCCAACCGTGCTTTAACACCGGTATCGTCGTAATGCAAGCCTGGAGGATTGCCGAGATCAAGGCGCCCCAGGCCAGAGCCATCGCGCCAATCGTCGGCTTGAATGCAATGATCACTACCAGGTTTCCCAGGGAGCCTACTGCTGTCGCTGCGGCAGGCCAGAAGAAGCGGTTTCGGACGTTTTCAATTCCGCTGGTTATCGTTGCTACACCGATCAATGGAACGGTGAATATTATGACGCGCAGCATCTGGGTTGCCAGGCGGGATTTTTCTGCCTGAAACCCTGGTGATACCATGGTGATGATCTGGGGAGCTAAGAGAAATCCCGCTGCAGCAAGTACTACCAACGTGAGGCTGGCAAGGCGAAGGAATGACCCCGCCAGCGCCCAGGATTCTTCCCCCTGGCCTGTAGTTTCTTTTTGAATAAAGGCAGGAACAAGAACGAATGGCAACCAGCCCAGCAAGACAAGTTGAAGGTAATAGGGTACTACTTGCGCGGTAAAAAATGCATCCATGATGGCTCCAGCGCCAAAAAAATAGGCAGTAGCCACCTGTACGGCCAGACCAGCCACCAGTGAACAAAAGCCACCCAGGATAACTCGTGCGGCGGCCTGGGAGATCGTTCGACTTGCGCTGGTTGGATATCCCGTTCCTTCCATGCTTATCCTTTATTGCGACTATTTCTTCTATAGATTGAAAACAGTTGAGCAATATCCCCATACCGGGCTAATTGGAAGCATTCCGGGCAGGAACATAATAATGGGAACTATAAGCTTTTTCTGACCGGTTCTCCACGTAGCCAAGAATATTTGCATTCAGGTTGGTCAACTGCCGCAAGGCAGAACGTATATCCCGTTCGCGAGTATGCCCATGTTGAACCACCAGAATAACGCCATCCGTTAGGGATATCAACTCTTCTACATCGCTGACCGCCAGAATAGAGGGTGTATCCAGCAGGATCAAGTCGAATTGGCCCTTCAACTGGTCCATGATCTGACTCATTCGGGGAGAATTGAACCGGTTATTTGAATTGGTAGGTCCGTGCCCGGCTGTCAGGATAAACAGGTTTTCTACATTTCCCTCTTGGATCGCCGATTCTAAAGAGATTTCCCCTGCCAGTACGTTAGTCAATCCATCCCAATTGGATATTCCAAACAATGTGTGGATCGAAGGCAACCGCATATCCGCATCGATAATAATCACCCGGTGACCGGTTTCTGCCAGGTCTCTGGCAATCGAGGCTGTCAGTGTCGTTTTACCTTCCTTTGGCTCAGGGCTAGAAATAATGATAGATTTCAGTGATTTTTCCTTCGCCACCTTCCATATATTCACCCGCAAGCGGTGTACACTTTCTTTGAAGTAATGGTGATCGTCTGAGAACAAAGAGGATTTCAGGTGCTTGGTGGCTGGCACCCTCCCGAGAAGCGGGGAATGGATTAATTCACTCATTCGATCGTTGCTGAACAGGCGGTCATCTAGATTATTAATGGTAAAGGCGGCCAGAGCTGCTATGAAGATACTGATAACTGCACCAAGCGTGTAAATGATCATGATGCCAGGCCCTGAAGGGCTTCGAGGAGGCATCGCCTTGTCGATGATCGTCAGCGTTGGTGCCTTCCCTTGCATCGCCCCTGAGATTCTTGCTTGATCCAATTGATTGGTCAGTTCGGAGTATTCTTGCTTGCTTGTTTGTATCTCATTCCGGGTTACGAGCAATCTTTCGGTTGTATTTGTCAGCTTGATGTTGAAGGCTTCCAGATCTTTTTGTTCCTGGTCTAGTAGGGTCTTTAGATCGGCGATCTGTTGGACAAATCCCGCTGCTTTTGTGGACTGTATCGGTTGGATGAGGGCTTGATTGTAACGATCTTTTAAGGCGATATATAGCTGCTGGTTTTTCGCAATATCATTATTTAGGGAGGTTACCTGGGCGCTGTATTCGGAATATGGACCGGTCAAGGCATCATACTCCTGCTGTGCCTGGGCGAGTCGGTTGCTAACCTCCTCCAGCCGCTGACTTAATATCGTTTCCGCTGAGGTCTGCTCTTCAACGGCTGGCGTCTGGCTGTGAGTCACCAAGAGATCTGCCAGGGTGTTCACCATTTGTGCACTGCGGTCAGGGTCACGGTCCTGAGCAGATATCTTGATGATTTCAGAATCGGGAACTACCACAGCGCTGATGTCGGGGTTATCTTGAATGTGGAGTTTATTCTTCAACTCTTCCAGGACGGAAGTGCTGGTTGCCATCGCAACATAGGTGTTCATCAACCGGGTGGCATAGTATATATTAAAATCGACGTAGGATGAGCTGCCGCTGATCGGGGTCATCACCCGCAGACGGCTAGTGGCGGTGTAGTTGGGAGGTACAATTTGAGCAACTGCGACGGTGGCAGCCATGCAGAGGAGAAAAGCACCAACAAAGACCCATTTTTGCCGGGAGAGGATAGCCAGGTAGGTTTTTAATTCCATTTTTCTCCTATCCTTGTCTATTGTTCACCATATTTAGCTGACCGGCAGAAGGTTACCCTTCCCCGGTGCCTTGATAGAATTCCCTGATCGCCGAAGCAACGGATTGGATCTCCGTATCCTCTAACTCCGCATACATCGGCAGGGAAAGAATATTTCCTACCACCCGTTCTGTGACGGGTAGATCTCCGGGGCGATATCCCAAAAAGGCGACGGAATTCTGAAGATGAATGGGAATAGGGTAGTGTATGCCGGTGAAGATGCCTTTATCCTTGAGAAATGCCTGGAGCTCATTCCGTTGCGGCGCTTGGACCACGTATAAGTGGTAAACCGGTTCGTTTCCAGGATCGTTAAGGGGCGTTATTAGCGAGGTCCCGGAGAGCAGTTGGCCATACAGGTTGGCATGTTGGCGCCTGGCCCGATTCCATTCACTGAGATGGGGTAATTTCGCTCGTAGAACGACAGCCTGAATTTCATCCAAGCGGGCATTCATCCCTATGAGCTGGTGGTGATAGCGGGTCTCGGAGCCGTGATCGCGGATCATGCGGACGTTTCGGGCAATTTCGGGCTCATTGGTGGTGACGAATCCCCC
>JAQTMA010000020.1:12180-19463 GCA_028714615.1 Anaerolineaceae bacterium | reverse complement strand
GCATTACTGCCAATCGAAGCGCCCGATTTCACCAGGGTGGGTGTGCACAGCCAGTCCGCTTCAGTCTGTGCAAGGCCTGACAGGGTGGTGGCTCGGGGGTACTTGTCATTGATGAACATGACCCCGTGTCCGATGAAAACGTTGTCCTCGATCGTAACTCCTTCACAAATGAAAGCATGGCTGGAGACTTTCACCCGCTTTCCAAGCCTGGCCCCTTTTTGAATCTCCACGAATGCACCTACCCGGCTCTCGTCACCAATCTCACAACCATAAAGGTTGACGAAGCCGTATATCCTCACATCTTTCCCGAGCTTCACGTCTGGGGCAATTCGAACAAATTCGCCGGTTACCATTGGATCACTTCCATGTGCCCGCTATTGGACAGCGAACGCTGAGCGGCTTCCAAGACTTTTACCACCCGCATTCCGTCTTCCCCACAGCTACTTGGGCGGGTATGCTGGGTGATGCAATCGATGAACGCCTGGCATTCCGCCCGTAACGGCTCAGTGAAGCCAATATTCGGGATGAGTATGTCCCCGGTCCGGTATGCAGCTTGGAACTCCTGGAAATTCGAGGTTTCATGGGTCGTATCCACACCCTTATCGTAGATTTTGATCTTTTCTGTGGCTTCCACGTCGTTATAAACGACCATTTTCTTGCTGCCCACGACGGTGACCCGGCGAACCTTACATGGATCCAGCCAACTGACGTGAATATGCGCCATGACCTGGTTTGGATAGAATAGGTTAATGTAAACAACGTCCTGGATATTTGGGATTACGCTGCAGGTGCCTTGGGCTGTCACTTCGATGGGATAGCTATCCAGGATGAAATTGATGATGGAAATATCGTGTGGCGCCAAATCCCACATCACATTTAAACCCATCTGATATAAGCCCAAGTTCAGCCTGGCCGTGTCAACATAATACAATTGCCCCAGCTCCTGATTGGCTACCATCTTTTTCAGCGCAAGAACCGCCCGGTTATACAGATACGTGTGACCCACCATCAGGATTAAGTCTTTCTGTGTGGCAAATTCACACAGCTTGTCGGCCTCTTCACTGATCAGGGTAATTGGTTTTTCCACCAGGACGTGCAGACCTTTTTCCATGCACTCGCAAGCCAATCGATAATGCGTTGTTGGTGGGGTTGCTATAACCACGGCCGCTAAATTCATTTGGAAAAGATCCCGGTATGTTTGAGTCACAGCCACACCAGGATATAGTTTCCTAACCTGTTCCAGCCGGTTTTGCTTGAGGTCACTGATTACAACCAGGTCACAACCCGGCAATTCCTGGAAGTTCCTGACAAGATTTGGCGCCCAGTAACCATAACCAATTACACCAATCCTCAGGTTGTCCATGCTGCCCCCCTAAAATGCACCCTTCTGAGTAAGCATTACAAATGGCGTCTTGAAAATAATTTTCAAATCGTACCAAAATGACCTTTGCCGAATATAATCAATATCCAAACGCACCATTTCATCAAAATTGACGCTGCTGCGAGCTGTGACCTGCCATAGCCCGGTGATCCCGGGCTTTGCTTGAAGCCTCTGCAGGTGCCACGGGCGGTACATTTCCACTTCATAAGGGATTGCCGGTCGCGGGCCGACGATGCTCATTTCTCCCCGAATGACATTCCAGAATTGAGGAAGCTCATCCAGGCTGGTTTTTCTCAGTATCCTTCCTATCCTGGTGATGCGAGGGTCGCAAATCAACTTCTTTACGATTGTCTCTCCTTTTTGGAGCGCTAATATGGCTCTTTCATCGTTATGGATGAGCGCGTGGATATACGCCTTATGCAGGCTGGGATCGGCAGATTGGATCATCGTTCGGAATTTAATGCACGGGAAAGTCGTTCTTTGCCAGGCGAATTGCTTCCCTATTCTCACCCGTCTGGCCCCGACTCTGGGTTGGATAAAGAAGATAGACCCCGGAGAATCAAAAAGGATTGCCAGGGAAATGATCAGTATGATCGGAGTACAACAAAGGAGAATAAGGGAGGAAAAAAGAAAGTCGAAAAGGGTTTTCCACCGAAAATAGACGCTTTCGTCTATTTCATGTTTGCCAGTAGTTATTGTATCCGGCGAGCCAAACTCAATCCTCTCGTCTCGTTCCATCTTTCCCCGCCAGCAGCACATTCATGCTGAAATCGATGGGCGCCAAGATGCATTCTTGAGAGAACTACCAGCCCCTCCAGAAATAAATAATAAGAGATTATATTTTAATTTGCAATCCTTCAGTAATGTTATTATACAATAAATGGAGCAAAAACGATGCTGATTCTTGTAAGGAATTTGTAACATTCGAAGTTTGCTGTTGGTAATAACTACACGAAAACGAAGAGGGAGCGACAAGGGTCGCTCCCTCCCTCACTATCGTCCATCCCCTCTACTGCGACCACGGGGTCGGCTGGCGGTCCCAGCGGTGGGTGCGCAGCTTCCGCACCAATTCCGTATCCAGCGCGCCCCGATCGCTGGCGGCGATGTTGGCCTCCACGTTCTTGACCTTGCGCATCCCGGGGATGATGGTGCTGACGTTTGGGTTGGCCAGGATGAAGCGCAGCGCCAGGTCGGGCAGGCTGCTGCCGGCGGGGATGAGCGGTTTCAAGGCTTCGGCGCGCACCACGCTGGCTTTCAGGTTCTCGGGGACGAAATAGGTGTTGCGCCAATCGCCTTCCGGCCAGCGGCTGTCCAGCGTCAGAGCGCCGGTCAGGGTGCCTTCGTCGAACGGAACGCGCGCGATGACGGCGATGTCCAGCTCGCGGCAGGCCGGGAACAGGTGGTCTTCGGGAGCCTGGTCGAAAATGTTGTAGATAACCTGCACGGCGTCCACCAGGCCGGTGCGCAGCGTCTCGATCACGTTGTCCGGTTCCCAGCGGTTGACGCTGATACCGATAGCTCCCACCAACCCCTCACGCTTCAGATCGCTCACGGCATGCTGCCAGCGCGGATCTGCGCCCCAGTCGTCATTCCACACGTGGAACTGCATCAGGTCGACGCTTTGCAGTCCCAGGTTTTGCAAGCTGTTCTCAGTATATTGGCGGATATAATCGGGCGGGAAGGCGTCCTCGAGCCGTGTTCCCGGGCGGGACGGCCATTGGCGGTTCTTAGGGGGGATTTTGGTGGCCGTGTAGAGTTTCTGTTCAGGGCGCACCTGGAGCAATTGCCCGAGCAAGCGCTCGCTGTGGCCATCCCCATAAGACCAGGCGGTGTCGAAGAAGTTACAGCCCAACTCAACGGCGCGTTCCAGGGAGCGCATGGACTCCGCATCCTCGGAACCCGACCATTCCCCGATTCCCCACATGCCGTAGCCGATTTCACTAACCTGCCAGCCTGTCCGACCAAATCTACGATACTGCATTGTCTTTGCTCTCCTTTGAGTTCTCGTTTTGAACGAAAGTCCCGTTGCGCAGATCAGACAAGGCTTGCTCGATCTCTGCGCGCGTGTTCATTACAAAAGGCCCGTATGGGTAGATCGGCTCGCTGAACGGGGCGCCGGTCATTAACATGAAACGGGCGGTGGACGACTCTCCCGCGCGGACACGGATGGCATCCCCATCTTCGAAAACGATCATATGCACGGCTTCAACGCTTTCGCCCTGGTCCTGTTCGTCCAGGCCAAAGATGCCTTCACCCTCGAACAGGTAGGCGATAGCTGTCTGACCGGCAGTCACCGGCACGCACAGCTCCCTGCCGGGCTGCAGGCTGATATCCAGGTACAAAGGCTGGGCGGCGATCTCCCTGACCGGTCCGCGGACGCCGGTGAATTCGCCCGCCACCACGCGCACAGTGGCGCCCTCCATCTCTGTAAACGGGATATTGGTTGCGCCGACTTCCTGGTAGCGCGGAGCGCTCATCTTTTGCGCTGCGGGCAGGTTGACCCACAACTGGAAGCCCCTGATCGCTCCACTCGGCCCGCGCTGGGGCATTTCTTCGTGCAAGATGCCGCGTCCGCTGGTCATCCACTGCACGTCCCCGGAGCCGATCGAGCCAGTGTTGCCGAGGCTGTCGCGATGGCGCACGCTGCCTTCCAGGATGTACGTGACCGTCTCGATGCCGCGGTGCGGGTGCATCGGGAAGCCGCGCATGGGGCCTTCGCGAGGGTCATTAAATGCAAAATGGTCGAACAGGAGAAACGGGTCGAAGCGATTGGCGGGATTGGGACCGAATGAGCGGCGTAGCAACACGCCGGCGCCTTCGATCACCATTTGAGGTTCGATCACCTGGGATACGTTACGGGGGGAATTAATCATTTTCGATGCACCAATCCTTTTATCGATAACATTGACCTTGATTATATCAAGACCTCACCCAAGAACAAGAGGATGGCAAAAAATAAGATAAAATAGACCAATATTTTCCTGCCCGGCGGCTAGCTCTCCGGTTGGGTATCCTAATGATGGATGGACTGACATCTATTGAAAGCTGTAGAAATTCCCAATGCTAGATGATGAGATTTGCGTCGATCAACTGAGCAAGACATACCAGGTGTCCGAGCGTGAGGGCGGATTCCGCGAAGCCGTGCGCGGTTTCTTCCACCGCAAGTACCGCGATGTCTATGCCGTCCAGCAGGTCAGCTTCAGCATTTCTCCCGGAGAGATCGTCGGCTTTCTCGGTCCAAACGGGGCCGGCAAGACCACCACGCTGAAGATGCTCTCCGGTCTGCTTCATCCGACAGGAGGAAAGGCCAGCGTGCTGGGCTTCATCCCCTGGCAGCGCAAACCAGCTTACCTCCAATCCATGACCCTGGTGATGGGCCAACGCAACCGGCTTTCGTGGGACATCCCCGCGGCCGACTCGTTCCTGCTCAACCAGGCCATTTATCGCATCCCCGAGGCAGATTACCAACGTACCTTGAAGGAACTGGACCAGTTGCTCGAGCTTGGAGCGATCCTGCGCAAACCGGTGCGCAATCTCTCCCTGGGCGAGCGCATGAAATGCGAATTGGCCGCCGGGCTGCTGCACCGCCCCAGGGTGCTGTTTTTGGATGAGCCGACCATCGGTTTGGATATCACCGCCCAGGTGCGCATCCGCGGCTTTTTGCAGGAGTACAACAAACGTACCGGGGCGACCATCCTGCTCACCAGTCACTACATGGCAGACGTGACCGCCCTGTGTGAGCGCATCCTGATCATCCACCACGGGCATCTCAAGTACGATGGGGGCATCAACGACCTTTCTCGCCGCATCGCACCTTTCAAACTGATCGGTGTCGAACTGGGCGACCCCTGCCCCTGTGACCTGAGCGTCTACGGAACCCCGGTCTCGAGCGATGAGAGCAACGGCAAGCAATTTGTGCAGGTGAACGCCGGGGACGTGGCCGCTATCACTGCGCGCATGCTGGCAGATTTACCGATTCATGACCTGACGATTGCAGATCCACCGATCGAGAACGTGATCGAGCGGGCATTTCAAGAGTAAGGGGGTGATGCTGGCAATGCTCAATATCTACAAACGTTTCTGGCTGGTGAACTGGGCCGAACAATGGCAATACCGCGCCAATCTGTCTATGTATCTGCTCTATTGGATCATCTCGCCGGTGGTTTACCTGGCGGTCTGGATCACGATCGCCAACAGCCAGGGCAGCGTCAACGGCCTGACCGCCAACGACTTCGTCACCTACTACCTGACCCTGCTGATCGTCGATCAGCTCACCAGCGATATCACTATCCACATTCTGGCCTACAAGATTCAGGACGGGACGCTATCTGGCGACCTGCTCCGCCCGGTGCATCCCATCCTCACCGGTACGCTGGTCAACAACCTTTCCTTCAAAGTATTACTGCTCGGCGTCCTGCTCCCGGTCTGGCTGCTGCTTTGCCTGCTTTTCCATCCTGACTTCAGCTCGGTCACCGCGGGCTCGATCCTTCTGGCCATTCCGGGAATCATCCTGGGCTTTGCCATCAGCTTCTTGTTGGGTGCCATCGTTACCTGCCTGGCATTTTGGACCACGCGGGTGTATGCCATCAGCGAGTTCTACTTCACCCTGGTCATCTTGTTCTCCGGCCAGTTCGTCCCGCTGCAGTTGATGCCGCCTTTCATACAGGATGTGGCCCAGTTTCTGCCTTTTCAGATGCTCAAGTACGTCCCCATCCAGATCATCCTCAACCGTATGGCGCCGGAGGTGATCCTGCGCAACTACGCCGCCGGGCTGGTCTGGTTCGGCGTGGCGGTATTGCTCTTCCGTTGGGTGTGGCGGGCGGGGGTCAAGCGTTTCTCGGCCGTGGGAGCCTGAAACCATGCACAGCCTCAAGTTATTTGCCGCATTCTTTAAAGTTAACCTCCAGATGGCATTGGCCTACCGTACCGACACGGCCGTCAATATCCTGCTCAGCCTGATGGGACTGGGTTGGGAGCTGCTCGGGCTGCGCATCATTTTCAACAACACCACGCGCTTGGGGGGGTGGGGACTAGGCGAGCTGATCACCCTGCTGGGGGTTTTTCACCTGGTGAACGCCCTCATGCAGTTTTTGATCTGGCCTAACACCGAAAAATTCAATACCAGCGTAAGGGATGGCACCCTCGACTATACTTTCTTGCAGCCGGCCAGCAGCATGTTCCTGGTGACCTTCACCCGCATGGTCATCTGGCGCGCCTGGGACTTGATCCTGGCAGTGGTCTTGATTGTGATCGGCGCCCAGATGAGCGGCCAGCATACATCTGCCATTAACCTGGCCAGCTTTCTGCTGCTGGCTGCCTCCGGTTCGGTGATCCTCTACAGCCTGTGGATCGTGATGATCGCGGCTACCTTCTGGTTCGTCAAGTTCGATAACAACGTCACCATCCTGCAGGCCCTGTTGGACACAGGTCGCTACCCCGCCACGATCTACCCGTTCTGGCTGCGCATGCTCGTCACCTTTGTCGTGCCGATTGCCGTCGCCACCACCGTTCCACTGCAGGCGTTGCGCGGTGACCTGACTGCCTGGCAGGTCTTGCTCTACCTGATCATCGGGATAGCCAGCCTGCTGCTAGCCACCCGGGTTTGGAAGGCCGGCGTGCGCAAATATAGCGGGGCGAGCAGTTAATCGAGTCGCGCTGGAGCGCGGGGGAGAGCAAGGATGGAGGGAACCATATTTTTGTAGCCCGGACATCCCTGTCCGGGGTCCGTCAACCAAGAACCCCGGACAAGGATGTCCGGGCTACTAGAACGCATTGTCCTGCTCTACCTTGACAAGGTTTGAGACCTTGTCAAGGTTAGCACTTCCCCCGCCACTTGTAGTGACGACTTTGCGCAGCACCCCTTGTGGGTTAGTCGTTCTCCCTGCCCTAGACCAACGACTGA
>JAQTMA010000020.1:4235-12080 GCA_028714615.1 Anaerolineaceae bacterium | reverse complement strand
GAAGTGGCCGAAGCAGCCGGCGTGACCAAGCCAACCCTGTATCATTACTTCGGGAGCAAGCAAGGCTTGCTGCATGCCCTGCTGGATACTTATACCGAACCCTTCAACCAGGCAGTCCAGGCGGCCGCCGAATATCGGGGGGATTTGCCGGCTGCCTTAGAGCGATTAACGCGGGTCTATTTCAATTTCGCCCAGGAAAACCCGGTGTACACCCGCATGATGCTGGGGATGTACTTCGCCCCTCGGCAGAGTGAAGCCTACCAGGCGCTTTCGAGCCGCAACCAGCAGCAGTATGAGCTGGTCGGGAATATGTTTGCCGCGGCGGTTCAAAACCACGGAAATATGAAAGAGCGCCAGCAGTTGTACGCCGCGACGCTGATTGGCATGCTCAACACGTGTATCAGCCTATGGCTGAATGAACGCCTGGCGCTGGATGGCGGGCTGATCCAGCGTGTTCTGCACCAGTATCAATATGGGATCTATTCGTAATCAGCCTTTTTTATTTGAACATTACCTATACCTACCGGTAGGTACAAACAGAACAAACCAGGAGAAACAACACCATGACGCCGCACTGGATTGACGAAGCCATCTTTTACCATATCTACCCGCTGGGATTATGCGGCGCTCCGGCGCGCAACCCATTCCAGGGATCGGCTGTTCCCCGCCTGAACCAGCTCTACTCCTGGTTGGACCACCTCCAGTCGTTAGGCGTCAACGCGCTGTACCTGGGGCCGCTCTTCGAGTCCAGCGCTCACGGCTACGACACCGCTGACTATTACCAGGTGGACCGCCGGCTTGGCGACCGGGAAACGTTAGCTGCCCTCTCGCGCGAAATTCACCGGCGCGGGATGCACCTGGTGCTCGACGGCGTTTTCAACCATACCGGACGGGATTTTTGGGCTTTCAGAGATATCAAGGCGAATGGCGAGCATTCCGCCTACACCGGCTGGTTTCAACAACTCGACTTTTCTGGGAGATCCCCTTATGGAGATCCTTTCCGTTATGAAGGCTGGAGTGGGCACTACGATCTGGTCAAGCTCAATCTGTTCCATTCGGATGTGCGCCAGCATCTATTCGATGCCATTGGGCGGTGGGTGGAAGAGTTCGAAATTGACGGCCTGCGCCTGGACGCCGCCGACCAGCTCCCGGGCGATTTTCTAGAGGCGCTGGCGCAGCATTGCCGGGGCTTGCGACCGGATTTCTGGCTGATGGGAGAGATCGTTTTTGGCGATTACCGCAGCCTGGCAGGCTCGAACCGGCTGGACTCAGCCACCAACTATGAGGGGTACAAGAGCCTGTATTCCAGCCTGGCGAACCGGAACTTCTTTGAACTGGCCTATGCCCTCAACCGGCAATCTGGCCCGCAGGGGATCTACCGGGATTTGCGCTTGTATAATTTTGCGGATAACCATGACGTAAACCGCGTCGCCAGCAACATGAAAATTGCGGCGCACCTTTACCCCCTCTACGCCCTGCTTTTCACCATGCCAGGCATTCCGTCAATCTACTACGGCAGCGAATGGGGCCTCAGCGGGAAGCGCACCCCGCACAGCGATGCGTCGCTGCGTCCCAGTCTTGATCTGACCCGCGCCAACCATTTCCCCCATCCAGATTTAGCCCAGGCCATTGCCCGCCTGGCTCAGGTCAGGCGAGCCAGCCCGGCGCTGCGCCTGGGGAATTACGGCCAACTGCATGTAGCGGCCGAGCAACTGGCCTTCCTACGGGAGCACCTCGGCGAGCAAGTGGTGGTCGCAGTCAACGCGGCTACACACGCGGTTCCGCTTCAGCTACGCCTTCCCATCCATGAAGGATGGCTGGTCGACCGGCTCAACGACCACCAGCGCTTCCAAATTGTAGACTACCAGGTGAGCATCGCTGCGCTGCCATCCACCTGGGCTCGAATTCTATCCGTGCACAAATCGGGCGACCCCGAATCGCCCGGTTAAACGGCGCTGACCAGCTCTTCCAACATTCGGGTGGTCATGGATTTGGGCCGTTCGATGGGTTTGCCCAGCGCGCGCGCCCAAACCGCGTGTGAGGTCAAACCCAGGATGCGGCTGACCCCGAACATGACCGTATGGAAGTCAAACTCTTTGATGCCGTAGTGATACTGGAGCGTGCCGCTGATAGCATCCACGTTCGGCCAGGGGTTTTTCACTTTCCCCAGGCGCGTCAGCACTCCAGGCAGCGTATCGTAGACCAGCATCACCAGGCGCAGGAGTTCGTCGTCTGGCATGTATTTCTTCCCGAAATCCAGTTGGGCCGAGAAGCGAGGATCCGTTACCCGCAAAACCGCGTGTCCATAACCGGGGATGAGCTGGCCGTGCTCGAGCGTTTCCTGGCAGTAGGCTTCTAATTGTTCTGGGGTAGGCAGTCCGCCGAAGTAATTGGTGACCTCCACCAACCAGCGGATGCATTCCTGGTTGGCAACGCCGTGCAGCGGCCCAGCCAGCCCGTTCATGGCAGCCGAGCTGGCATAATAGATATCCGAGAGGGCCGAATTGACCAGGGCGGAGATGTGCGCGCTGACGTTGGCGCCTTCGTGGTCGGAATGCAGCACGAAATAAAGCCGGGTGAGCTCCTGGTATTCGCGCTCGCCGGACTTGCCGATCATGTGAGCGAAATTCGCGCTCCAATCCAGCGCCGGGTCGGGATCGATCACCTGTCCATCCCGGTATTTACGGTTATAAATGTAAGCTGCGATGGCGGGCAGCCTGGCGGTGAGGTTGAGGCTGTCTTCGAGAGTGGCTTTCCAGAAGTCGGGTTTCTTCAGGCCGTCCGCATAAGCCGGGGTAAACACGGATTCGTTCTGCATGGCGAGTATGGCGTGCGAGAACATGGTCATCGGGTGGGTTTTGACCGGTAAGGTATCCAGCAGGTCAAAGATGTAGCCGGGCACCTCGCTGCGCTTCTTCCACTCTTCCTCTACCTCGAGTGCGTTCTGCCGGGTGGGCAGCTCGTTGGTCATCAACAGATAATAGAGACCCCCGGCCAGGGGGTATTCGGAGCCCGTCGCCCGCGGTAACAGGGTCAGCACCTCTTGCATGGTGTAGCCCCGGAAAAGAATGCCCCGGTTGGGATCGACGTAAGAGATATCACTGACCTGCACGTGTACGCCGCGCATGCCCGAATAAATTTGCTCGACGGATACCTCACAAACCTTGCAGTCGCCGAATTCATTCACCAGGCGGTTAACGCGTGATTGCCAGTTCGGCAGTTGGATGGCGATCTTATCTTGGATAATCATGCCGGTACTCTCCTGAAGCAATAGGCCTGCATTGAGAAGAAACGCTCCAGCCATAGAGCGCTATGCTGAGATGAAGGCTCAATCATAACAGGCTTGGCCGATTATGCCAACAAAAAATCGGGCTGCAACGCTTGTTTCTATGGACAGGGGCAGATCTGGATCATCGTTTCAAGGGAGTGGATGCCAGATCAGGGAGAGTCCCATGGCAAGCACGGTCAGGAGGGCTGCGATGGCCGTAAAGGCCACACTGATTTCCATGGTTTGATGCTTGGTGATCAGGTAGGTCGGTAGAGTCTGGAAGACGTTGTCGAGTTCGTGAGCGCTGGTTGCGGAGTAATACCTGCCGCCGGTTAAAGCTGCCACCTGTTTCAAGGTTTCTTCGTCGATGCCGGTACGGAAGCCGCCTGGAAACGGCCCGCCGCCTCTAAATGTCTGACCGTTGTTCCCGAACGGGTCGCTGTAGGGAATCGATCCATGATCTGTACCGTATCCAATGGTATAGATGCGTACTCCCCGGTCAGCCGCCTGTTGGGCGGCATCCAGCGGGAGCGGGCCGGCGTTGGAGACCCCGTCGGTCAGCAGCACGATAATGTCCGGAGCGTAGGCGCCCCGGGGAACAGGTGTCGGCTGGTTCGGATCGGTTGGATCGCTGACGGAAGGGGCAACTTGCTTGTCCACCTCGGCGATCGCATCGATGGATCTCAAAATCCCACTCCCAATCGCAGTCCGCCGACCGGTGGTCAGGCTGCGGATGGCAGATTGCAGGGCCTCCTGATCGGTGGTGGGCGGTTGGACCAATTCGCCAAACCCGGCGAACGCTACGATGCCGATCTGGGTGGTGGATCGCTGGCGCTGGATAAACGATAGCGCCGCGGATTCGGCTGCCTCCAGGCGGCTAGGCGGAATATCGTTGGATCGCATACTACCCGAGACATCCAGGGAGAGGATGATGGTCGTCTGGTCCGTGGGTACGGTCAGGATGGCTACCGGACGGCTCAGCGCGACCACCAGGCTGGCCAGCGCCAGAAGGAACAGGGCGAAGGGTAGATGGCGCCGCACACGCGATGTGTGTGGGAGCGCTGCGCGTACCAGAGACAGGCTGGAAAAGCGCACCGTGTAGCGCCGCTTCCGGTGCAGCACCCAAATATACAATCCCAAGACCAACGGGACCAGTCCCAGGAAGAGAAGAAGTTCAGGCCAAAGCACGTCCATCCGTACCCTCCGATGCGCGCTTGTTCCAATCGCCAGGATCAGAGCAAGTGGCCAAACCACAATAATGAAAACGCGGCGCCGGCCAGCATCACCAACAAGCTGGCGCCTGCAAACAAGGATGTGACTTCAATGCTTTCTGGTTTGATCACCAGTTGCGGATCGAGGTGGTCGTAAATTGCGAGCAGGTCTTTCGTATTTGCGGCATTGGAATAAGCGCCGCCGGTGAGCTGGGCAATCTGCTGCAAGGTGGCTTCGTCGAGCTGAGTATGCACGATAAAGCCGTTGACGTGCAAAGTGGTCCCCGCGACGCTGCCAATGCCGACGGTATAGACACGGATTCCGCGATCTGCGGCCGCCCGCGCCGCCACGAGCGGATCGGGATCTTCGTTATTGTCGCCGTCGCTGAGCAATACGACGACGGCATTGATATAAACCCCTTTCGGCATTGGGGTGGGCGAGGGGGTAGGTCCCAAAGTCAGGTTGCCGCCGGTGGAGGGGATTTGCCCCATTTCATTTGCAATCGCGTTGAGACTCCCCAGGATGCCGTGGGCTATCGAAGTACCTCGCTGGGGGGCCAGGCGCTTGATCGCCGCCAGGATGGCGCTCTGGTCGTTGGTCGGCTCCTGCACCGTAAAGCCGCTATCGCTGAAGGCCACTACGCCGATCTGTACGCTGGGAGGCTGGCGCTGCACGAAATCCTGCGCCGCAGCTTTGGCGGCATCCATACGGGTGGGCGTTAAATCGTCGGCGGCCATGCTGCCAGAGACGTCAAATGCCAGGATAACCGTTCCCTCTTCCTTCGGCAGGGCTACGACAGTCTGCGGGCGGGCCAGGGCAATCAGCAGGATAGCGAGTCCTGATAAAAAAAGCGCCGGAGGAATGTGACGGCGGGCGCCCGCCCTTTTTGATCCCTCACCCAAAGCTCCCACAACATTGGCGAAATTTGCGGCAATTTGCCTGCGACGTTGCTGCAAGTGAAGATACCACAGGAGAAACAGGGGTACCACCAGCAGTGATACGAGCATGAAAGGCCAAAGAAAAGACATCCACCCCCCTACCTACGCTGCCGCCGGAGCGCCGCAAACCGGATGATCGCGTGAACCAGGTCATCGCCGGTGGAGAGAGGCAGGGCGTCTACTCCGGCACGTTGGAAGGCTGCGTTGATGGCAACCTCCCTGCGTTGAGCTGCCTCGGCAAAGCGGGTACGGAAGGTCCGGTCGTGCGTATCGACGTAGAGTTGCTCGCCCGTCTCCGCGTCTTGCATGATGATGGGTCCAACGTCCGGAAGCTCCACCTCGCCCGGGTCCCACAAGCGGATGGCGAGGACTTCGTGGCGCCGGTTGAGCAAGCTGAGTGGGCGCTCCCAACCCGGGGCGCTGATGAAATCGGACACAATGAAAACCAGCGAGCGGGCTTTAATGGCATTGAGCCCGCCGTTGAGCAGCACGCCGAGATCGGTGAAAGGTGCCCGGGGCAGCGGCTGCTGTTTGAGCAAGTCATTCACCAGGCGCAGCACCTGGATACGACCGCCCTTGGCAGGGATGGTGTGCTCGATCCGGCTGCCGAAAAACATGGCCCCCACACGATTACCGTGGCGCGTCAACAGTCGGGCAAGCGTCGTAACAAAATCAATCAGCACCATCCGTTTCTGGCGGGTCACCGTACCAAAGTCCACCGATGGGCTCAGGTCGAGCAGGAACCAGGCGGTTATTTCCCGGTCTTCGATGTACTGCCGGACATACGGGGTGTCCATGCGGGCGGTGACATTCCAATCGATGTAGCGAATGTCATCTTCCGGCTGGTACTCGCGCAGATCGGCGAAGTCCACCCCGTAGCCGTAGAACAAGCTGCGGTAATCGCCTTGCAGCAGGCCATCCAATCTGCGGATGACCTGCCAATCGAGGCGCAGGAGGATGCGCTCAGGCGTCGTCGCGGATGTTGGCATGTTCGCGCATCGGAACGACCGGGATGGGAATGCGGTCGAAGACCCTGGTCAGCAGGTCATCGCCGCTCACATTGTCAGAAAGCGCCTCGTACGATAGAACCAGGCGGTGGCGCATCACATCGAAGGCCATATCCAGAACATCTTGTGGAAGCACGTAATTGCGCCCGCGTACGAAGGCCAGCGCGCGGGCGGTCAGGATCAGGTTGATCGAGGCGCGCGGGCTGGCCCCGAACATGATATAGTGCTGCAGCTCCTTCAATCCAACCTCTTGCGGGTTGCGCGTAGCAGTCACCATGCGCACGGCGTACTCGATGAGCGCCGGGTCCACATACACCCCGTCCACCCTTTTTTGCAGGTCGATTAACTGGTTGCTGGTTAGCACCTTCTGCACAGCCTGGAGCGCGCTCGTCATGCGTTCGACGATCACAAACTCTTCGGTAGGGTTGGGATAGCCCACCAGCACCTTGAGCATGAAGCGATCGACCTGCGCCTCGGGCAACGCGTACGTGCCTTCTGTCTCAATAGGGTTCTGGGTCGCCAGCACCAGGAAGGGCTCGGGGACCAGGAACGTCTCGCGTCCTATGGTCACCTGGTGTTCCTGCATCACTTCGAGCAGGGCGCTCTGCACTTTGGCGGGGGCGCGGTTGATCTCATCAGCCAGCAGCAGGTTGGTAAAGACCGGGCCCAGGGAAGTATTGAACTCCCCGGTTCGCTGGTTGTAGATGCGGGTTCCCACCAGGTCAGCGGGGACGAGGTCCGGTGTAAACTGGATACGCTTGAACTCGCCCCCAATCGCTTCAGCCAGGGTCTTGATCGCCATCGTTTTGGCCAGGCCTGGCACGCCTTCCACCAGAATGTGACCGCGGGCCAGCAGCGCGACGATCAGACTCTCCAGCAGATGATCCTGCCCGACGATGACCTTCTTGACCTCGTACAGCACGCGCTCCATCGGCTTGCCCATCTCGGATTTACTGTTTTCATCCATCCGCTATCTCCTTGTTGGTGCAACTATTCCTCAATCTGGGGGCGAACCCAGGGCTCCCCCCGCCACGTCGATCGGCACGGCAAATCCAATACCGATGAAGACATCTTGCCCGGTGGGATTTACGATCCCTTCGATGATCCCGATCACCTGGCCGTCCCGGTTAAGCAGCGGTCCCCCCGAATTACCTGGATTGACGGAGGTATCGATCTGGATCAAACCTTTCAACTGCAATGTGCCCCCTGGTGGTTGGAAGGAGCGGTTGAAAGCGGAGATCACCCCTGCGCTCAGCGAGGAGTACAACCCAAAGGGATTGCCGACCGCGTAGGCCTCGTCGCCGACCTGCATGGCGCGAGGATTCCCCAACGTTGCCGGCGCCAGTTGCGCCGGAAGCTGTTCCGGGTGCAGCACTGCAATGTCGTTCTCCGGTTGCTGGACGGCCAACTGCGCTTTCGA
>JAQTMA010000020.1:0-4135 GCA_028714615.1 Anaerolineaceae bacterium | reverse complement strand
AATTGCACTCTTCGGCGGCCTGGCAGTCCTGGTCACTCGATAAAAAATGACGGTAGACCCATAGCTCTGTGTCACCAGCTTTTGCTGGTTTTACCTTTGTCGGGTAGTCTGGCGATCTTGATCGCTACTTGAGCGATTGTAGACCCATAACTTTGCGTCACCAATTTTCACTGGTTTTGCCTTTATCGGTCAGTCAGGCGATCCTGGCTGCTTGTTCAGCAACGGTAGACCCTTGACTTTGCGCCACCGGCTTTTACCGGTTTAGCCTTTTCGGAGTGCACCGCTATTATGGCACGCCAGTTTTCGGGATTCAAGAGCGAGAAATATGTGACAAATGGAGAATGAAATGAAAAGAAGGATGGACGCGAACACGAACGGGCATTCAAGGAAGGACACGCTTACCTCGTAAAATTCATATCACGATCACACGATCGGCCTTCCTAACGCTATAATAAAGAGTAGAATAACAGAGTTTCAATCAGGGAGGAAAATTATGCCCCGCTTTATCTTAAAAGATAAACTCTTCAGCCTGGGCGGCGATCTCACCATCCAGGATGACCAGGGCAACCAGATCTTCTTTGTAGATGGTAAGCTGATCTCGATCGGGCGCCGCCTGGATATGAAAGATCCATCCGGGCAGGTGGTCGCGACCATCCAGCAGCGGGTGATTGCCTTGCGCAAGACCTATGATATCCACCTGCCCGGCCGCGTGGATGCGACCATCTCGAAGGCTTTGTTTTCGCCCTTCGTAGACCGGCTCAAGATCGATGTCCCCGGCCCGGGTGATCTGGATGTCCATGGCGACTTGCTGCACCACGAGTACACCATCGACCAGGGCGGACAGGAGGTGGCGCATGTTTCGAAACGGTGGGTGTCGCTGGTGGACTCCTACGGCGTTGAGATTGCCAATGGCGTAGACCCCCTGCTCATTCTGGCCAGCGCCGTGGTGATCGACCAAATCCTGGACGAAAAACGAGAAGAGCGGGGATAGATGTTGCTTCGAACGACCATAATGCTGTGAGTTACCGCGCAACCGTGGAACGGTGGGCGCGTGTGACGCTACGAGAGATGCTACCCTCACTTCGCCGCTCCTAAGAACAGCCAAACTTAACCTGGGTTTGTGCTAAAATCTTTCCATTAACCTGGAAGGATAAACCATGGCGACACCCCAACGGATTGTTGTGAAACTGGGCACATCCACCCTCACGGCGGGTGGAAAGAAGCTCGACCCACCCACCCTCGTCGACCTGGCGCGCCAGGTATCCGGCTTGATGCACGGGAATGCCCAGGTGATCCTGGTCTCTTCGGGAGCCATTGCCGCCGGGCGGGAAGCGTTGGGCTTTCCAGCCTTGCCCAAATACTTACCCGCCAAACAGATGCTGGCGGCCGTCGGCCAGCCGCGCCTCATGGCGGTCTACGAACAGTACTTTGCTATCTACGGCGCGCGCGTAGCCCAGGTGCTGCTCACCCGGGCAGACCTGGCTGACCGGCGCGGGTTTCTGAACGCCCGCAATACCCTGGACGCCCTGATCAAGCAAGCCATCCTTCCCATCGTCAACGAAAACGATACCGTTGCCACCGAAGAAATCCGTTTTGGCGATAATGACAATCTCTCCGCCCAGGTAGCCAACCTGGTTGAGGCCGACCTGTTAGTCCTCTTGACGGATCAGGACGGACTGTACACCGCTGATCCGCGCCAGGATTCTGCCGCGCGCCTGATCCCAGAGATTGGTCCGCAGCCTTTCTCGCCGGAACTGTGGCAATCGGCCGGTGGATCCACGACCGGGTTAGGTGTGGGCGGTATGACCACCAAGCTTCAGGCGGCGGATCTGGCGCGCCACGGCGGAACCACAGTCGTGATCGCCCGGGGGAGCCAACCCGATATTCTGCTGCGCCTGGCATCCGGTGAGCCGCTGGGCACGCGCCTGCTGGCAGCGGTCAACAAACTGGAAGGTCGCAAGCGCTACATCCTTTCTGGCAGCCGCGCGGCGGGGGAGGTGAGCGTCGATGCCGGGGCAGCCCGCGCCCTGGTGCGGGGCGGATCGCTGCTCCCGGCCGGAATCACCCGGGTGAGCGGCGACTTCGAGCGCGGCGATACCGTGCGCATCACCGGTCCGGAAGGCCGGCCGATTGCGGTAGGGCTCTCCAATTACACCTCCGCTGATACTCAGCAATTGTGCGGGCGCCAGTCTGCTGAAATTGAAGGGCTGCTCGGGTACAGCCTGGGCGACGAGATCATTCACCGCAACAATATGATCCTTTTGTAGGTGCCGATATGTCTATCGAAACGATTTGCCAACTGGCCAAAGCGGCCTCTCGCCGCCTCGCGCGTACCACAACAGCAGAGAAGAACGCAGCTTTGCAGCGTATTGCTGACCAAATCTGGAGCGAGCGCTCGGAAATCCTGGCAGCCAACACCGATGACCTGGAATTGGCCCGTGCGGATGGCTTGAGCTCGGCTCTGCTCGACCGATTGATGCTAGATGAGGCCCGCCTGGACGGCATTATCGCCGACTTGCGGCGGGTGACCGAACTGCCCGACCCCGTCGGAGCGGTCTTCGAGGCGCGCGAGCTGCCCAACGGGCTGCGCCTGCACAAGCAGCGCGTCCCGCTGGGTGTGCTGGCGGTGATCTACGAGGCGCGTCCCAATGTCACCGTGGATGTGACCGGATTGGCGCTCAAATCCGGCAACTGCGCCATCCTGCGCGGCGGCAGCGAGACGATCCAGACCAACCGTGCCCTCTCTGTCGCAATCCAGCGCGGGCTGAGTGGATCGGGCATCCCGGTCGATTGCATCCAACTGATCCCGGACACGGACCGCAGCCTGGTGCTTGAATTGCTCCAGATGGACCGCCATATCGACATGGTCATCCCGCGCGGCGGAGCGGGGCTGCATGAATTCTGCCGCCAGAACAGCCGTATCCCGGTGATTACCGGCGGAATCGGCATTTGCCACCTGTTTGTTGACCGGTCGGCGGACCTGGAGCGCGCCGTGGAGGTCATCCGCAACGCTAAAATCCAACGCCCCAGCGTGTGTAACGCTCTGGATACCGCGCTGGTCCACCGCGATGTTGCTGCCGAGTTCCTCCCGCGCCTGGTCGAGCGCTTGAGCGCAGATGGGGTAAGTTTCCGGGCGGACGACCGATCCTGCGCTATTTTAGGCAACACATTCGATGCACAGGTCCTCCCGGCTGGGCCGCAGGACTTCGATACCGAGTGGCTGGCGCTGATCCTGGGGCTGAAGGTGGTCGACAGCCTGGAAGCCGCCGTCGAGCATATCGCGGCGCATTCCACCGGGCACTCAGACGGCATTCTGACGGCTGATGCGGAAAACGCCAACCGCTTTGTGGCGGAAGTGGACTCGGCGGCCGTGTATGTAAACGCTTCCACGCGCTTTACCGATGGGGCCCAGTTCGGGCTGGGCGCAGAAATCGCCGTCTCCACCCAACGCCTGCACGCCCGCGGCCCGATGGGGCTCGAGGAACTCACCACCTATAAGTGGGTGGTGCAAGGGGACTACCAGGCGCGCCCGTAGCGGGTCGTACAGACGGCTTCATCTTCTTTAAAGCCTCCATCCCACTCCTGGCGCGGGAACTCGCCCTGACCCAGGTACTCTACCGCCGCCGCCCAGATTGTACGCTTCCCGTCCTGGCGGCCGATCTGGCGCGCGGCTGGATGCCGCAACCCGACGGCAGCCCAGTGCTGCGCTCATTTTTACGGACCCCCGACGATTTACGGCGGGTCGATAGGCTGCTCCCTTCGTTCGCTGAGCTGCAGATCGAGTTGGTCGACCAGGTCGAAGAGCTACTCCCGCTGGTTCCCTTTGACCGCCGGCTGGATCGCCTTCCCGAGTGCTTCGAGCAACTGTTGGCAGATCGCACGGCCTTGCAGGTGGGTTTGCCCGCGCAGGCGCAGGGGCTAAGTGAGGAACAGCTTCTGCGCCTGCGCGGGCTGCTACCCCGCTTCCAGGAAATGTGCGCCCAACTGTCTGCCGCGCCTATCCCCCCTAGCCTGCACCACGACGATTTTCACGACGCCAATATCTTTATGAGCCAGGACAATGGCTTGATCATCTCCGATTGGGCGGAGAGCTGCGTAACCCACCCGTTCTTCTCGATGCTGATCTTGTTACGCT
>JAQTMA010000019.1:28982-32570 GCA_028714615.1 Anaerolineaceae bacterium | reverse complement strand
ACCTGTCCTAGCCACCAGGTATAAGCCCCTGGCCAAGGAGACAATGCACGCACCCGGCGTGAGAGACTCGCAACCGGTTGAGTAAAATCCAATTGTCCATCCTCTTTCTTCAGTAAGCGGGCCAGGGTGGCTCTGGCTGAGTCTTGGGTGCGAGGGTGGATCGATCCCTCCAGGTATCCAGGGAGTGTTTCGACCAGTAATTGAGCACCCAGGATCGACAATCGCTCAGAGAGTGAGCCAGCACTATCCTCCGGTAAGATCGGAGCAACCCGCTGAGTGAGGATGTCACCGGTATCGATACCCGCATCCATCCGCATGATGGTGACGCCGGTTACGGGATCACCGGCGAGGAGGGCTGCCTGAATGGGAGCTGCTCCGCGCCAGCGGGGTAGTAATGACGCATGCACATTGATGCAGCCATGGGGCGGCAGATCAAGCACATTGGGGCGAAGTATCTGGCCAAAAGCAACCACGACCAATAGATCTGGAGACCAAGCTATCAACTGCGCCATCGTCTCCGGATCGTGCAGACGGCGAGGTTGGATTACAGGCAACCCGAGTTGATTGGCGAGTTGTTTCACAGGCGGTGGTTTGAGGTGCTTTCCTCGCCCGGCCGGGCGATCAGGCTGCGTTACTACGCCGATAAGATCATACCGGGCGGTGAGTGTTCGCAGGCTGGGCAGTGAAAATTCGGGAGTCCCCATAAATACGATCCGCTCGGGCATGTGAGAATTTTAACACAATAGCCCGAAAAGGATGGACATCCCTTATACCTTTAAGATGGATTTGCTTGCACTTTGTAAAAAATGCTGTACAATAATTAATAACTTCGCGGGGAGTTAGAACCGCAATAATTCATATATTCGGTCTGGAGGAAAATCAATGGCTCAACAATATGGAACTTCCACGGATGTCACACAGGATGATAAGCTATGGGCTTTATTGGCCTATATTTTTTCACCAATCGTGCCCATAATCCTCATGCTGATGGAAGACAAGAAGAATCGGCCTTTCATTCGCGCCCATGCAGCCCAAGCGTTAGCCTTCGGGGTACTCTACATCGCCATTGGCACCATCACCAGCGCAGTATTTATCGGCTTGTGCATTTTGCCGCTAGGCTTCATTCTGGAGATTTATTGGGGAATCCAGGCATACCAGGGCAAGTACGTTAACATCCCGGTCATCACTGACTTCGTCAAGAAACAAAACTGGGCTTAGTCTTTTTCTTCCTAACATCCGTACGAAAGCAAAGCCTGCCACCCGGCAGGCTTTTAGCATTAGCAGGTTGGGTCGAGTTGAAGTATCCGGATGACATTCGTCCTAATTTTGTCAGAGAAAATCACAGCCTTGGCAGATTTCAAGATTCCAGGCCTGTCCCCAGCTATAATAGATTTATCGGACCTCTGCCGAGTGAACTAACGGTACCATAACGGGACTAAGCTTGGAGCATCGTCAATGACAGAACAATGTCCAGATAAACTGATTATTTACGGAACAACTTGGTGTGGGATGTGCCGGCGGACCCGGGGATACCTGGATAGGCAACAGATTCCTTATGAATTCATTAATATCGACGATAACGAAGAAGCAGGGGCATTCGTGGAAAAGGTTAACCGGGGGTACCGCAGCGTGCCTACCCTGGTATCACCAGATGGTAGTATTTTAACTGAACCAAGTGAGAGCCAGTTGATCGCCTGGCTGGAATCTCATCTGGTCAGAGAATAGTTGGACAAGTGGGATTATTTAATCGGGGTCAGGGGGTTTTGTGAATGAGGTCCAATACCTTTACTAACCCATAGATTCCCCGGATAAGCGCAACCACCGCGAACAAACCAGCCATCACGATCCCCAAAGCCAGCACCAGGTTGAGTAAATGATCCTGGCCTTCGAGTGTCACCCCGGAAGAGGAAACTAACCGGCGCCGCAAGCGATGCACAAATTCTGGGTCAGGTCGGACCGGTAAAAACTGATCTTCCAGTTCGATTTCCAGATTGCGCAATTGATCGTCGGTATGCATTGGTTTCTTTACAGGCATCTATACGCCTCTTATCCTTCGTTATGGTCCAATTCTTCCAGCTCATCCCTCAGTACAATCAGCGTGCGGTGGTACAGGCTCTTCACAGCGCCTTCACTCCGTCCGATGATTTGACCGATCTCGGCGTTGGACATATGTTCAACGAATTTCAAGATCAGCAAGTGTTGGCGTTCCGCGGGCATGCGGCGGATGACCCTCAATAGACTCTCTTGTTCCTGGTTATAGACCAGGGCTGCTTCAGGGGGGTCTGTTTTTTGGGGGAGCTGATAATGATCTTCTAACGGAACTTCATGGTGGCGGCTGTTATCACGGTGCCAGTTTGCCACCAAATTGTGAGCGATACGGTAGAGCCAGGCTGAGAACGGGACTCCCATGTTACGGTATTTCCCAATATGAGCGCTGGCGCGGTGGAAGACCCGGGATGTTAGATCCTCTGCGTCGTAAGGGTTTCCGGTTCGATAATAGATATAGTTATAAATCCGTCCCACGTAACGCTCATAGAGGACCCCAAATGCTTCCGGATCTCCTTCGGCAGCCTTCGCCAGGGCGTCCACATCAGTCATCTCGGACAATTTGCTACCCTATATAGTTAGCTATCCTCCCGGAATGGGGTTTCCGGTAGCGCCCCCATCAATTTGCTTCGCTGGATATCGCTGTGATGAGGTTTTGATCAATCCCAACGTGTTGTGCGTAAGATTCTATCATCATCCGAGACACCCATTACATCATTTCACCTGGATAGCTCGTTTAACAGCCGCGTAGGCATCCACCAAGCCCCAGCCTACCCCATCGTTGGGTAGGTGGTTGGCATTTACACAGGTGGGCAGGCTCCCTCGATAGGGTTGAGCAGTTTCATCCAATATCGACTGGGTCAGGCTGATGTTCCCGATCAATCTGGGATTGGCTGACCACATCAATGCAACCACCCCGACTACGTGCGGACCTGCCATGGAGGTACCGCTTTCGATCTCGTAGGAATTGTTCGGGAAGGTAGATACAACCTGCTCTCCGGGCGCGACGATGTCTGGCTTTACTCGGTTGCTGCCATCCACTTTGACCGGACCCAAGCTGCTGAAGGCGACCAAATCTCCGGTGGAATCCACCGCCCCTACGGTATAGACATCCGCATAGATGGCTAACGGATCGGTCACGGTACCACAACCGCCATAACCATTGTTTCCGGCAGAGGCAACAACAAAGATTCCGGCAGCTCTCAGCGCGTTCACCGCTGGAAGGAGCGCATTCGCATCACAACCTTCCACGTCCGGGCAGCCCCATGAATTATTGATCACATTGGCAGAGCGGGTTGGATCTCCATCCTTCAATGGGTCACCGTTTTGCGGATAAGGCGCTAGCATAAATTGCATGCAATCCAGATAGAAAGACGGGTTCCCTAAGTTACGCGCCAGGTTCACGCATCCAAACCAGGTCGCTCCAGGAGCTATGCCAGTACGAGCTCCCGCCATAATGCCAAGGGTATGAGTGCCATGCCCCCCCACATCCACCGGGGAAGGGGATTGGTTCCAGGGATCGATCCAATTAAAATCATTCCC
>JAQTMA010000019.1:26686-28882 GCA_028714615.1 Anaerolineaceae bacterium | reverse complement strand
CTGGTTGACCCATTGAAGCAATTCGCCTTGACCAGAGCTAATGATCATGGATAGCTCGTCTGGATCGACAAACATCAAGGGGAAGGCCGCTCCCAATCCGATCAGGATGGATGATGACAACCATCCAGAGGCGGTGAACATGTTCAGAACAAAGCACAAGATAGCCAATCCGGGGATGGCCAGGAAAAGGTAGGTTTCAAAACCGTTGATCTGCAGTCCAAACGTCATCAACCCTAAGCCGAGCAGCGTAGCAAAACCGGCCATAAACAATTCATGCCGGTTGGGGACCGGTTGAAGACGCAGCGGCTGAAACAAACAATAATACAAGATCACCGAAGCGGTAGCACCGAATAATATCCCCTCCAATAGGGAGAGCAGGGTGTCGAGGGGAGAGCCAAGCGCACCCCAGGCAATCCAGGGCAATCCGATGATCACCGCTAGAGCGATAGACAACCATAATCCAACCTGTGAGCGGGGTGCTTTGAGATGGGTGAGACTACTACCGCTACGCCGCATCCAAAACACAACCATCAGGCAATAGAACACCATCAAGCCAAGTTGGATCGTGGTGGATGCCTGCACCGCAGTGATCGGAAGCAAGCGAGCTCCAGACATCAAGATGCTGAAGCCGGCGGCAAAAGCCCAGGTGCGGTAGAACAGGGAATAACGCGAAGTTCTCCAAAAAAGGGTGAGCAACACAGGTGGCAAGCTGATGACGCCGCCAAATCCCAGTGCGATCAATGCACGGGAGAAGAATGGGGGGCGTAATAATCCTTCGAAGACCACCTCGTCGGCTGCCCAGGCAGAAGATTGGCTCAGAATCGTAAATCCAAGGAGAAAGACGACTGTAACAAACAATACGACCTGATCTGCACAGCCGCTGCGCTGATTTGGGAGGGTTGTGGAGTGAGCGTACTGAGGCAGAACAGGTTCCATAGGCCACCCTGATGAGATCGATTAAAAGTCCAGAACGAACTTGCCATCCTGGTATAACAACTCATTATCCACCCGGATGCGCCCACCCTGGCGTAAGTCGCAAATCATATCCCAATGGATGGCAGATTGGTTCACGCTGTTCGTCTCTGGATACCCGGCGCCCAACGCCATGTGGAAACTGCCACCAATTTTTTCATCAAAGAGAATCTCGCCGGTGAAGCGATTAATGCCTTCGTTCGTCCCGATAGCAAATTCACCAACCCGCCGCGCGCCTTCATCAGTATCGAGAGTTTTTAACAGAAATTCTTCATTCTTATCTGCATGCGCTTTAACCACTTTCCCGTTCTCAAACCACAGGTTGATCCCGGTCACCTGGCGGCCGCTGAAGATAGCCGGATAAGAGAAGCGCACATGGCCATGCATGCTATCCTCAACAGGACCAGTAAATACCTCTCCGTCCGGTACGTTTTCGTGACAGTCGCAGTTAATAAAGGGGCGCCCAGTGATGTTCATGGTGAGATCCGTATCAGGTCCGGTCACGTGTACAGTGTGTTTCCCTTTTAGCCATTCCACGATCTTCTTTTGTCGTGTAGAGACCGCGCGCCAGTACCCCGCTGGATCTTCCATATCGGGCATACAAGCCCGGTAAACAAAATCCTCGTAATCGGCCAGGTTCATTTCAGCATCTTGAGCATGCGCCTGGGTAGGAAAAAGAGTCATAGTCCACTTCAAGCTACCCTTAGCAGCACGATCCAGGAGGGTTTGCATGATGGGTTGATAAGCGCGGTCCCGCAATACCATCTTGGCGGGGTCGACATTGGTGAGGGCATGGGTATTCACCTCCGCAATCACCCCAATTTGAGCATCGAATGTCTCAATCGCCAGGCGTTGCGGTTCCGGATAGAACTTAAGCTGCTCATCAGAGGCATATGCATAAAGGACTTCATCCAGGCCTGTAGGAGTGACCATCACCATGGGATTCCCTCCAGCTTGGAGTACCTGCTTGTAAATCTCGAGGATCAAAGGTTCTGCAACAGAACTTCCTTTAATCATTACTTTTTCACCAGGCTGGATGTTGACCGAGTAATTCACAAGCAGTTCAGCCAGCCTGGATGTACGTGGGTCTATCATGGAGTATTCCTTTCTACTCTGGAATATAGAATCGCATCACTGGACGGGTTTCAGAGCGCCGGGCAACCTCCGTAAAACCAGCTTTAATAAAAGCAGAAACCATCCCTGTATATGCATACACATCGGGAA
>JAQTMA010000019.1:23178-26586 GCA_028714615.1 Anaerolineaceae bacterium | reverse complement strand
AGGACTTGCTGTAACAGCAAGGGGACATCCAACGCTTTTAACCAATCCGCATCCGGCACGGCTCCTTCTTCCGGATTGGCTCCCTGAACAACCACACTGCCACCACATGCTCTCGCCATCTCGCTCAAAGGGGTTTCTGGGGTAGGATAGATCGGATAGGTTGAACCATAACTGGGCGCTTCAGGATGCTCAAACAAAATACGCGACTTCCGTTTCTGCCTGGCGAGGGATGCTGCAGAAAGCAAGACCTGGCGGGCATCTTCTATACTATCCGCATGCGTCCGGTAAACCAGCAACACGTCAGCTAGAACAAAGTGGCTGTTGCTGACGCTCACCCATGCCTCCGACCGTTCAGGCGCTTCCAAACCGAGCCTGAATTCGATCAGCTCAGGGGTAATAAAGATCCCACAGTTGTGCGTAAATACATCAAAGCCGAAACGCCGGTAAAGCTGATAACGTCCATGACAACCCACCAGGGAGATGCCGGCTGTGTGTAACCGGCGAAAAACCTCTTCCATAATTCCACGGAAATGACCTTCCCAGCGACGGTCTTTTCGAGTGCCTACGTCAAGGATGAAACCAAAGGAAAGCCCACGCCCGGGGAACTGCATCAGGCGGGTTGGATCTACCAGAACGAACGACACCGGTATTCCATCTACAACCCTTGCAATCGCCCATTCCGCAGGGACAGGCTCCAGATCTGCCTGGAAGGATTGCTCCATCACCTGGAGGATGGCTTCCCGGCCTTCCTTGGTTTCGGCGGTGATGTATTCAATCGTCTCAGGCATATAGTTTCAAACCGGTTCAAGCAGGTTTAGGTAAATAGGGTGGTCCAATCGGGCATGGTGGACTCTCCATCAAGCGTGATCTTGTTATGAGGACTGATCAGGTCTATTGTACTCAGGCAGAGATGAGAATGCAATGAATGGGGAAACAATTACCTTGAATAATCCTCCAATTTGATATAAACTCAATAGTGGTGACCAGAAGGAACATTGTTCTTTTGGCTGGCTGAAATATCAACTTCCCAATCGAAATGACCCACGGAGAATGAAAATGAATCACTTCGACTACTCCTGGACTACCGGGGATGGAATGCGCTTGTTCGGGCAAGCCTGGAGCCCGATTGGTGACGCGCAGGCGGTCATCTGCCTGGTGCACGGATTGGGTGAACATTCCGGTCGGTACCAATATGTAGCTGAAAAACTTACCGGCGCCGGTTTCGCAGTGATATCGTTCGATTTACGGGGTCACGGGAAATCGGAGGGAATCCGCGGCCATGCCGCTAGCTATGACCTGATTCTAGATGACATCGCTCATCTGTTGAAAGAAGCCGGTGAGCGTTTTCCAAGGATTCCCCGCTTTTTGTATGGACATAGTCTAGGTGGGAACCTGGTGATCACCTACGTTTTACGTCGCCAACCGCAAATTGCCGGTGTGATCTCTACCAGCCCCATATTAGCACCCGGTGATCCTGTACCAGGTTGGAAGATGACGATGGTGCGCGTTCTGGCACAGACCATGCCGTCCACGACCCTGGCAAACAGCCTGGACTTGAGTAACCTTTCGCATGACCCGACGGTCATCCAGATCTACCAGAAGGATGCTTTGGTACATGACCGCATCTCTGCGCGCCTCGGAGTAGACATGATCGAATCCGGCCAGTTCGCCATGCAGCATGCCCATAATTTTCACCTGCCATTACTCATCATGCAAGGCAGCGCCGACCGGATCGTCTCTCCTGAAATGACCAAGAAGTTCGCTAGCCAGGTGCCGGGTGACTGTACCTTAAAAGTATGGGAAGGGTATTACCACGAAACCCACAACGAGCCAACCAAAGATCGCGTGATTCAATTTATGATCGAATGGCTTGGCAACCACATCTCCGCCCCATCCGGGGTGGTTCAAGCTCGGGCTTGACCTGTCGCATCCACAGGGCTAAAATACACAGGCCGTTCTGAAGGCTTGCCTGTTGTCTTTCAATTACTCCTAATCTGGTAAAAAGGAGATTTCTTGATGCCTGATTTCTTAACACATGGCAACCTGGCTGAGGTGGATGCAGATGTCGATAAATTGATCCGCCTCGAAGCTGAGCGCCAGTTCCGCAAATTGATCTTGATACCCAGTGAAAGCAGCGCTCCGGCCGCAGTGCGTGAAGCCCTGGGATCGGTGTTCCAGAATATCTATGCCGAGGGATATCCGGACGAGGAAACCCGGTGGATGAATGAAGCGGAGATACTGGATTATACTCGCCAGTTATCCCATTACCGGCGTTATGCTGACCCACGGTATTACAAAGGCGTCGAATATGCCGACATTGTTGAATCCTTAGCACGCCGGCGCTGTGCAGAAGCATTCGCCGCGAATGGCATACCGGCTGACGGTCTCTACGCCAATGTGCAACCTCTCTCCGGAGCGCCCGCCAACAACGCGGTCTATACTGCACTGATCAACCCCGGCGATACTATTTTAGGAATGAACTTATTACACGGCGGTCACTTATCGCACGGCTCTTCGGTAAACCGATCCGGTAAATTGTTCAATGCCGTCCACTATGCCGTCGACCCGACCAGCGAGCAAATTGACTATGACGCAGTAAGAGCCATCGCCAAGGAAAGCCAACCCAAGATCATTATTGCGGGGTATTCTTCCTATCCCTGGGCGCCCGATTGGGAGCGGTTCCGCGAAATAGCCGATGAGGTCGGCGCGATCTTGTTCGCGGATATCTCCCATATTGCCGGCCTGGTCGCAGCCAGGTCGATCCCCTCTCCAGTCGGGCTCGCACACGTGATCACATTTACCACGCACAAAACTTTGTGCGGCCCGCGCGGCGCCTGTATTTTGACTCACGATGCTGCCATCGCAAAGAAAATCGATAAAGCTGTCTTCCCGGGTGAACAAGGCGGTCCACACGTCCACGTTTTTGCTGCGCTGGCGGTGACCTTTAAACTGGCCCAAACTGCCACCTTCAACCAATTGCAAAACCAGATCATCCTAAACTGCAGCGCCCTCACGGGTCGACTAAAAGAACGCGGCTTCCGCATCCCGTACGGTGGAACCAATACCCATCTTTCCAACCTTGACTGCAAAACGATATCCGGCCCAGATGGAACGCCCCTCTCGGGGGATATGGCTGCTCGCATCCTGGACCTGGCCGGGATTGTCTGCAATCGCAATACGATCCCGGGCGATAAAACCGCCTTACACGCTTCCGGGTTACGCTTCGGTACACCCTGGGTGACGCAACGCGGGTTGGTCGAGAAGGATATGCTCATCATCGCCGACATTATGGCGGACGTGTTACAAGCGACCACCCCATACACGGTCGAAGCCCGGAAAGGCTCTTCACAACGCGCCAAGGTGGATTTCGGAGTATTGGAGGATGCCAAACTGCGAGTACGTATCCTG
>JAQTMA010000019.1:9766-23078 GCA_028714615.1 Anaerolineaceae bacterium | reverse complement strand
GAGTCTTGTTATACCCACTTCCTGGACCCGGATGCGAATGTGATCGATGACACCCTGGTTTATCACCGGGGAGAAAACCAATACCTGGTGGTGGTCAACGCTTCCAACGACGATAAAGACTGGGCCTGGTTGAATTCCGTTCGGGAAGGGCGGGTATTGATCGACAACCAACGTGCTTGGGCGTGCGTATTTGGGGCTGGTGTCACCTTGCGCAACTTGCGCGATCCCAAGGAAGGCGCCGATATGCGCGTGGATATCGCTCTGCAAGGACCAAAATCTCGCGATATTCTCCTCACTCTCGGCGTGGACGGAAAAACTCGCAAGCAGATCACAGGGCTCAAGCGGACCGAGTTGTGTGAAGCCACGGTTGGCGGATTTGATCTGGTCGTCTCGCGCACTGGTTACACAGGCGAGAAAATGGCCTTCGAGCTGTTCGTTCACCCCGACCGCGCGGTTGACCTGTGGAATGCCCTCCTCAAAGCCGGCGAACCATTCGGATTAAAAGCATGCGGATTGGGCGCTCGCGATTCACTCCGCACAGAAGCCGGATTACCCCTATACGGGCACGAAATGGGCGGCGACCTGAACCTGGGTGTAGCCGAAGCCGGTTTTGGCAGCTATGTGAAAGTGTATAAGCCCTGGTTTATCGGTCGCCAGGCGTATGTGCAACGAGAAAAGAACCGCAAGGGCGTTGTGGCGCGTTTCCGATTCACCGAAAAAGGCATCCGCATGGCTCACTCGGGCGATCCGGTACTCGATAGAAAGGGGCGAGTCATCGGTGCGGTCACTTCCTGTGCTGTGGATAGTGAAGGGCTGCTCACCGGCCAGGCATTCCTCGAGTTAACCTCGGCAGTTGAGGGGACACCTATCGCCATTTACCAGGGATCCCCCAAAACCACCGGGAAGGTACCGGCGGAGCTAAGGGTAGGTGATAAAATTACGTTACCCACCGCGGCGGTAGTCGTCAGCCGGTTCCCGAAATAGATCAGGTTCCCATGGATGCGGACATTAAACGTCCGCATCCATTTTTCAAGGAGGTGGCGCCACCCAATGGCTCAATAGAACTGGCTCTTGACCTCTTACCAATCTGATTATGAAGGATCAAGGAGATCAAATCTATGCAAACACCGTGGGACTATCGTTACGCACAACGCACTCAACGAATGGGAAGTTCGGCAATCCGCGAATTGCTCAAATTGACCGAACAGCCGGACATTATTTCATTCGGCGGGGGGATGCCTGCCCCTGAAGTTTTCCCGATTGAAGAGTTCGGCGAGGCGTGCGAACGTGTCTTACGCAATTACGGCCCTATCGCTCTCCAGTACGGATCCACCGAGGGATACTTCCCGTTACGAGAGATGATAGTCCGCCATACGTTACGCTATGGTATCGATATTTGTCCGGATAACATCCTGATCACCTCCGGTTCGCAGCAAGCGCTCGACCTCTTAGGGAAAATCTTCATCAACCGCGGTGATCGCATACTGGTTGAGAATCCGACCTATCTGGGTGCGTTGCAAGCCTGGAATGCCTATGGAGCTGAATACATTACGGTCCCATCGGACGAGAACGGGATGCAGACCGATTCTTTGGAGCAAGCTCTACGAGTCGGCCCGAAATTTATCTACGTATTACCGAACTTTCAAAACCCGACCGGGGTCACGCTTTCCCTCGAAAGGCGGTTGAAATTAGTCGAACTTGCCGACCGCTACGGCGTTCCCATTATCGAAGATGACCCTTATGGCCAGCTCCGTTATGAAGGCGAGAACCTTCCCTCTGTATTCGTTCTGGATAACCACTTACAAGAAAACACAGAAACGACTTACCGGGGTAACGTTATTTACCTATCGACATTTTCCAAGATCCTCGCTCCAGGCATTCGGCTAGCGTGGGTGATCGCCCCGCCAGAGGTTATTCGAAAGCTGGTGCAGGCCAAGCAAGGCGCTGATCTCCATACCGCAACCTTCAACCAGTTCGTCGCATATGAAGTCGGGAACCGCGGCTTTCTAAATCAACACGTTAAGAAGATCAACGCCCTTTACCGCGAGCGGCGCGACCTGATGCTGGAAGTGATGGAAGAAACCATGCCTGCCGGGGTGAAATGGACCCATCCAATGGGCGGCCTGTTCTTGTGGGCAACCATCCCGGAGTATCTGGATGCTACCCAGGTACTCAAGTGCGCCATTGAGAAGAAGGTAGCATTCGTGCCTGGCGAGTCTTTCCACCCGCGCGGGGGTGGAAAGAACACGATGCGTTTGAATTTCTCCTACGCATCATCAGAGAAAATCCAGGAGGGCATGGTGCGCCTGGCGGAAGTACTGCGCGAAGCAATTATCTAGCCCTTCTCTCCGGATGGTCAGAATGAAAATACCTGCGCGGATCGATCCGCGCAGGTATTTTCATTCTGACCATTTGATTTCTACCCATGCCAGAGCTTAAAATCCCGTAAGATCGAGCCGCCTACGAACTCGCGCAAAATCGAATTATCCGGTACCAGATCAAGATCCAGCGGGAGGAACCATTCGAGGAAAGCCAGCAAACGTTTGGCTTCAATGTATTCGTCGGTTCCGAAAGGAACCTGACGAAGGAGAGGTTCGACCAAGGGTTTCATTACCGAAATCTCGTAGACGATGGCTGAGTTAAACATCACATTTCCGAATTCCTGATAGGGAAAGATGTAATTCTTCTCCCCCCGCCGGACAGAGTCCCACCGGGAAATTGTCTGCTGAGCCGTATAGCCGCGCTCGCGCATATCGCGGATAATGCGGCGAATTAAGCGCGTATCCGTTGTGGAGATGCGATTGTGCCGATCCAGGTTTAACTGAGTGAGGGCTGAAACGTAGATGCGAAAAGTCTTGCTGGCGGGGATATTGGTTAACAGGTCAGGGTTCAACCCGTGGATACCCTCTAAGATAAGTAATTGGTCTGAACGGAGCTGGACGAGGTCTCCCGGTTCGCTGGCGCCTGTTTTAAAGTTATAGTGAGGAAGCTGAACCTGCTCGCCAACGATGAGCCGGCGGATATGCTCGCTGAGTAGTGAGCGGTCGAGCGCAGCCAGAGCCTCATAATCTACTTGCCCATTTGCATCACGAGGGGTTTTTTCGCGGTCGACAAAATAATTGTCCATTTCCAACGCAAAGGGTGATAATCCCTGGGCGAGGAGTTGGATCGCTAATCGTTTGGAAAACGTCGTTTTGCCTGAAGAAGATGGCCCGGAGATAAGGATGACGCGTACCCGGTCTCGCCGGTTGGTGATCTCTTCCGCGACTTCGGCAATTTGCTGCTCGTGTAAGGCTTCTTGGACGAGGATGATCTCGCGGATGCGTTGTTCTTTGATTGCATCGTTCAAGGCGCCTACGCTGCCGATACCGAGACGTTCGAGCCAATCGCCATACTGCCGGAATGAGGTTAGTAGCATGGGGTATTCGGGCATCGGCAGCAATTGGGTAGGAGATTGGCGGCGGGGGTAGTGAAGTACGAAACCTTCTCCCATTGCTACCAGGTTGAACCAGGCCAGGTAGCCGGTAGATGGGACCATGTACCCATACTGATAGTCACGGTGTTCTTCAAGACTGTAAAGCACCAGGTAATCTTTTGGCCGGTAGCTTAAGAGGCGGACTTTATCGTGGAGCCCTTTCGATTGGAAGTAGGCGATTGCTTCTTTTAACGGGATCATCTGGCGCTTGAATGGTAGATCCTGTTTGACTAGGTCGTGCATGTGCCTTTCCAGGCCATTTAACTCGTCTAGACTGAGGGGAAGGCGACCGGTGACGTGGCAATAGAACCCTCCTGAGGAGACCGAATGGTCAATCGTAAGAGAGGCGAGGGGATACAGGTCTTCAAAAGCGACCTCTAACAGGAAAGTGATCGATCGCCGGTAGATGCGAGCCCCGTCGGCATCCGCCATCGTAACCGGACGGGCGCGAACGTCGATCTCGATCGGGTAAGTTAATTCTCGCAGCTCCCCATTCACAACTGCCCCAACAATAGGCGCAGCGTCCGGATCGTTTAGCCTGGTCATAAAACCCCCAATGGGGGTGTTACGTGGCCCGGATAGCACCCGTCCATCCGGAAAATGGACTTCCACGGTTGGGCGAGGAGAGACGAACTCGATTTCTTCAGTCAGGGTTGGGGCAGCTTCCAGGGATTTTGACATACGCCTAAACATCCATTAAGATACAGGAGGGCTATTGTATCATTAATCGGCTGGCACCTTGATCATTACCGGCAAATTATTGCTGTTGGAGTTGGAGAATTAGAGTCTGATTTGAGAAGAGAGTGGGTGTGGGAAGATAAGCTTCAAAGCCACCTTGTAAATTTGCAGATAAGCTGCGAAAAGCGCCTGTTCCGATGATTGGGGCGGCCTGGTAATTCCCTTTGAGATCTCCACTTTTGAGAGTTAAGTGGTACGAAGTTTGAGCTTCTTTGTTCAGGTTAGCAACCACCAGAATTTTCTCATTTTGGCTCTCCCGCAAATAGGCAATCACTTCCGGATTACCCGTGTCAATGGTAGTTAAGTTTCCAACCCGGAGAGCCGCATGAGAATTGCGTAAACTCACCAAAGTGCGATAGTAATTCAAGAGCGATGCTGGATCGCCATCCATAACCGCGACACTCTTTTGTTGGTAATCCGGGTTTCCTGCTTCCCAGGGCGTTCCCGACGTGAAGCCGGCATTTTTATCTGCGGTCCACTGCATCGGCGTCCGGATTTCCGGATCGGGTTTCTGACCGAGCATGCCAATCTCCTCACCGTAATAGAGGAAAGGGACACCCGGGGAGGTTAACAAAAGCGAGATAGCAGATTTCGCTTTTCCGATGTTATTGCGAAAAAGGGACATTGAACGGGTCTGATCGTGGTTGGTCAGGAAGGAGGCATACTCATTGGGATTAAACCAGTGATAATCCACATCGAGCGCCTGGTTCAGCGAAGCCGCTTTGCCAACGTTAATTGATGTGACGGTAGCCTGGGCGAGATCAAAATCAAAGGCCAGGTCGAGCTCATCTCCCTGCACGTATTTGACCACAGCAGACGTGTTCCCCATGATCTCGCCTATTGTCACGGCTTGAGGATTGATGCCTTTGTAAAACTTACGGAACTGCTTTAACCACGAGTGGGTTGCATCCGAATCAGCCTGGATCGAACCCTCTTCAATCAAATTCCGGATAGCATCGATGCGAAATCCATCGACGCCTACCTCGTTCAGCCAGAATTTCACCACATTTTCCATCTCGCGGGTCACCGCCGGGTTGGTATAGTTCAAATCGGGCATACCAGCGTTGAAGTAGCTGTAGTAGTATTGGCCATTGGTTCCCAGGTGCCACTGGCTGTCTCCGGCGTGTTCTTTTCCTCCCCAGACATAATAATCATGATATTTTGAACCCGGCTTTTGGGCATCGATAAACCAGGGATGCTTGGAAGAAGTATGGTTAGGTACCAGGTCCATGATCACGCGGATCCCGCGCCGGTGCGCCTGGCGGATCAACTCTTTCATATCATCCAGGCTACCATAATCCGGATTGACCGTGTAATAATCGGTGATGTCGTACCCGTGATAAGAGGGTGACGGATTGATCGGCATCAACCAAATAGCACTGACTCCCAGATCTGTTTGGGTGGAAGGGTCATTATCGTTCAGGTAATCTAATTTCGCAATCAGGCCGCGCAGATCCCCGATGCCATCCCCATTGCTATCGTAGAAACTCCGGACAAAAATTTCATAAAAGACCGAGTCATTCCACCAGGGATATCCGTCCGTCCCTTGCGGCAGTCCCCTGATCGGCGATACAATCCTCACCGGCAAGGTGGTTGGAATCGAGGTGGTTGCCGGAGGATTGGTTGGGATCAAAACCGGTTGTTGAGTTTGAGTCTTAACCGGACCTTCTGGAGCAAGAGTTGGAGTCCGCGGAGGTCCACCAGAACAGGCGGTTACCAAACCAACCAGGCAGAAAATCACCAACAAACGTAGGAAGGGATGCTTCATCTGAATTATCAAGATCGCTTTATCCCTTGACGCCACCGATGGTCAGGCCGCTAACGATGTATTTCTGCAGCATCAGATACACGATCGACACCGGTAGGGCAATGATGATTGACATCGCAGCGAAATGTGACCAGGGAATACTACCGGCATATTGGCCGGTCATATTCCACAGGGCCATCGTCAGGGTAAAATCCTTCGGGTTGGTCAGGAACTGCCAGGAGATGGCGAACTCCGTCCAACCACCCATAAACCCAACAAAGGCTGTAACGGCCAGGGCGGGCACCGCTAACGGAAGAATGATACGGAAAAAGGTTTGATTCGCATTAGCGCCATCGATCAACGCGGCTTCTTCCAGTTCTTTTGGTATGGTATCCAGGAAACCTTTCAAATTCCAAATCGCAAATGGTAGGGCGCCAGAAGTCATGGCGAGACCGACTCCGAGTAAGGAATCGCGCAGGTTAAATTTAAACCCACCGGCGGCAAGCTGAACTTTATTAAGCAAGACAAACAACGCCGGTAAGGTGGCAATGGAGGGCAACATCAGCACTGTGATCACCCCGATCATCAAGACCTGGCGACCAGCAAAGCGGAATCGAGAAAAGGCGTATGCAGCAAAAATTCCGATGAAAACCGCTGCTAACGTGGTCCCGCCTGCCAGTTTTACACTGTTGAGGAACAATTGAGGAAGGGTTACCGGGTTGTTGGTCGGTTTCGCGATGATATCCTTATAAGCCTGGAGGGAAGCTCCTTGCGGAATCAAGCGCAGCTCGGTCGGCCGGGTGATACCGCGCGGATCCAGAGAAAGGCTGAAGATCCACAGGATGGGAAACAGCACGACGAAAGCAATGAGCAGAAGCATCAACTGGAGCAGCAACTGCCTGCCAAGGGGTAACTTACGGCCTGTGCCTGTTTTCCCGCTCAATTTTCCGGATAAGCGGGATCGTAACGTGGGTGTGGGTACGGTTATGCTAGACATCGTAGCTCTCCGTGGCTCTGGTAATCCGGTTTGTCAAGAGGGTGAGGGTTAAGAGGATGATGAATATGTATACACAGAAAGCGGCAGCCACCCCGTATAACCGGTTCTCATTCACCAGGCGGAAGGCCGTGGTGAGAAGTATTTCCGTTTTTCGAATCGGCCCGCCTCCTGACAGGAAATATATCAACGAAAACTTATTAAACGTCCAGATTATCCCAAGTACGGCTGCCGGCACCATAGCCGGACGGAGCAATGGAATGGTGATAGTCCAAAACTTTTGAGATCCACTGGCGCCATCAATGGAGGCTGCCTCGTAGAGATCTTTAGGAATACTCTGCAGGGCTCCGGTGGCTACGACGGTCATAAAAGGCCACCCTAGCCATATATTGGTTATCAATAGAGCGAAAAAGGATAAAGTCAAAGGGATCGGTGAGAACGGATAATCGATCTGGTCGATCCACCGGATCTTGAAAATATCCGGAGCCATCCCAAATACATGCCCGAAGGCCGTCAGTGCCTGGTTGATGGCGCCGTAATCCGGGTCGTACATATTCCTCCATACGTTGGCAATGATGATCTCAGGAATCACCATGGGGAGAATATATATGACCCGGTAAATCCCTTTGAACCAGAGACCCTCGGTGTTCAACGCCACCGCGACCAGGATGCCAACCGAGACGTGGACGATCACGTTGATGAAGGTCCAAAACAGGTTAAAAGTCAGCATACCCCAGAAGCTAAAATTGGCGATGGGTAGATCGTTAACGAGGATACGGATGTAATTGACCAAGCCAATAAAATTAGGGAGCGGGGCATTCACACGCAAGTTCTTGAGACCATAATCGGTGAAGGACATCCAGATTTGGTAACCCATGGGATAAAATGTGATGATTCCCATGACCAATAAACCGGGTAATAAGTACAGATAGATATTTGCCGTGCGGCGTAACCCTCGCCAAAACGGTTTTTTACCGGTCTGGGGACTGGGAAGGGTGGTCGTTGCCATTAGCCTGCTCCTTTCAATATTTTGGCTATTCGCTACCCATAATTGTAGTGGGATTCCGTAAAAAGCCAGCGATATAAAAGGGGGGAGCGCCAGTTATTGGCGCTCCCCTTGTAACAACGTTGTATTTATTTGATGTTGTTTGCCTTGTTCATATCGGCGCAAGCTTGCTTGACGCCATCAACAGCGGCAACCTTGCCTTCGAGTGCCTTGGTAATAAGGTCACCGAAGGGCGTCCAGTAATTATCAAACCAGGATGTCTGAGGGCGGGGGAAGCCATTGGCGGAGGCATCTGCAAAGCCCTTCACCAATGGATCGGCGACAGTCATGCCGACCTGGGCTGGCACGTGACCTGCCACGTCAACAAAAACCTGTTCGCTGGCTGGCTTGGTCAGCCAGGCAGCCAGATAGAGCGCGCCGTCAACGTTCTGGGAGTTCGGATTAATATAGAAGCCATCAGGAGCCGCGAGAGGGGTTGCAGGTCCTTTCGGGCCAGCCGGCATGGCGGATACACCCAGGTTATCCTTTAAGAAGCCCTTGTATGTTCCAAGTTGCCATGGCCCATTGATGATCATATCGGCCTGGCCTTGTTCGAACATGGTGTCGGCTTTTCCGCCATCAGTCTGGAATAAAGCGCCGGCCTTTTTCAGGTCGACCATATATTGGATCGCGTCAGAGGCGCCATCGGTGTCGGCGATACATTTTCCGGTGGCATCAAACATCTTACTGCCGAACGCGCCAAAGAAACCGAAGTTATGGTAGGCATTCTGATTTAAGACAATCTTTTTACCAGCCTTGACCATCGTCATCAGTTCATCGGTCGTAGCAGGGGGGGTGGGGATGGTGGTTTTATTGTAGAACAGAGCAACAGCCTTCATCGATTCAGGAACAGCCCAGAGCTTGCCGTCGATCGTATCGGCTTGGATGGCCACGGGTAGATAGGCAGCCAGTTGATCAGCGGTCAATTTACCGGTCAGGTCTTGTACCAGGCTGGCGCGCACTTCTTTGCCCAGCGAGTCGTTCGGGGCAACGAAGAGATCCGGACCGCTTCCAGCAGCAACTTCAGTTTCCCATTTGTTGAAGATCTGGTCAAAGGGGATCGCCAGAACGTTGACCTTGAGTTTGGGGTTTTCGGTCTGGAACTGGGTGATGAGCTGGGTAAGGGCTTTTTCTTCGTTTTCGCCGGTGTGGTAAGAGTGCCACAGGGTGACTTCACCGGTTGGACCAGATGGCGCTGCAACTGTGGGGGCGGCTGTCGGCTCAGCAGGCGCCATAGTAGGTTCAGCAACAGCGGTTGTGGGCTGTGGTGCAGAAGCTGTTGGTTCTGCAGGAGCCGTCGTGGGCACGGTGGTCGCTGCGGGCTGGCAAGCAGCCAACATTGTGGTAGCAATCACCAAGATGGTGAACAAGAACACAAACTTTTTAGACATCTCTTTTCTCTCCTTGTTATACAGGTTACTGGGTTTGCATTGAAAACGGGCAAACCGGTGGTGTCAACGAAAATAACGGAAGTGCAGTGTGCCTTTCGGTTTATTATCGCTCGCCAGATAAATCTGCCTCCTGTATTATCCTTTGAATGGATGCTACCCTATCGGGGACCGACGCATATATCCATCCCATATGGCATATCGATAAGCCATATTGGGATCTCTCCACTTGGATCTTCCCCAATCCATGATGGATATGTAGTGGTTTGTTTGGACGTTGGGTATCGGATTAGACCATGTTCTGTTTCTCAATGGCCATCCTATATATACCATGCAATCGTTTCCCCTGTGCGGTTTGTTACTGCCACTGATCGAGTAACGTATATACGACCATTATACCCTGACGATTGCCTCTGTCAAGCTGATTGTTACAGGCCATGCCTTTCAATTGAAGGAAGTACGCAGCAACCCAGTTTGTCCCGAATCCCAGTATAATCACAGCGAAACGGAAGCGAATCTGATGCAAGACTCAACCAATCCCAACCCTGTTTGGCGACTGATTTTGAGCGCGCCTGCGCGGGGCGGCTGGAATATGGCGCTAGATGAAGCGATTTTGGAAAGTTGCATCCTGGTAGATCAAGCTCCAACTTTGCGCCTGTATGCCTGGTACCCGGCTTGCCTATCTCTGGGGATCGCGCAACCCTGCGCGGACGTCGATTCTTCCGCTTTGCATGCATTGGGCTGGGAACTGGTACGCCGCCCGACCGGTGGGAGGGCGATCCTGCATACGGATGAATTGACCTATGCGGTGATGGGAAGGTCACACGACCCGACGCTGACCGGAAGCGTGCTGGAGAGCTACCAACGCCTTTCCGGGGCTCTACTGGCCGCCTTGAGGCTTCTAGGGGCACCTGCAGCAGCCCTGGAACAACCTGCGCCGAACCGGATTGCCCAAAACGCGGGACCGGTATGTTTCCAGGTTCCTTCGAACTATGAGATTACGGCCGGTGGGAAAAAGTTGATCGGATCTGCCCAGGCTCGCCGAAAAAATGGAGTGCTACAGCATGGCTCTCTGCCGCTGTGGGGCGATCTGACGCGCATTACGCAGGTCTTGCGATATCCCAGCCCGGCTGCCCGGGTCGATGATGCATGCCGGTTGTTGGAACATGCCACCACCATTGAAATGGTATTAGGGATTCCGGTTCCCTGGGAGACGGCTGCCAGGGCATTCGTACGCGGTTTCGAACAGGTATTCGCCATCCGGCTCGAAGAGAGTTCACCAACTTCCGTTGAACTCAATCGGGCAACTGAGTTGTATGAGACCAAATATGCAACCGCTGGCTGGACGGAGCGGATCTAGGTTTAATCCGGTGGTTCGGGGGTAGCCTGAGTGAATATAACGTCCTGGAAGCCCATATCTCGAAACAGACGCGACAAATATTCCTGTGCATTGGTTTGCGCTTCTGCGAGAATCCCATCTTGTAGGGCGGCTTTGCGAATCTCATCTTCGGCCGCCCGGCGAGCGGTCGTTTCCAAATTCATATCTCCATGCGTCAGAACCCCGGTTTGGCGATCATAGACATAGGAATTTGCATTGTCGAGGGTTGCGACAAATACTTCGGTTGCCGGCAGGCGCATATTGAGCGCCCCATTCTGTACACTGAGGTCATTCGCGCTCATTTTCGCAAGATCTACCCCGGCGGTGACAGTGCCGTGGGCCACAAACAACAGCTTGTCTCCGAACAAGATGGCGAAGCGCCCTTGCGCTGTCTCTGCGGTGATGACCTTCTCGACGGAAAACTGGATGGTTTCCAAACGGGCGAGGGAGCGCACCTCGTGTATAATCGTAACCGGATCAGGGATGATCGTGGGCGTGGGGTGAAGGAAACCAGCCATTTGGGTCTGTAAACTTGAGTTGCCCTGCTGGATCGGCAGGATCGCACTGTAGGCAGCGTTCCGGACGGTAACAACGGCAGCCACCACCCCACCAACCAGGATTAGCAGGATCCCTACGACGAGAACCCATCCTTTGGAGGTTTGCATCCTTTTAGGCTCCACTACCTACCCATGTCATCATTAGCCCATCCCCATGACGATAACCTTGCTCACCTTGTGATGGATATTCCCGAGAAAATATATCGCTATTTCCATTATATCATCCAGTGGAGGATACTCGCTGGGTTGCTCCTGGCCGGTTGGCTGTTCGCAGCGTGTAGCGGCTCTACCCCGGCCACACTATCCCCCACGGCGCCAGCAAGCACACCCAGTCATGCAGCGAGTGTGACATTGCCGCCCCAAGCAACGAAAACACCAGAGCCGCTCGGCAGCCCACAGAACCCGTTAGTGATCGGTTGGGTACGCGATGCAGAAAAACAGGATGGCAGCACCGCCAACGCCGGGGTGGCCGAGCAAGTGGCTGCAAAAACGGGGTATACGATCCAGAGCGCAGTCAGCCCTTCGTACACAGACTTACTGGATGCATTTCGCCTCGGTGAGGTGCACATCGCTTTCTTGCCTCCGATCACCTATCTACTGGCACAAGACGAACAGATTGCCAGCGTTGCGCTGCTAACTAATCATTTTGGCGTTTACCATTTTGGCTCCCAATTTCTGGCGAATGCAGATAGCCAATTTACATCCTATTTCGACCCGGCAAAGAATAAATCCACTGCAGACGCGGCACATGCCCTGGTTCAATTCGCGGGGAAACGTCCCTGCCTGGTCGACGCCACATCAACCTCCGGATATCTCCTCCCGATGGGGATTCTTGCAGCCGAGAGTATCAAAACACTGCCGGCGGTAATCACGCAAGACCCCACTTCTGTGGTACGCGCTCTGTATGCCAAAGGCATTTGCGATTTCGGCGCAACCTTCGCAATTTCGGGAGATGCTCGCACGGCCGAGAGCTTACAGCCGGATCTCGCAGACGCTGTTACCAAAATACCGGTCATCTGGCAGACTGATGCGGTTATTCCTAACATGAACCTGTCTTTCACAGCACGCATGACGGTGGCTATGCGCACAAGACTTCGCGATGGATTCCTTTCGCTGGTGCAAGATCAGCCTGGGCGCGAGTTACTTTCTAAAGCTGCCGGATATGAAATTGCAGATATGAAGGCCGTGGGAGAAGACGAGTACGCCCCTTTAAAAGGCTACCTTGAAGCCTTGGGAGTGGATCTGCGAGCCCTGGTGGGAAAGTAAATCATTGTGCTGAAACGGACATTGAGGTTTCTTTATCGTATGGCCCTATTTCTGATGGCGGTCGCCCTGGTGATCCTGGCGCTCCCACGCCTGGGAGCCGAGCTTTTTGCCCAACCGCGCATCATGACTCCGGAGGATGTTCAACCCGCCCCGGTGGCGATCGTCTTTGGAGCCGGTCTGACCTACTCCGGGGAACCCACTCCGGTGCTGCAAGATCGGGTGAAGACAGCCGCGCAGCTTTATTTTGGTGGGAAAGTGAAGAAGTTGTTAATGAGTGGAGACAACCGCTTCTTGTATTACAACGAACCGGGATCTATGAAGGAATATGCGCTTGGATTGGGGGTCCCCGAGGAAGACATCGTGCTGGATTATGCCGGGCGACGCACCTATGATACTTGCTTCCGGGCCCGCGCCATTTTTGGCGTGCAGCAGGCTATTTTGGTCACGCAGCGATTCCACCTGCCGCGTGCGTTGTTATTGTGCAATGGGATGGGGATCAAGGCGGCTGGTGTAGCAGCCGATCAACGCACCTATGCACACAGGGCTTCTCTGTATTGGAACTTGCGCGAGCTGCCGGGGATCAGCCTTTCGTTGGTGGAGATCTGGATCACGCACCCATTACCGGTCTTGGGTAATCCAGAGCCGATCTTCCCAGGAGTAACCCCCTCGTCTCCCTTTTGAAGAAGGGCAGCCGATTTGAAGGGGATTGCCCTCAGCGGAACAG
>JAQTMA010000019.1:0-9666 GCA_028714615.1 Anaerolineaceae bacterium | reverse complement strand
CGATGTGGATTATTGAGTATACTTCTGGGAAAGGTTCATTTTCAATTCATAGGAGGTTGTATGACCCGTGACGAAGCATTGGCCATCGTCAACGACCATATCAAGACACCTGGCCTGGTCAATCACATGTTGAGCGTGGAGGCTGCCTTACGGTTCTATGCAGACAAACTCGATCAAGATGCCGAAATCTGGGGCTTGGCGGGACTATTGCACGATTACGACTGGGAAATCCACCCCACCCTCGATCTTCACCCATTGGCCGGAATCCCTTTCTTGAGAGAACAAGGCGCGCCTGAGGAAATCCTGCACGCCATCCTGGCGCACGGGACTGGTACTGGGGTTGTTCGAGAGACTTTATTAGATAAAGCTCTCTTTGCCTGCGATGAGATTACCGGGCTGGTGACTGCGGTAGCCCTGGTGCGACCATCTCGATCGCTCTACGATTTAACCTCCAACTCTGTAAAGAAAAAGTGGAAGGATAAGACGTTCGCGGCCGGCATCAACCGAGAGGAGGTTGCGGTCGCTGCCGAAGATTTCGGGGTGCCCCTCTGGGAGCACGTCGATAATGTTATCCTGGCTATGCGGCGGATTGCTCCTGAGCTGGGGTTGGAGGGCAACATCATTACATAAATTGGGCGGGGCTTTACCCTGGCTCGAATCATGCAACAATGGGGATGCAACCCGCAATACGGAGGTGATCTATGGCTGTGGCAATACAAGGAAAAGGATTCTTCATCTGGAAAATTCCGAACTGCGAGAACGGCAGCGTCAGCGCCATCGCAGACCGGGCTCAAAAGGCCGGTCTGACCCATGTTCTCATCAAGATCGCAGATGGAACGAATTCTTCCAATTACGACACAGCCCGTTCACTTGACCTGATCCCTCCGGTGAAAGCCGCTTTGAAGTCCCTGGGAATCCAGGTATGGGGCTGGCATTACGTTTATGGATATGATCCCCTGGGGGAAGCGCGGAAAGCCATTCAGCGCCTGCAGGATTTACAGCTAGATGGCTACGTGATCGATGCGGAAGTTCAGTATAAAGAAGCCGGGAAAGCCACGGCAGCGACCAAGTTTATGACTCAAATGCGGGCTGCTTTCCCAGCCTTGCCTATGGCGCTTTCCTCGTACCGTTACCCATCCTATCATCCTCAGCTCCCCTGGACTCAATTCCTGGAAAAAGTGGATTACAACATGCCCCAGGTATACTGGGAGCAAGCCCACAATCCCACCATGCAGCTCAACCGGGTTGTGGATGAGTTCAAAGCCAAGGCGCCTTATCGCCCCGTAATTCCCACCGGTCCAACTTATAAAACCGGGGGATGGGCACCAACACCATCGGATATCAACGATTTCTTAAAGCAGGTATGCGCCCTCGGACTTCCATCGGTCAATTTCTTTAGCTGGGACGAGTGCCGTCGGGATCTCCCCGGGCTATGGGATACAATTCAAAAGTTCAACTGGGAAACCGGCGGTTTGGATGTGCCAGATCGTTATATCGCTGCATTGAACAGCCACGACGCAAACCAGGTGGTCAACCTGTACCAGCCAAATGCTGTGCAGATAACCGCGCAGCGAACAGTTCAGGGGATCGAGCAGATTCGTACGTGGTATATGACCCTGATCAATAACATGTTGCCAAATGCAATTTTCACATTAACCGGATCCAGTGGTGAAGGAAACTCGCGGCATTTTACCTGGCAGGCAACCTCAACGAAAGGTACCGTAACGAATGGCAGCGATACGATTGGGATGATCCAGAATAAGATCAACTATCACTATACGTTCTTTACGGTGACCTGAGGTCTGATAAAACAGATTAATAGTAAGTTTTCCGCGTACTTGTAGAGAGGGGCTGCCCTGTCGTGCTTCACACAGCAGCCCCTCTCTATAGTTATTTTATTTCCTTTTGACCGGTTTCGCTGGACTGGTCTTCCTACCCGGAGTGGGTGTTGATTTCTTTACGGTTAAGGGTTTGATCCCGGCTTTGGTTGGTGGCTGCTTGCCAGCAACCGGCTTTTCGACTGCCTGATTCGGAGGTTTCCTGGCAATTGCCGGTTTTGGGGTTAATTTCTCGGAGGATTTTTTGATCGTTTTTGCAGCTTTTGGCGGTTGCTCCGCAGGGAGAGGGGTCGTTTTAAGCCCTTTTCGGACCGGTTTCTCAATATTGACGGACTTCCCTGTTGGTATCGCTTTCTGAACGGATTTTTTCACACCGGAAAGCTTCTGGTTTGGCTTAGGATGAATGCTCTTCTGGTCCGCTCCATCCAACAAGGGAAGCTGCGTAGCAACGTGGGTTGTTTTCTTGTCTGGCTGCTGAACAATTTTGGTGGTATTTCCCGGTACTATCGGGTGTCCATCCCCCCTTCCGGTGATTTTTACATCCGGCGGAGTGCGTTTATGGGGCACTGCCGCAGTTTCAATCGGACCAGTGGAGCCGGCAGGCAGGCGCGTGAGAGAAAGGATGCGATCTTCGGCTTTCAACCAGGCCAGGGCTGTTCCCTGGCTGGCGCGATTTGTAAGCGGGGCCTGTTCCAGGCGAAGGTCTCGGACGAGGCCGTTTTGAAAATGCACCAACACGTGCTGGCCTGGTTTTCCAATCACCATCCCAGCCACGAATGCATCTTTCAGCAGCTTCCACGTAACTACCCCCTGGCCGTAGCGCCCTTGAACAGGATAATCTTTGGCCGGAATGCGTTTGGAACGCCCATTGCTGGTCACCAGCAATACCTGGGCATCCCTGGCAAGCATTTCACCGGCGATGACCTGATCCTCGGCTGCCAACTTGATTCCGCCAACACCGGCTGCAATCAAACCCATCGGACGGATTTCAACTTCATTAAAACGAATTGCCATGCCGCGAGCAGTCGCCAGCAAGAGGTCGGAAGTGCCATCAGTGATTAGGACGGCTGACAGTTGATCGCCATCATTCACCTTCGATAAGACAAACGCGTGGGCGGAAGGACCCGGCAATTCGTCGACCTGGCTCTTCTTTACCAGGCCAGCCCGCGTTACGGTCAACACGTACAAAGGGGTATCTTCACTAACACGGGAGGGTAAGGCGAACATGCCGGCGAGATTTTCATCGTTGGGTAGCGGAGATACCTTCGCTACTGCAACTCCTTCTGCAAGGGTTCCAGCTTCCGGAACGGAATGTACCGGGACGGCGGCAGCCATGCCGGATTCCGATACCAGGTATAGGGTATGGTGCGTATTGGTATGCAGAAGCCAACGGGGTGCGTCTCGACCAGCGACCGGCGGCGCATTGTCGTCTAGTGTGCGGGAGATGCAGCCATCCGCCGTAACTGCCACCCAAACTTCCTGCGCAGGTGTGATGTCGGTTGTCGTCAAAAAACTACTCGTCCGGGCGCCTTCTTTCAGGCGCATAATGAGGGTACGCCGGCGATCGCCGTAAGCTTGCTTCATGGCGACCAGTTCTTCATCAACCACCTGGCGCATCTTCTTGGGGGATTTCAACAGGGTTTCAAGGTCTTTGATTTGAACGGTTAATTCTTTGTGTTCTTGTTCGATTTTCTTACGTTCCAGGCTGGCCAAACGCCGTAGCTGCATGTCCAAAATGGCTTGAGCCTGGAGTTCGGATAGCTTGAAGCGCTTAATCAATCGCAGCCTGGCCTGTTCGGCATCCGGTGAACCTCGGATAATCGCGATGACCTCATCAAGGAAATGCAGGGCGATCAGCAAGCCCTCCAGGATATGGGCTCGCGCTTTGGCCCTGGCCAGGTCGAATTCACTCCGGCGGCGAATAATAACCAGGCGGTGTTCCAGGTAAACGCGCAACGCCTGCTTCAAACCGAGCAAGCGCGGTTCTCCATCGACCAAGGCCAACAAGTTAATGCCATACGTGGTTTGCATGGGCGTATGTTTGTACAGATCTCTCAAGATCTTCTCTGGATCAGCAGTTTTGCTTAGCTCTATGACGATGCGCATTCCCTGCCGGTCGGATTCATCGCGCAGGTCTGCCACCCCATCGAGCGAGCCTCCCCGCACCAGTTCAGCGATGCGCTCGATCAAAGAAGCCTTGTTTACCTGATAGGGCAACTCCGTGACGATGATGCGGTTACGCCCACGCACCATCTCTTCCAGATGTGCCCGCGCCTGAACGGTGATTTTCCCCCGGCCGGTACCGTAAGCCGACATCAACCCTTCTGCCCCGGCTTCCTGCAGAATCACCCCCCCGGTTGGGAAGTCCGGCCCCTGGATAAAATGAAGCAAATCTTCAACATTGATATCTTCCAGCTTCTCCCATGCTTGCAGCATATAGTGCAACGCGTCGATCACTTCGGCCAGATTATGGGGAGGAATGTTGGTGGCCATGCCCACGGCAATCCCGGTGGCGCCGTTGACGAGCAGGTTAGGGATGGCTGCCGGGAGGACCACGGGCTCCGCGAGGGATTGGTCGAAATTGGGAGTGAAGTCGACAGTATCTTTATCGATCTGGTTGAGCATTTCCATGGCTGGCGCGGCCAGGCGGGCCTCTGTGTAGCGCATGGCCGCCGGCGGGTCGCCATCTACCGAGCCGAAGTTCCCCTGTCCATCCACCAGCATATACCGCAGAGAAAAGTCCTGCGCCATCCGGGCCATCGATTCGTAGACGGCCATATCGCCGTGGGGATGATATTTGCCCAGCACTTCACCGACAATGCGAGCGGATTTTTTATAGGTAGATTCGGCGCGCAGACCCATGTCGTACATGGCGTACAAGATACGTCGTTGGACGGGTTTGAGCCCGTCGCGCGCATCCGGCAACGCCCGCGATACGATCACGCTCATCGCGTAATCCAGGTAGGACTGCTGCATTTCTAAGTCGAGATCGACTTTGCGGATTAATCCAAGTTCCATGGAAAACTCACATTCTCATATAAGAATAGGCCGGCTGCATCTTAGACCATTTGTTCTATTATAACCAGATTAAAGCAAAGATCAAGGTAATCAAGAAAAGCCTGGCATTGCCATTTGAGGCAATACCAGGCCTATTGTACTTCAAGATGTGGAAGGCTTACTCGACTGACGGCACGTTGGATACACTCATCGTGTGGGTGCCATTACCATCCAATATTTCATTGGAAAAACGGCCATAGACGAAACCGGTGCCGGCCGGGATCAGCTTGCCGATGATCACATTCTCCTTGAGCCCAAAGAGCGGATCCTTCGAGGATGCGATGGCGCCACCCGCTAACACTTTGATGGTGTGTTGGAAGGAGGAAGCTGAGAGCCAGGAGTCGGTGTTGAGCGATGCCTTGGTGACCCCTAACAATACTTCCACGAAGCGGGCCGGTTGTTTGCTACCACCCGCCAGAGACTCATTCAGTTTGCGAAGCTCAAGACGGTCCACCAGATCCTGAGGGAGATAGAAGGTATCGTTCGGGCGGATTACCTGCACTTTGCCAAGCATCTTGCGAATGATCACTTCGAAGTGTTTGTCGTTGATGTTCTGGCCTTGTGATCGATAGACCTTCTGGATTTCGACCAACAGATAAATCTGGCAGGCTTCGCGACCTTTGATGCGTAGGATGCTGTGGGGGTTGAGTGAACCTTCGGTCAACTGTTGGCCAGCTTCTACCTGTTCGCCATCCTTGATCACCAGTCGGGCAGTGCTTGGAATCTCGTATTCTTCATCCTCGCGCAGCTCGTAAGATACGATCACTTTGCGTCCTTCCAGGCGCACCCGACCGGCATGTTGAGCGGTCATACTGGCTTCATCTTGTGATGCAACCAGCTCAGCCAATTCGACCTTGCCTGCGTCTTCAACAGCGATGGTCCAGCCTTCAGGTACGTCGTACTCGTCAGCGATCATCTCGCTATGCTCGACGCGCACAGTACGAAGATCGCTGTAGCGATCCGATTGGAGCACCCTAGCTTTCCCGGCAATACGTGAGATGATGGCTTCGCCTTTTGGCGTACGGCGAGCTTCGAAAAGCTCTTCTACGCGGGGGAGACCGGTCGTGATATCTCCGCCGGCAGCCACACCACCGGTATGAAAGGTTCGCAGGGTCAACTGGGTGCCCGGTTCACCGATAGATTGAGCAGCTACAATGCCTACGGCTGCACCGAGTTCAACAATGGTCCCCCGACCCAGGTCCATCCCATAGCACTTCTGGCAGATGCCGTGGGTTAGCTCACAGGTCAGTGGGGAGCGGACTTTGACCGCAGTAACGCCTGCAGTAACGACGCGGCGAACCAACTCGTGATCCATGATGGTATCGCGTTCGGCGAGGATCTCACCCGTGAGCGGGTCGACGATCCGGTCGGCAGTCATCCGGCTGAACAAACGAGATCCCATTGGCTGCCCGGCGACGTCGTCCGTACTGCGGATCCAGATGCCTTCATTGGTACCGCAGTCCTCTTCGTTGATGATCACATCTTGAGCCACATCGACCAGGCGGCGGGTCAGATACCCGGCGTCCGCCGTGCGTAGGGCGGTATCGGCCAGGCCTTTACGGGCGCCATGCGTGGAGATGAAATACTCCAGCGCAGTCAGTCCTTCACGGAAGTTAGAACGGATCGGCAACGGGATGATACGTCCGGCAGGATCAGCCATCAAACCACGCATACCGGCCAACTGCGAAATAGGACCGAAACCGCCTTTTGTCGCTCCGGAGTTTGCCATTGTGGCCAGGTTTCCATTCGGATCCATATAACGCCGAACAGCATCGCCGACATCCTTGGTAGTTTGCTGCCAGATTTCGATAACACGCTCGTTCTGCTCTTGCTCGGTGAGAAGGCCCCGGCGGTAATCCCGTTGAACGGCTTCAACCCCGGTCAAGGCTTCACCAATGATGGTCTCTTTTTCAGGCGGGACGGTGATGTCCGCCACGGCAATGGTAGCGCCGGAGCGCATGGCAAATTGGAAGCCGATGTCTTTGATCCGGTCAGCGACCTCGGTGGTAACTTCCTGGCCACAAATCTCATAGACTTCTGCTACCAGGTCTTTCACTCCACCCTTGTCCAGTACACGATTCACGAAAAGGATTTCCTTCGGGAGGATGCGGTTGAAAATAACCCGCCCGACGGTCGTATCTACGATTAAGACCTTCGGCTCAGGCAGGCGGTCGTCGTTTTTATCGTACCAACTCAACACCTGCAAGCGGATATGACTGTGGACTTGCACTTGATTCAGGTTATAGGCTAACTCAACCTCATCAATATCTGCAAAGATGCGGCCATCGCCCTTGTGTTCCTGGTTATCCAGCATGGTGAGGTAGTAGACACCCAGCACCATATCCTTGGAAGGACTGATGATTGGTTCGCCGTCGGCTGGTTTCAACAAGTTACGCGAGGCCAGCATGAGCTGGCGAGCTTCCGCAACGGCTTTGTCGGAAAGAGGCACGTGTACGGCCATCTGGTCACCGTCAAAGTCAGCATTGAAGGCTGTGGTCACCAATGGGTGCAACTGAATGGCGCTGCCTTCGATTAGAATTGGCTCGAAGGCCTGGATACCCAGGCGGTGAAGCGTTGGTGCACGGTTGAGCAACACCGGGCGGTCCTTGATTACCTCTTCCAACACTTCCCAAACTTCTGGGCGGTTGCGTTCGATAAAGCGGCGAGCGCCTTTAACGTTGGCGGCATAGTTATGCGCTACCAGGCGTGAAATCACAAACGGACGGTAGAGCTCCAACGCCATAGTCTTTGGGAGACCGCATTGGAACAGTTTGAGGGTTGGGCCGACCACGATGACGGAGCGACCAGAATAGTCAACACGCTTGCCCAGCAGGTTGCGGCGAAAGCGGCCTTTCTTCCCCTTGAGCATGTCGCTCAAAGATTTCAGCTCGCGACGGCCACGGCGGGAAAGCGCCTTACCGCGCTGTGAATTGTCAATCAGTGAATCAACGGCTTCTTGAAGCATGCGTTTCTCATTGCGCACGATCACATCCGGAGCGCCTAACTCGAGCAAGCGTTTGAGCCGGTTGTTACGATTGATCACGCGGCGATAGAGGTCGTTCAGGTCAGAGGTCGCAAACCGGCCGCCGTCTAGCTGGACCATCGGGCGCAAATCGGGCGGAATCACGGGGAGGACAGTCAGGATCATCCACTCCGGGCGGTTACCAGAGCGCCGGAAAGATTCCACAACGTTCAGGCGGGTGGTGGCCTTTTTGCGTTTCTGTTTGCTTTTTGAAGTGCGCACCTCGTGCCATAGATCAGTGGACAATTGCTCCAGATCGACGCGACGCAGGATGTCATAAAAAGCTTCGGCGCCCATATCTGCCCGGAAAACCTGGCCCCAACGCTGCTTGAGCTCTCGGTAGCGGCTTTCGCTAACGAAGGTAAAGGGGCGCAATTCCTGCAGTTCGTCGCGCATGTGCGAATTCTGAGTCTGGCTCTCGGTCGACTGGTCTTCCAGTTGGTTACGGAAGGCGTTCATCTGTTCTTCTGCTTCGGCGCGGACAGCCAGAACGCTCATTTTGATCTGCTCGAGATCGCGGTCGATGCTGGATTTGACCTCCCGGTCAATTTCTTCCAGGTGCTCTTTGGCGATCTTCTGTACTTTGGCCAACTGCTGATTGCCGACCGTATCACCTTCTTCGGCGACAGTCACATTTGCCGATTTGAAGACAATCGCGGAGCGGGTTACTTTCCCCAGTTTTTCCTGGAGCTGGCGTTCCAGTTCCTGGCCTTCCTGGCTGACCGGCTCAAATCGGGAAGCCACCTCTTCCTCGTAACGCTTCTCTAATTCAATCTTTTGCTGGTTGAACTCCGCGATCCTGCGATCGCGGCCCAATTTCACTTCGGCGATTTTGGCATTAATCTGAGCTGCCTGCTCACGTTCGGACACGCTGATTTCATCTTCCAGGCGTTTGAGCGCCTTCTGGCGAGCATCCTCATCTACATACGTGACGATATATTGAGCAAAATAAAGGACCCGGTCCAGGTTGCGGCGAGATATATCCAACAAAAGGCCCAGGTAAGAAGGGATACGGCGGGTGTACCAGATGTGGGCAACCGGGGTTGCCAGTTCAATATGCCCCATACGCTCGCGGCGCACAGACGATCGGGTCACCTCTACACCACATTTATCACAGACAATGCCTTTATAGCGCGGATTCTTGTATTTCCCGCAGTAACACTGCCAATCACGGGTGGGACCAAAAATTGCTTCACAAAACAAGCCGTCCTTTTCAGGGCGAAGACGGCGATAGTTGATCGTCTCGGGTTTAAGTACTTCCCCATACGACCAGCTTCGAATCGTCTCCGGTGAAGCGAGATTGATACGAAGTGCGGTTAGTCCCTTAGTTTCCACTAAAGTTCCTCCTCAAATTGACCCTGGAGATTAAAACGATCAAACAAATACAAGCGCTTGAGGTTGCGGTACTCTTGCGCTTTGTATGTTCGTTAGATATTTAGGTTATACATGCAACTTAAAATTTTACCACATAATGATGATATCGTCAATTGATTTGCATGATGGGAATTATATCACTTTGCCACCTTTATCCAACCCAGGGCGGCTTGAAAATATAACCTATCTCCAGCCCTCACCCGCCTCTCTCGCTGCGAGAATAATCATCTCACAATCACAGTGATTTGTCAAGAAATTATTCGGACTTCTACAGTCGTATTCTGTAGAAATTCAAGCATTTGGAAACGGACCCTCAGGCGGAATTAACCGGAATTAGTGAAAGATACGAGTAACAGAAACCAGTATTTGACAAAC
>JAQTMA010000018.1:21952-33612 GCA_028714615.1 Anaerolineaceae bacterium | reverse complement strand
TTGCCTGCACCCGAGTTAATCCTTGCCTCCACATCCCCTCGCCGGCGGCAGCTTTTGGCCCTCGGCGGCTGGTCATTTGCCATCCTCCCGGCCAACCTCGATGAAACCCGGCTGCCCGCCGAGCCCCCATCTGCCTACGTTTCTCGCCTGGCTTTGGCGAAAGCTCAGGCTGCTCGTTTACAAGTTGCGGATGAATTCCCGACACTCCCGGTAGTAGCCTCCGATACGGCCGTCGTGCTGGACGATCAAATCTTGGGGAAGCCCGCTGATGCGCAAGACGCTGTGCGTATGCTGCGACAGTTGCGCGGGCGCACACACCAGGTCTTCACCGCCCTGGCGCTCCTCGACCCGCGCAGCGGCGAAACCCTACAGGATGTGTGCATCACCGGCGTTCTGATGCGCGCTTACACCGATGAAGACATCCAGGCTTACGTCGCCAGCGGCGATCCTTTCGACAAGGCCGGCGCATACGCCATACAGCATGCACAGTTCCACCCCGTGGAGCGCTTACGCGGCTGTTATCCCAGCGTCATGGGGTTGCCGCTTTGCCTGCTCACCCGGCTCTTACTCCAGGTGGGGCTGCCTCCCAGGTCTGATGTCACCCGCTCCTGCCAGCGGAACCCGGATGAGGCCTGTGACGTCTACCTCTTATCGAAAGAAGCTCACCCATGAAGTTCCTCCGTATTTTCCTCTTGATGTCGATCATTCTGGTTAGCTGCAATTCGAAGGGCCCGGCAGCTACCCCGGCAGCCAATACCCCTACTGGCATTAAGCTGCCGACCGCTCGCGTGGAGCTGACCCGCCCGCCCGACCTGAATGCTGCTGCGAAGAATTTCCTGGCCGCCTGGAAGCAAGAAAATTTCACCCAGATGTACAGCATGTTGACCAAGCTCAGCCAGGATGCAATTACCGAGAAAGACTTCACCAAACGCTACACGGATGCCGCCAACAGCCTGACCCTCACCACGCTGGATTATGAAATTCTGGGCGTCATGACCAACCCGACCAACGCCCAGGTTGCCTACCAGGTGACCTTTCACACCAGCCTGCTGGGTGAACTGCAGCGCCAGATGACCATGAACCTGTCTCTGGAGAGCGGCAAGTGGGCTGTCCAGTGGGAAGATGCGCTCATCATGCCCGAGCTGAAGGGCGGCAACAGCCTGGTGCTGGATATCAAAGTGCCGGCGCGTGGCAACATTTATGATCAGAAAGGCCTCGCCCTGGCTGCCCAGTCAGACGTGGTTGCCATGTGGGTGAACACGGGAGAGCTGGACCCCAACCAGGAGGGCGCCCTGCTTACCGAGATGTCGCGCCTGACCGGGAAAACCTCGGATGCCATCCAGGCTTTGTACCAACCTGCCCTGGATGCCGGCGCCAACTGGCGCGTTCCCATCGGTGAAGCCTCGGCGGACGAAGTGAACAAGCGCATGAGCGTGCTTTCCACCTTGAGCGGCCTGCACATGGAGCAATACCGCGACCGGTATTACGTCGATGGCGGCGTAGCACCGCATGTGGTTGGCTATGAGTCTGCCATCTATCCGGAAGAGCTGCAGGCATACCGGCGCAAGGGATATAGCGGCGACGAGCGCGTCGGCCGCGCCGGGCTGGAAGTTTGGGGAGAGCAGGAGCTGGCCGGTGTGCACGGCGCCAGCCTGCACGTCGTTGATCCCAAGGGCAGTATCGTTACCTTGCTGGCGGAGGTCAATCCCCAACCGGCCGAATCGATCTACACAACCCTGAACAAAGATCTGCAAGCCGAAACCCAGAAAGCGATCCAGGGCTTCAACGCCGCTGCGGTAGTGATTGAAGTGGGTACCGGGCGGGTTCTGGCGATGGCCTCTTCCCCCGGGTTCGATCCGAACCGCATGATGCCCGGCGCCGGCAACACCAATCCAAATTTTGACCCCAATAACGCCGGCGACTTTTTCAATCGCGCCACATCCGGAACCTACCCACTCGGTTCGGTCTTCAAAATCGTTACGATGTCGGCAGCCTTGGAGAGCGGTCAATACACCGCGGATACCAAGCTCGATTGCCCCTACCAGTTCACCGAATTGCCCGGCGATCCCCTGTATGATTGGACCTTCGAAAAAGGTGTGCCCCCCAGCGGCACATTAACCTTGCCACAGGGTTTGATGCGCTCCTGCAATATCTGGTTCTACCACATCGGCCTAGATCTGTTCCGTACCAAGGGTGATCATTTTGTCTCCGATATGGCCCGTTCCTTTGGCCTGGGCAGCGCCACCGGAATTCAAGGGGTTACCGAGCAGGCCGGGAATATCGAAAACCCAGCGACCGATGACGAAGCGGTGCGCATGGCCATTGGCCAGTTTACCGTCCTGGTCACCCCGTTGCAGGTGGCTGATTTTGTCGCAGCCGTGGCCAATGGCGGCACGCTTTATAAACCGCAGGTGATCGAGAAAATTGCACCTTTGGATGGCGCTCCCACCTTTACGTTCAAGCCCGAGACGCGCGGCAAGCTGCCGGTCAGCCCGGAGAACTTGAAGGTGGTTCAGGATGCCATGCGCAGTGTCATCGAAAATGTGAAAGGCACCGCCCATTACACTTTCTCGGGGATGGGCATCCCCATCTATGGCAAGACGGGCACGGCTCAATCCAACCAGGAAAAACCCCATGCTTGGTTCGCAGCCTATACGGCGGCTAACCGAGCCGATAAGCCCGACATCGCAGTGGTGGTTGTGGCGGAATACGTTGGCGAAGGATCGGAATTTGCTGCACCCATGGTGAGGCGTATCCTGGAGGTCTATTTTGAGGGGTCGCCCCGCCGCCTGTACCCGTGGGAATCTACCTACAATGTAACCCGCACGCCCACACCCTTGGTCACAGATACCCCCGTCCCGCAAGACACCGCCACGCCTACCCAGTAAGGACTTTAACACAGAGAACACAGAGAAAAACAGGAGAAAACAGAGAAAAGCTTAATAAGGGATAAAATACTCTCTGTGATCTCGAGTTTTCTCTGTGTACTCTGTGTTAAAAAGGTTTTGTTTTGGATACTTTAGCAGGCCTTATCGTCCGCTGCCAATCCGGTTTCTTCACCGTTCAAACCGAGCGCGGGCAGATCGTCACCCAATTGCGCGGCAAGCTCAAGCAGGGTCGCATGCGCGGAGATATCGCTGCGCTGGGCGATCGCGTTCAGGTTAGCCTGCTCGCGGAAGGACGCGGCTCCATCGAAACGGTTGAGCCGCGCCATTCCGCCCTGGTGCGCCTGGCGCCCACCCCCAAAGGCGATTACCGGCAGGTGCTCATCGCCAACCCTGACCAGATCCTGCTCATTTTCGCATGCGCAGATCCAGCGCCTCACCTGCGCATGCTGGATCGTTTTTTGGTGATCCTCGAGAAAGAGGGTTTGCCGGCGTTGATCGTGGCCAATAAGGTCGACCTGGTTGGAATCGATCGGGCGCGCGAGATGTTTGGCCATTACGAACCGTTGGGCTACCCGGTGCTATACACCTCCGTGCGGTTGCGCCTGGGTATTGAAGCAGTGCATCAACGGTTGGCTGGCAGGATTTCCGCATTTACCGGGCCATCCGGGGTGGGCAAGACCAGCTTGCTAAACGCCGTCCAACCCCAACTTGGACTCGCCGTATGCGATGTCAGTGAAATCACCGGCAAAGGCCGCCACACGACCGTCGTGCGCGAGATGTTTCCGCTGGTGGAAGGCGGCTATGTCGCCGATACACCCGGGTTGAAAGCTCTGGCATTGTGGGATACGCAGCCGGAAGAGCTTGATGGCTATTTCCCGGAACTGCGCCCGCTGGTAGCCAGTTGCCAGTTCAGCAATTGCACCCACCGGGGTGAGCCAGGTTGCGCCGTACGCATGGCAGTGTCGCAAGGAAAAGTTAATCGCGAGCGTTACCGCTCCTACCTGCGACTGCGCTATGGAGAGGATGCCGAAATTGATAACTATTTGTAATGAATCCTTTGGACTTGCGTATAATACAATAGTCTTGAAAGCGGGTCGTGGTGATTGTCCACAGACCCGTTTGACACGGGCTATTGATCGGTGTATAATTTTTTCTGCTTTATAACTCGCCTTCATTTTCACTATAAAGCTTTGTTGCACCGGATGGTATACCAAAAATCTGAATACAGGATAATCATGCATGGCCGATTTACTCAACGTGCAGGGTCTCGAAACGGTATTTAAAACACGTGAAGGGACCGTGCACGCCGTTAACGGCGTGTCCTTCACGCTCAAGGAGGGGGAGGTTCTAGGAATTGTTGGGGAAAGTGGCTGCGGCAAGAGTGTTACGATGCTCTCGCTGTTGCGGTTGATCCCCTCGCCGCCTGGGCAAGTTACGGCCGGGAAAGCGTTTTATCAAGGCAAAGATTTAATCCACATGACGGAGGATGAAATCCGCTCCGTTCGCGGCGCCCAGATTGGCATGATCTTTCAAGACCCGATGACCTCGCTCAACCCGGTGATCTCCATCGGGAATCAGATCGCCGAACCCCTGATCTTGCACATGGGCATGAACAAGAAAGAAGCTCATGACCGCTGCGTTGAATTGCTGCGCCTGGTGGGCATGCCCGAACCGGAAAACCGGCTGGGTGAGTATCCCCACCAGTTCTCCGGCGGCATGCGTCAGCGCGTGATGATCGCCATGGCGTTGGCGTGCAATCCCCAACTCTTGATTGCCGATGAACCCACCACTGCGCTGGATGTGACCATCCAGGCCCAGATTGTAGACCTGGTCAAGCGCTTGCGAGACGAGCTGGGCATGGCCATCATCTGGATCACCCACGACCTGGGCATTATCGCCGGCCTGGCTCAACGCGTGGCGGTGATGTACGCCGGCTACATTATCGAGGAAGCGCCGGTCAAAGAGCTATATGCCAATCCACTGCACCCTTACACGCTAGGACTGCTCGGGTCGCTGCCGCGCATGGATGAGACTGGCCATCGCCGCCTGGTCTCCATTGACGGGCTGCCTCCGACATTGATGACAAAGCCCAATTACTGCCCCTTCTCCCCGCGCTGTCACTATGCTATCGAAGAATCGTTCTGTGAAAACCCCACACTCGTGCAGGTCGGTCCTGAACACCGCGTTGCTTGCTGGGTGGATGTCAAAACCGGGAGGGCCCGCGAATCATGACCGACAATAACCACGCATTGCTCCGGGTTGAGAACCTGGTCAAGTACTTCCCCATCAAGCGCGGTATCATCATCCAGCGCGAGGTTGGCAACGTCCATGCGGTAGACGATATCAGCTTCGAGGTCAAAAAGGGTGAGACATTAGGCCTGGTGGGCGAATCCGGATGTGGCAAATCCACCACCGGGCGCACCATCCTGCAGTTATATAAACCCACCTCCGGACATGTTTTTTATGAAGACCAAGACCTGGTCGAGCTGCACGGCGAGCACCTGCGTAAGATGCGCCGCCGCATGCAAATGATCTTCCAGGATCCCTACGCCAGCCTAAACCCACGCATGACAGTGGAAGAGATTATCGGTGAACCGCTCATCGTCCACAACGCCGCCCGCGGGCGGGACATCCGCGACCGGGTCAAAGAGCTTCTCGGCCTGGTGGGGCTCTCCGGGGGGCTGATCGACCGCTACCCGCATGAATTTTCGGGAGGGCAGCGTCAACGCATCGGGGTGGCGCGTGCCCTGGCGCTGCAACCGGCCCTGATCGTCTGTGATGAGCCCATTTCAGCCCTGGATGTCTCCATTCAGGCTCAGGTGGTCAACCTGCTGGAAGACCTGCAGGCCAAGATGAACCTGACCTACCTGTTCATTGCGCATGATTTATCCATGGTCCGCCACATCAGTGACCGCGTGGCGGTGATGTACCTGGGGGTGATTGTGGAAACAGCCCCGCGCGAAGAGCTGTATGCGCACCCGCTGCATCCCTACACCCAGGCGTTACTCTCCGCCGTACCGATCCCCGATCCGGTGATCGAAGAGCGCCGGCGCCGCACCATCCTGGAGGGTGACGTACCCTCCCCCATCAACCCACCCTCCGGCTGCCGCTTCCGCACCCGCTGCCCGCTGGCCCAGGAAATCTGTGCGCAGACGCGCCCCGAATTCCGCGAACTGGCTCCTGGACACTGGGTCGCCTGTCATTTTGCCTGATAGCCGCTTTTGGGCTGCCTGCAAGTAGGAGTACGGGCTTTTCATCCTCGAAAGGAGGTGGTCAAACAGAAAGAGTCCTGTAGCTGTGCTTCATTCTAGATGTGCACCTGAGTGCATATCCGGGACATTATGTTGGATCTAACCACACATGAAGGAGAAGAAGAATGCGTAAACAATTATTTTCAATTGCATCACTGCTGGTTTTGGCGAGCATGGTGCTGGCAGCCTGCGGTCCGCAAGCTACCCCCACTGCTCAGCCACCCGTTCAGAACACCGTCGTTGTCACGGCCCCACCTGAGACGGTCGTAGTTACCGCCACGTCCCCTGCTCCCCAGACCGTCAGCTTCAAGTCCAAGGACCCGACCACCTTCGTCGAAATGACCTTTGGTGATCCTGAGACCCTCGACCCGGCATTGGATTACGAAACCGCCGGCTCAGCAGTCATTCAGAACGTTTATGACACCTTGCTTTGGTACAAGAAGGACACGACCGACCTGGTGCCCTGGCTGGCGACTGAAGTTCCAACCTCTGCAAACGGTGGCATTTCTGCGGATGGTAAAACCTATACCTTCAAGATCCGCACGGGCGTCAAATTCCATGATGGGAACGTAATGAAGCCTTCCGATGTGGCCTTCTCGCTGCAGCGCGGCCTGCTGCAGGGTGGCTCCGCCAGCCCGCAGTGGCTGATGTTCGAGCCCGTCCTGGGCAGCGCTGTCGGCGCGGGCAATAATGACATCACGGACCTGCTGGATGCCGATGGTTCCAAGAAACTAATCGATGATCCCGCCGCCCTACAGAAGGAAGACCCGGCTGCCTTGAAATCCGCTTGCGAGAAAGTGACCGCCGCCATCGTCCCAGATGATGCCGGCAACACCGTCACATTCAATCTGGCGCAAGCCTGGGGCCCCTTTAACGTGACCCTGGCTGGCTCCTGGGCTGCTGTGATGGAGAAATCCTGGGTAGCTGCAAACGGCGGCTGGGATGGTTCCTGCGATACCTGGCAGAAGTTCTATGGCATCACCTCCGATGCCATCAACAAGACCAAGATTGGCACGAGCGAAATGGGCACCGGCCCATACATGCTCGATCACTGGACTCCTACGGAAGAGTACGTCCTCAAAGCCAACGAGAACTATTGGGTGAAGGATGCCGCCTGGGATGGCGCCCCCACCGGTGCTCCGAAACTGAAGACCGTCACAGTCAAGAGCGTTTCTGAGTTCTCCACCCGCTATGCCGCCTTACAGGCTGGCGATGCCGATATGATCACCCTCGGAAGCACCGCTGACTGGACTCAGATGGACACCCTGATGGGTGAAACCTGTGATACTCAGACTGGCCAGTGCAAACCCTCCGACAAACCGGATGCTCCCCTGCGCCGCTTTACCGGCTACTATGCGCCTACCCACACCGATGCATTCTTCCAATTCAAGGTGGACGAGACCGGTGGCAACAACTTCATTGGCTCAGGCAAGCTGGATGGCAATGGCATCCCCGCCGATTTCTTCAGCGACGTTCACATCCGCAAGGCCTTTGCCTACTGCTTCGATTGGGAAACTTTCATTAAGGACGTCATGCAAGGCCAGGGCCGGCAAACGTTAACCCTGATGCTGCCCGGCGAGCCCGGTTATGATGAGAATGCTGCGCACTACACCTATGATACCGAGAAGTGCAAATCCGAATTCCAGGCCTCTACCTGGAAGGGTGCCGATGGCAAGAGCCTGTGGGACACCGGCTTCCGCATGACGGTAGCTTACAACACCGGCAATACTCAGCGCCAGACCATCGCCCAGATCTTCCAGAGCACAATCTCGGCCGTCAACCCCAATTTCGTCATTGAGGTCACGGGTATTCCCTGGCCAACCTTCCTGAAGAACCAGCGCGCCAAGAAATTGCCCCTGTTCTTCTCCGGCTGGCAAGAAGACATCCCGGATACCCACAACTGGGTAGTTCCCTACATCACCGGCACATACGGTGTTAATCAGCACCTGCCTAAGGAACTGATTGGCCAATTCAAGCCGTTGATCGACCAGGGCGTACACGAGCCCGATCCTGCGAAGCGCGCTGTGATTTACAAGCAGCTCAACCAGATTTACTTTGAGAATGTTCCCACTCTCCTGCTCGCTCAGTCCCAAGGACACCACTACGAGCAGCGTTGGGTGAAGGGCTGGTACTTCGGCCAGTTATTCGGCGATCAGTGGTTCTACGCACTTTCTAAGGACTAGTTTTCGCTGTACTTCGTAAATGTTTGGAGGGGACTGGAGAAGTCCAGTCCCCTCCAAAAAAGGATTTTGATTGTAGATTGCTGATTTACTGATATTTATACAAATTCGCCGGTTGACGATACGACGACCAGGCGGAAAGCATCCGCGATAGCCCTTTAAACCAGCAATCTAGAATCAACAATCAGATATGATTTGGAGGTAGTTGATGACCCAATATATTATTCGTCGCCTGTTGATCTTGCCCCTTACGCTGGTCGGGGTGACGATCCTGATATTCGGAATGATTTCCTTCCTCAGCCCTGAAGAACGCTCGTCGTTATACGTCCGAGATATACCCAAAAACCCATCAGCCTTGCAAGGCATTATCAAGCAGTACGGCCTGGATAAACCCATTTACGTGCAATACTGGCGCTGGCTGGTGGGCACTCCCGATCCTGTGACGGGAAAGATGGTTGGTGGCATCCTACGCGGCGATTTTGGTTACTCTCGCTCCATGTCCCAGCCGGTCATCGATATTATCAAGCGCCGCTTTCCAGCCACGGTTGAGCTTTCATTATTTGCCATTGTGCCCATTGTCACTGTGGGGGTTTGGCTTGGTATTCTTGCTGCAGTGAATCATAACAAGCCCATCGACCAGGTTGCTCGTGTATTTAGTATTGTTGGCTACTCCTTCCCCACCTTTGTACTCGGGCTGATATTACTGATGATCTTTTATGCCCAGCTACGCTGGTTCCCCTCTGGTCGAATATCAGATTGGGCGAACCTGGTGGTTAATTCACCGCAGTTCCATGACTATACCAATATGCTAACGATTGATGCTTTATTGAACGGCCGGGTCGACATTTTCCTGGACGCCTTGCGCCACCTGGTACTACCGGTGGCCACCTTATCCTACGTCTCCTGGGCTGCCTTTCTGCGCATCACCCGCTCCTCAATGCTCGAGACTCTGCGCCAGGAATATGTGGTCACAGCCCGCGCGAAGGGATTGAAGGAGAAAGACGTGGTGAATAAGCACGCCCGACCGAATGCCCTCATTCCGGTAACCACCTATGCAGGTTTGCAGGTCGCCGGCCTGCTCGGCGGCGTCGTCTTTACAGAAACGATCTTCGATTTTCCTGGTATCGGTAATGCAGCCGGTAACGCTGCTGCTAATCTGGATGTTGTCACCGTCCTGGCGCTAACCTTGCTCACTGGAGCTATTTTGATCGTTACCAACCTCATCGTGGATGTCACGTACGCCTTCCTCGACCCCCGCGTCCGTTTCGGATAACAGAAGGGCCAGTGGATCAGTGACCAACAGGCGGTAATGGCTCTTCCGCCTCTGATCACCCCCACTCGCCGCTCACCACATTTTTGGAGTAGCACATATGGCAGCAGCGAATACAGATATAGCCAGTTTGCGGGCTCACCTCAATGATCTGCCCGATCGCAAGATCGGCCGGATGGAGCGTTTGATCGGGCCTGAATTTTACCGGGTTTTTCGCGGGGTTATCACCAATCCACTCTCGATCGTCGGTGTCACCCTGATCACATTGTTTTTCTTAGTGGCTTTAGCCGCTCCGGTGATCGCCCCCATTACCAATGCTCGTAACCCATATGCCATCCCCCGGGATGGTTTCAGTGGAACGCCCAAGGCTCCCTTTACCGAGTGGAAAGTTCGCCCCCCAACCGTTCCCTTCTGGTATACGGCGCTGACAGGCCAAGCCAAATGGGTTCACCTCTTTGGCGCTGCTTCCGGCGGCTGGGATATCTTCTATGGAGTCGTCTGGGGTACCCGCACGGCCATCAAAGTCGGGATAATGATAGAAGCCATTACCTTGTTGTTGGGGATCTTAATCGGCAGTATCTCTGCATTCTATGGCGGTTGGATTGATGATCTGACCATGCGCATCACCGAGATATTCATGGCCTTCCCCTTTATCATGGCTGCACTGACCCTCTCAGCCATTCTGACCCCCATTCTAGGGAAAGGTATATGGCCTCCCACCATTGCCATTGTCGCTTTTGGATGGATGGGGTATGCCCGTCTCATCCGGGGCGACATCCTCTCAGTGCGCGAGCGCGATTACGTAACCGCCGCGCGCGTGGTTGGCGCAAGAGACAGCCGTATCCTCACCCGCCATATCATCCCCAATGCCATCTATCCGACCATGGTACTGGCCTCCATGGATATTGGCACGATCGTAATTTCCTTCGCCGCGCTGAGCTTCCTGGGTATCGGTACCGAGGTTGGCTATGCCGATTGGGGCCAGCTCATCGCTTTCGCTCGTAACTGGATCCCCAGTCTCGCCACCTATTGGTATATCGTGGTTTACCCCGGACTTGCCCTACTCCTGTTCGTTCTGGGCTGGAACTTGTTGGGTGACGCCCTGCGTGACATTATGGATCCGCGCATGCGCGGGCGAGGTGCTTAATTCGTCGGGTAGCCTTTTCGTCAGATCGTTAGGTCGTCAATGATAACCTTGACAAGGTTTCAAACCTTGTCAAGGTTAGTCGTTTCAAGGACCAGGCTGCATGAACACACGCAAGGTTTTGGCGTCAGTCCTATTCATCCTCCCCCTTGCAGCGATCCTTATCGTTCAATCCACGGCTTTTGCCCAGACCCCCAACCCTCCCATCACCATGCCGACCATCGGCCTGCTCACCCCACCTCCGACGGTCTATCCACCCGCCCAGGCAGACCAGGGCGCCCAGGTGTATTTTTACATATGCATGGTCTGCCATGGCGACAAAGGTCAGGGCCTGGATGCCTGGCGAAAAGAACTGGATCCTCCGGATAACAACTGTTTTCAGTCCAAATGCCACGCTCCGAATCATATGCCGGATAGCTTTACCTTCCCCCACAACGTTCCGCCTGTGGTCATCCCTGGCTTGCTGCAGAAATTCGGAAACGCCCAACACCTGCATGATTTTATGAAAAGCACCATGCCCTGGTATGCCCCCGGCGACCTGAAGGACGATGAATACTGGCAACTCACCGCCTATTTAATGCGCGAGAATGGCCGTGACCCAGGGACGCAGGTCTTGTCACCTCAGACGGCCGCAAGCTTTGATTTCACCCGGCCGGCGCCGCCACCCGGCCCGCAGCCATGGGTGTATGCGTTGATTGGGGGATTGGTTATGCTCGTGGCTGGCGGCGGTTATTGGTGGCTTCGTAGAAGGTAATCCGTCTACCTTTCAAATGTAGGGGTGGGTCTGGAATTTGAGCGAGTTAACTTCTAAACCTTCCAGGTCAGTTGAAACGTTCTTGTAGCCCAGGCACATTGTCCCGCTGCCCCTGCGTAGCGGGGATCCTTGCCTGGGGTCTTACAACTCACCAAGTTCTTGTAGCCCAGGCA
>JAQTMA010000018.1:17788-21852 GCA_028714615.1 Anaerolineaceae bacterium | reverse complement strand
TTAACTTCTAAACCTTCCAGGTCAGTTGAAACGTTCTTGTAGCCCAGGCACATTGTCCCGCTGCCCCTGCGTAGCGGGGATCCTTGCCTGGGGTCTTACAACTCACCAAGTTCTTGTAGCCCAGGCATCCTTGCCTGGGGTCCTTGTCGTTCCATCCAAGGACCCCAGGCAAGGATGCCTGGGCTACAAGAACTACTCGTCAAAACAAATCCACGAACAGCACTATTTCTTCAGCCACTTTTTGGATCCGCTGATCCGAGAACCGCTCGGTCAGTGGGCGAAGATGCTCGTGAATCGTCTGCTGGATTTGCTCAATGGGTAATCACCAATAATCTCCTGCTTGCAGAAAATAACAAAATAGGGTAAATTTAGGCAGAATACTCATCAGGGTGGTCTTAGAGGGGGGATTCTGCGTAAGGTGGAAGTCCCCATGCATTGAGGAGCTCACAATGGATAAAAAGTGGCACCGTTTGGCAATTGCCGCCATAGGGGCAGTCAGTATATTGGCTGCCTGTCAGGGCGCCGGAATACCGACCGAGGCGGTTGATACCCCCATGGTGGTCGCCCAGACTCCGCAGGTGGTTGTGGTGACTCCCGTTCCAACCATTGCTGAAGCGATTCAATTCCATGCGCAGGACCCCACTAATTTTATAGAGGTTCAGGCCAATGAACCTGAAACCCTCGACCCGGTGGTGACCACTGATAAAAGCGCCTCGGCCATTCTCCAAAATGTCTACGAAACCCTGGTCTTCTTCAAGCGCGATTCGGTGACGGAATTTATCCCCCAATTGGCCGAAGAAGTACCCACCATCCAAAATGGCGGCATCTCCCCAGACGGGTTGACCTATACCTTCAAAATCCGCCAGGGAATCAAATTCCACAACGGCGACCCCTTGACCCCCTCGGACGTGGCTTTTAGCCTTCAGCGCTTAATTCTGGCGGGAGGCTCTAATTCGCCCGCCTGGCTGCTTTTTGAGCCCGTCCTGGGAAGCACAACCAACAACGATATTACCGACTTGATCGATGCCTCCGGCAGTTTTTTGGATAATCCAGACAAGCTGGCCGTCGTGAATCCGGGTGGTTTGCAGGCCATGTGCCAGCGTGTGCAGCATCTCATCTCGGCTAACGATCAGGCCGGAACGGTGACGCTCAAGCTGGTCAAGCCGTGGGGCCCACTGCTGATGATCCTGGCCGGTCCGTATTCTTCCATCATGGATCGCAACTGGGTAGCTCAAAACGGCGGGTGGAATGGCAGTTGCGCTTCCTGGCAAAATTTTTACGACCGGACTGCGGACCAGCAAAATCAAACCAAAATCGGCCAGGGTGAAAACGGGACGGGTCCCTTCATCCTCGATCATTGGACGGCAGGACGGGAATTGGTATTGAAGGCTAACCCAGATTATTGGCGCAAGGATCCGGCCTGGGACGGGGGCCCTAGCGGCGCCCCTGCCCTCAAGAAGGTCACCCTCCAGTTCATCAAGGGCTCTGGTGCACACATCTCTGCCCTGAAATCCGGCAGCGCCGATGCCATCGGGCAGTACTCCTCCAGTAACGATACCAAACTGGATGAAATTGCCGGAGAGACCTGCAACATACAGGGAAAATGCACCTCCACCCAAATCCCCGGCAGTTCGATCCGCAGCTATACCGACTTACCCTCCACAACCCGGATGGATGCCCTCTTCAATTATGACATCAATGCTCTCAATGGCAATCCCTTGCTTGGCAGCGGCCAACTGGACGGCGCCGGCATTCCCCCCAACTTCTTTACCGACGTGTTTATCCGCCAGGCATTCTCGTATTGTTTTGATTGGGATGCATACATCACCCAGGCCTTAGGTGGACACGGGCGCCAGTTAACCCAGGTGATGATGCCGGGAGAATTGGGCGCAGACCCGCAGAATCCGCACTACCGCTACGATCCCCAGGCTTGCGCGAATGCTTTCAAATCTACCGTGTGGAAAGCAGTCAATGGCGGCTCCTTGTGGGATACCGGTTTCCACATGAGTATCGTCTATAATCCGCGCCTCCCGGCCAGCCAGGTTTTCGCGGATGTCCTCTCTCAGGGTGTCTCTGCGGTCAATAACAAATTTGTCATCCAGGTCACCAACCAGCCCTGGGAGATCTACACGGATAACTATCGCAACAAGCGCTTACCGATCTTGTTTGCTACCTCTCGAGAGGTGATCGCCGACCCACATAACTGGGCTGATTTGATGACCGTCGGCAGATTAGGTTATGGGCTGCAGAGGATGCCGCTGGGTATGAGGTACCAGTTCCAATACCTGGTTGATAAAGGAGTGCAAACCACCGATCCGGCAGCCCGTGCCCAAATCTACCAAAAATTCAACCAGCTCTATTATCAGAATGCATCGGCGATTCTGCTGGCCCAGGCTCTGGACAAGCGCTACGAACAGCGCTGGGTGAGTGGGTATTATTTCAACCCGATGTACGCCGACTTGTATTATTACGTGCTCTCGAAACAGTAAACCAGGGTTTCGGGATAATTTGCTCAGTCGTATCTACCCAACCCGCGCTATGATTACTCAGGTGGCGAGATCTTCCCATACCCTGCCCACGGCTTCAATTCACTTAACTTCATTTCCGTCAACCCATCCAAGAGAAAAAAAGGCGTGAATAATTTTTCGATCATCTTCGGATCGAAATACGACACCCAGTCCACGGGAGTGTCTTCTGTGATCTCGATCGACCGATCAGCAGTCCCCACCGGCAGCTCCTGGGAAACCAGCATGAAATACCCCTTTTCCGGATAAAGAAGCACCAGGTCCAGGTAGTTCTGGTTCACCTGTGCGCCCATCTTCTCCGGAGTGCCCAGCAAGGCGATGGCCTGGCTCATCTTGAGCGAACCGCTTGCAAGAACCGTGATTGCTGAGACATGCTCCGCCTCGAAGTAGATAAAACCCATCGAATCTCCGGCCGGCCGCATGAACTTCCAATAGATCTCCGTGACCTCGTCACTGGGTTTCTCGATGGTGAGCGTATCCTTGTTCACCCAGCCCTGATTCTCGAGGATGGCGTACGCCTCATCCGGGTTCGTTTGCCCTGGCCTCACCCCATACCAACAGGGTGGAGAGCAGGTCTTGTCCTTGAGCAGCACTGAAGGCAGGCGCGACCGTGTGCCGAGGTACATCAGCCCCCCACCTGCGATGGCGATGAAGATAACCAATCCAGCCAGGATCTTAAAATAGCTTGAAACCCAGTAGCGGTTATTCAGTCTTTCGGTCATGATTGTTTAATCTGGCATCTGCCATTTGATCGTCCACGGTCCCTGGACGAAGGTATCGATCGCGCTGATCCGGAAGGTGAGCCTGCCTTTGGGGACGCCTTTGAAGTAGACCATGGGGTCCGTCCGTTTCAGTTTTCCATCCCATTGGATGGTCGTCGTTCCCCGCTGGCTGTACTCGCCAGGCGCCAGACCGCTGCCCGGCTCGACCGTCACCCCGGAAACGCCCTCCTCGGGATCGACGGCGAAGGACAGGCTGGCGCCACCGGTTTCCAGACGCATCCGCGCGCTGGCAATGTGGATACTCTGTCCGTCCACCAGTACGGTCTGGCCTACCATCCAGCTCTGGCCAGGCTGGGGATCCGCGCCCAAAGCAACGGTAAATTCAGACTGACGGTCGCCAGCCGGAGCTGGTTTGGACAGCTCGACCGGCCCTGCCAGGCTGAGGGTGTATTGGCTGCCGGGCACCAGGCGCTGCGAACCGAAGGTCATCACAGTCACCGCCGGAGGGTCGTAGAGGCGTTGGTTGACGAACAATACCGGGTGGCCATCCGGGTCGAGCAGCAGGACGTCTTGTAGGGCTGAAAATTCCACATGGGTACCCGGCTGGCTGGAAGTCAGTCGCATGCGCAAGGCGTCCTGACTGTTCAGGCGTGCTACGCTATCCAGGGTCAGGGTGATCCCGTTCAGGGTGGCGCTCAGATTCAGCGGTATGGCTCCGATGGCGGGGATACGACCCCGGATGGGCTGTGTTTCGAAGTGCAGCGGGATGCTCCACTCCTCCGGTGCGACCGTTTGCGGGATCAGAATGCCCTTGAAG
>JAQTMA010000018.1:0-17688 GCA_028714615.1 Anaerolineaceae bacterium | reverse complement strand
AAAGAAACCCGGTTTCTTTATCCTGTGATAGAATCGAGCCCAACGTCGTACATACCTGTGCGGACAGTTGTGCTCCGCATTTCACCCGAAGGATTCCACCTCCATGCGCTCTATTCGCCATACTGTTAGCACCGGGTTCTCCCTGCTCACCATCCCGCTTCTCTTGTTGGTTTCGTGTCGCGCTCAGAATCCTCCCCCGCCGCTTCCCACATCCACGCAGGCAGCCACGCCGGTGACCGCTACCCAGCCGCCGGTTGCTACCCCTACCCAGGCAGCCCGGTCGTTGGTAATCTGCCTGGGTCAGGAACCGTTGACCCTGTTTCCTTATGGGCAGGGCTCTGCCACCCTCTGGAGTGTGTTAGAAGCGGTTTATGATGGCCCCATCGATCAGTTGGGCGCCAAAGGCAACCAGGCGGTCATCTTGCAGAAGCTGCCTTCCTTGCAAGACAAGGACGCCAGTATCCAGCCGGTGAGCGTCGCTCCAGGCCAAGACGTGGTGGATGCCAACGGCAACCTGGTGACCCTCGCACAGGGTGTGATCGTACGCCCGAGCGGCTGCACCGGGCCGGATTGCGCGAAACCTTACGATGGCAAGAGTCCGTTACAGATGGACCAGATGACCGTCCGCTTCAGCTTGCTGCCCGGAGTGACCTGGTCGGATGGAACCCCGCTCAAGGCCTCCGATTCGGTGTATTCGTTCAAGCTCGCTGCGGACCCGAAGACGCCTGTTTCGAAGGCGCTGGTAAACCGCACCTCCGCATACAAAGCCGTTGATGACACCTCCGTCGAATGGACCGGCGTGCCCGGTTTCATCGACTCGGGTTATCCCACTTACTTCTGGATGCCGCTGCCCGAACACCTGTGGGGTTCGCTCTCTCCCACCGACTTGCAAACCGCCGACCTTTCAGCAGTCAGGCCGGTTGGCTGGGGTGCATACGTGATCGACGAGTGGGTGCGTGGCGATCACATAAGCTTGCATAAGAATCCCAACTATTTCCGCGCCAAAGAGGGCTTGCCGAAGTTCGACGCATTGGTCTTCCGCTTCATCGGCCAGAATAGTAGCGCCAATACCAATCCTCTGCTGGCGGGCGAGTGCGACCTGGTTGACCGCACCGGAGGACTGGACGAGCAACTCCCATTACTGGCTGAGCTCGACAAGGCTGGCAAACTAAAACCTTATTACGCCGCCGGTCCGGAATGGGAACACCTGGATTTCGGCATCAAACCGGCCTCCTACGATGATGGCTTTAACCCTGCCGCCGGGGACCGCCCCAACTTTTTCGGCGACGTGCGCACCCGCCAGGCTTTTGCCTATTGCGCCGACCGGCAGGGCATCGTCGATAAGCTGCTCTACAAGCAGTCTCGGGTTCCTGCGAGCTATGCGCCTCAGGCCGCAACGGGCTTGCCGAAGTACGAGTTCAACCCGCAGGAAGGCGCTCGCTTGCTCGAAGCAGCCGGGTGGAAAGACCCTGACAAGGATCCCGCCACCCCTCGCATCGCCCAGGGTGTATCTGGTGTGCCAGATGGCACTCCCTTCACAGTTGTCTTTCAGACCACTCAGGCGCCGCTGCGCGAGAAGGTAGCCCAGGCATTGCAGGCTTCTTTGGGCCAATGCGGCCTCCAGGTGAAGATCAAAGAGTCCAGCCCGAGTGAGCTATTTGCCCCCGGACCGGAAGGGCCGCTCTTTGGCCGCCAGTTTGACCTGGCCCAATTCAGTTGGGCTGCCGGCCTGCGCCCGGCCTGTTTCTTATACGCATCGGATCGCATTCCCAATCTGCAAAACCATTGGGTTGGCGAGAATGTCTCGGGATACACCAACCCGGAGTTTGACCGGGCTTGCCGCACCGCGCTCCTATCGCGGCCAGACCAGCCCGAAGTTGCCCAGGCGCACCAACAAGCCCAGGAAATTTTCGCCCGGGATTTGCCCGTCCTTCCGCTTTACCTGGATTTGTCTGTCGTCGTTACTCGCCCTGACTTTTGTGGTTTCACCCTCATTCCCGAAGCACGTAGTGAGTTGTGGGGGCTAGAAGTCTTCGATGATGGGCCGTCCTGCGGCGGGTAGCAGGAGCGAGAGGAGTGGAGGAAAGAATTTGATGAGTATGCGGGCAACACTGAGCAAAGACACTAATATCTTAGAAGTCCGCGACCTGAAGACGTACTTCTTCACGGAAGAAGGGGTAGTGAAGGCGGTCGATGGGGTCGATTTTACCGTGCGTTCCGGTGAAGTATTGGGATTGGTGGGTGAATCGGGGTGTGGCAAAAGCGTCACGTCCCTCTCCATCATGCGCCTGGTAGGCCCTCCGGGTAAAATCGTCGCCGGAGAGATCTGGTTTGACGGGAAAAACCTGCTGAAGCTGCCCGAGAACGAGATGATCGAAATGCGCGGCGATCGCATCTCGATGATCTTCCAGCAGCCTCAATCGAGCCTAAACCCCGTCTTCATGGTTGCCGACCAGGTCGCCGAAGTACTGGAAATCCACCAGAACCTGGAGAAGAAACAAGCCTGGGAGCGCGCTGTCGAGCTGCTTCACCTGGTTGGGATTCCGGACCCGGAGAAGAAGGCCAGGTCGTACCCGCATGAGATGAGCGGCGGGCAGGCCCAACGTGTCATGATTGCTATGGCGCTGGCCCTCAATCCACAGCTCCTCATTGCTGACGAACCCACCACTGCTCTCGATGTCACCATTCAAGCCCAGATTCTGGACCTGATGCGCGATCTCCGCGAGCGCATGGGTACCAGTGTGATCCTGATCACCCACGACCTGGGGGTCATCGCCGAAATGGCCGACCGGGTGGCAGTGATGTACGCCGGGCGCATCGTCGAGCAAGCGGATGTGGAAACCTTGTTTGAAAAGCCGCTGCATCCCTACACCCAAGGCCTGATTGGTTCGATCCCCGTTTTGGGGAAAGTGACCGAGCGCCTGGACGTCATCCCCGGTTCCGTGCCGAACCTGATCAACCTGCCCGCCGGCTGCCGCTTTGCATCGCGCTGCCGGGCCCGGATCGAGTATGGGCTGAAGATCTGCACCGAGGTCGAGCCAGACCTGGAGGAAGTTGCAGCAGGTCACTCCGTGCGCTGCTGGCTGTACTCTGACGGCCCTGACCACAAAGCGCCAATCGAAGTCTAAGAACCTTAACACGGAGTTCGCAGAGAAAGAACCAAAGTACACAGAGATATAATTTTTTCTCTGGTTTCCTCTGCGTGCTCTGGTACTGCTCTGTGTCCTCTGCGTTAAAAGCCCTTGAAGGATGAAACATGGAATCAATGAATTCCAGTAATTTGATCGAAGTCAAAAACCTCAAGAAATACTTCCCCGTCCGCGGCGGGTTGCTGCAACGTGTTGTAGCCTGGGTCCAGGCGGTCGATGACGTCAGCTTCAACATCCGCGCCGGTGAAACCCTCGGCATGGTGGGAGAATCCGGCTGCGGGAAGACCACCGTGGGGCGCACCATGTTGCGCTTGACCGAACCATCCGGGGGCCAGGTCAGCTTCGAAGGGACGGACGTGTTTGCGCTCAAGGGCCGCAGCCTGAAAGAAATGCGCCGCAATATGCAAATCATCTTCCAGGACCCGTACGCCTCGCTCGATCCGCGCATGCCCATTGGTGAAAGCGTCATGGAAGGGCTCAAGATTCACAACGTGGGGAATTCCAAGGAACGCTACGATCTGATGATCGAAACCTTGCGCAAGGTGGGCCTGGAGGACTATCACGCCCGCCGCTATCCGCACGAGTTCAGCGGCGGGCAGCGCCAACGCATCGGCATCGCCCGCGCGCTGGCCCTGCGTCCCAAGTTCATCGTGTGCGATGAGCCGGTCTCTGCCCTGGATGTTTCCATCCAAAGCCAGGTCTTGAATATCCTCAAGGATCTGCAGAAAGAATTCGGCCTGACCTATCTGTTCATCGCCCACAACCTGTCTGTCGTGGAGCACATCTCCGACCGGGTAGCAGTCATGTACCTGGGCAAAATGGTCGAACTGGCCTCGCGGGATGAGCTCTTCCGCAACCCCTTGCATCCCTATACTCAGGCATTGATGAGCGCCATCCCCGTTGCGGACCCCAAGGTGAAGCGTGACCGTATCATCCTGCGTGGCGACGTACCCTCTCCGGTTAACCCGCCGCCGGGTTGCCGCTTTCATCCGCGCTGCCCTGTAGCCATGGATGTGTGCGCCCAAAAAGAACCCGTCTTCCAGGAGGTCTCCAAAGATCACTGGGCCGCCTGCTGGCGCATCGCGTAAAGACATACAAACCGCGAAGTACACCCATTAGGCGAATTGCTTTGAGCACAATTCGCGTTATGGGCGTATAACAAGCTCTTCGAGAAACTTCTGCCCCACCGGCACGTGTAGCGTGACGCCGTGCGTCAACACGGTGCAGTCCGCCACGGGAAGCGCGTTGTGGAGGGCGGCGCCAGGGTTAGCAAACAGTATTCTTGGCCTGGTAATTGCATCGCATGAGAAGCAACTCATCCAAAAATCCCTTGATGATATAATGAGTACACCATGAGCGGGAAAAAGGTTCTCATAGTTGACGATGCGCGCGAGACTGGCCGGCTGATTGCTACGGCCATCTCAACCCTGGATTCAGGCTTGCAGATCAAAACCTTCGCAACCGCCGAAGAAGTGCTGGTCGAGTTGTTTTCGGAAGGCGCTGATCTTTTGGTGATCGACGTCCGCCTGCCGGGGCTTTCTGGCCTGGAGTTGACCCGCCGTGTGCGCGCCCGAGATCAGGCCGTCCAGATCATCGAGATCTCCGGCATCACCGACCCGCAGGTCAGGCAGCAAGCTCTGGCTGCCGGCGCCAACGCATTTTTCCCTAAGCCCATCTCCACCGGTGATTTTCTTCATACAGTCGCGCAGATGCTTGGGGTAAAGCCCCCTGTTCGCCCGGAAGGGATTTCGCCGCGTCCCAAAGACGCAAAGTCAATCCGCATGGGGGATCTGCTTTCTGGCTTGCGCAAGTCCCTCGGCGCGGCTTTGGTTGCCCTGATCAACGAGCAAGGTCGCGTCGTGATGCAAACCGGGGCCTGGCCAGAACCTTCGATAGAGGCTGCCATCCTTCCCACCTTGCTGCCGGCATTGAGCGCCGGCTTGAAGGTCAGCCAACAATTGGGGACGCCTGCGCCGGAAAGTGTGCTGGCCTATCGCGGATCAACCTGCCATTTGCTGGTCGCCCCGGCAGGCGGCGCCCTGGCTGTGTTGGTGGTGATTCGAAAAGAACGCAGCAACTTGCGCATGGCGATCGCCCTGGAAGAGTTGCTGGCCGTACAGAAAGATCTCGAAAAAGCCCAGGCGGTCAAGACGGCTGAGTTGAACGCCCCCGCCCCGCGCGTAGAAACCCCTGTCCCGCTGGCTCCACCCATGTCTACCGGATTGCCTGTCACCCCAGAAACCTACTCTGGCGCGGAGGGATTTTCCACAGCCGGGGTAAACACAGCGATGGCTCTCGCTCCCGCTGTCCTTCCCCCCCAAGAGCTAGCTGATGATCCACTCCCAATGGAGCAATTGGCTGCATTGTTCGATCAAACCAACGCGAAGCGAATGAAACCGGCCGACGTCGACGCATTCTGGGATGGCGCAACCGGCCCGGCTGCGCTCGATGATCCCACCAGCGTGGACGTGCTTTCGTACCAACAAGCAACCCGTATGGGTCTGGCGCCCAAGGATTCTGAACGTTAACGATTGCGAACTCCCTTTTTTGTGTTAGAATCACAACCACGCGGCCCGGTGGGGTTGCAATGTTGGGGCATGGTGCAATGGCAGCACACCAGACTTTGGATCTGTGGATCTTGGTTCGAGTCCAGGTGCCCCAGCCTCGTGAGTTTCATACGGATGGGAAGACAATAAGCTGGAATTTAGATGCAAATGGGCTTTGCGCCAACAACCACGAGCGCACAGCCTTTTTGTATTAATGGGAGTAAATTGATGACCACTACTGCAGTCATCCTGGCCGCCGGCCAGGGAACCCGCATGCGCTCTACACTTCCGAAGGTCATGCACCCGGTTGCGGGGCGGCCGATGATCTTGCATGCCCTGGGCGCCGCTCAGTCCGCCAGCGATACCCTCCCGGTGGTGGTCGTGGGGTCCGGGGCGGATGCCGTCCGCCTGGCTGCCGGCGATTCTGCCCGTTTTGCGATCCAGGAACAGCAACTGGGGACGGCTCACGCCGTGCAGGCCGCCGAGCCTCTCCTGCGCGGACAATCCGACCTGATTCTGGTTACATACGCAGACATGCCTCTGCTGCGCGCCGAGACCCTTTCTCGCCTGGTCGAGACCCAACGCCATTCTTCGGGTGTGCTCACCCTCCTGACCGTCGTCGCGGATAGCCCGCGCGGCTTTGGCCGCATCCTGCGCGCAGGGGATGGCAGCGTCCAGGCGATCGTGGAAGAGGCGCAAGCCACCCCCGAACAATTGGCCATCCACGAGCTCAACGCGGGTGTTTACTGCTTTTCGGCCGCCTGGTTGTGGGATGCGCTTCAGCGCGTGCCGCTTTCTCCCAAAGGCGAATACTACCTCACCGATACCGTCGCCCTGGCGGTTCGCGAAGGCCGCTCCGTGCAGGCGTTGATCATCGAAGACCCTCAGGAACTTCTTGGGATCAATACTCGCGTCCATCTGGCCGAGGCCGAGCGGGCCATGCGCCAGCGCATTAACGAGCGGTGGATGCTGCAAGGCGTCACTCTGATCGACCCAGACTCGACCTACATCGAAGCGGAGGTCACCCTGGGGCGTGACACTGTCGTCTGGCCGGATACGTACCTGCAGGGGCAGACCACCATCGGCGAGGGTTGTCAGATTGGTCCGAACACCATCATCCGTGATACCCAGGTCGGCAGCCGGTGTACCGTCCTGGCCTCCGTATTGGAGAGCGCTCGCCTTGAGGACGATGTCGACATGGGGCCGTTCGCACATTTGCGCAAGGGCGCTCACCTGGGGAAAGGTGTTCACATGGGCAACTTTGGCGAGGTGAAGAATTCTTACCTGGCTCCCGGGGTCAAGATGGGCCACTTCTCCTATATTGGCGATGCACACATCGGGGAAGATGTGAATATTGGCTGCGGTACCATCACCTGTAATTTCTCGCCGGACGGCAAGAAGAACCCCACGGAAATTGGAGCGGGGGCATTTATCGGCAGCGATACCTTGCTGGTTGCCCCGATCAAGGTGGGGGAAGGCGCGATCACCGGTTCGGGCGCGGTCGTAACCCATGACGTCCCCCCGAATACGGTCGTGGTCGGCGTGCCCGCCCGCCCGTTACGCAAGTTGGATCATCGTGATTGACGCTGCGTGGATTATCTGGTTCCTTCTGTTAGCCCTGGATCTGCTGTTCACGGCGGTGCGAGCCAGCCTGGTGAACGCGCGCCTGCCGCTCCTGCTGAATTTACGCGAGCAGCGCCCCGGGCCGGTGGATCGGGCGGTGACTTTTTCTGAAAAACCGCGCAGCCGGGTGAGCCTGCGCCTGGCAACCGTCCTGGGACATTTTTGCTTCGCGGGCATCTCCTGGTTACTGCTGCAGCGCTACGTATCGACGCCGCTGGGCGTGGGCCAGTTGCTCGGCGTGCTTGCTATGACGGGCCTGGTGGTTTTTCTGCTGGAAAACGGACTTGAAGGCCGCGCTCTACCCCACGCCGAGGAGTGGCTGATCCACCTCTCCCCGGTTGGACAGGCGATCGACTTGCTGCTTTCTCCATTTTCAGCGCTAATGATGGCAGTTATGGGTTACTCCACCCCATCGCAGCCATCTATGACCCAGATGACCGAAGATGAGCTCAAGAACTGGGTCGAAGCCGGCCAGCCGGAAGGCAGCCTGGAAAAGGGCGAGCGCGAGATGATCTATTCCATCTTTCATTTCCGCAATACCCTCGCCCGGGAGGTGATGGTCCCCCGCATGGACGTTCAAGTGCTTGAAATCAGCACCCCCCTGGCTGAGGCCATCGAAGCGATGAGCCAGACGGGTCACTCGCGCGTCCCGGTCTACGAAGAGAGCATCGACAACATTGTCGGCCTGCTCTACGCCAAGGACCTGCTGCGCGCCAAGCCTTCCAACCAGCCCCTCAGCGAGCGGCGCGAGCTGCTGCGCCCGGCGTATTTTGTCCCGGAGGCCAAGAAAGCAGACGAGCTCCTCACCGAAATGCAACTGCGCCGCGTCCACGTGGCCATCGTGGTGGACGAGTATGGCGGAGTCTCCGGCCTAGTAACGCTCGAGGACATCGTCGAAGAGATTGTCGGCGAGATCCAGGACGAATACGATCAGGCCGAAGAGATGCTTTTCCAGCCCGTGGGTCCGGATGAATACATCTTTCAAGGACGCATCAACCTGGACGATTTCAATGAAGTCATGGGCAGCCACCTGGCCAAGGAGGATGCCGATACCCTGGGCGGCTTTATTTACGCGGAGATCGGGCGTATCCCGGCCGGCGGCGAATCGGTCGAGACCGACGGCCTGGTGCTGACCGTCGAACAGGTCAGCGGGCGCCGCATCCGTAAGGTGCGCGCCCGGCGCATCCAGCCAAAACCTGAGACGGAGGTCAAAGAGGTCAATGTCGAGTAGCCAAATAGTCACGTTGTCTGATGGTCACAGAGCCGCGTCGTCACATTCCTACCTCCTTCTTGACTAACCACTAACCTTTTGTCTCGCGAACGTTCTTTCCGGGTTGAAGCCGTTGTCCTACGGCATTCCAATTACGGCGAAGCTGACCGCTTACTCGTGCTCTATACGCGCGAGTCGGGCAAAGTCCGCGCGATCGCTAAAGGCGCCCGCAAGATCCGCTCGCGCAAGGCCGGGCACCTCGAGCCCTTCACCCGCGTCAGCTTGCAACTCGCCCAGGGACGCGATATGCCTATTGTTACCCAGGCCGAAACCGTGGATGCCTACCTGCCGTTGCGCGAAGACCTGGTCAAGACCAGTTACGCGGCTTACCTGGTGGAGATCATCGACCGCTTTTTCTATGAAGAGGGGGAAAATCGGGCTGTCTACCGCCTGCTGACCGAGACCCTCGAGCGCATCTCCACTCAGCCGGATGCGGTGCTGGCCATCCGTTACTTCGAGATCCACCTGCTCGATCTGCTCGGCTACCGCCCGGAGCTGACCAACTGCCTGGGCTGCGGCGAGCTGGTTCAGCCGCAAGACCAGTTCTTCTCCTTCGAGCAGGGCGGAATCTTTTGCCCAAAGTGCGGCCCGGGTCGCCCAGATGTGGTTCCGGTTTCCGTCGAAGCATTGAAGTACCTGCGTCACCTGCAGCGCAGTAGCTATCCAGAGGCGGCCCGCGCGCAGCTCACCCCCGTCGTACGGGCTGAAATGGAAGCCATTCTGCAGCGCTATATGACTTACTTCCTCGAGCGCAGCCTCAACACGCCTGCGTTCATGCGTCAGGTCCGGCAGAGTCGCACCTCCTCCCCCGACGCATAAACCTCCGCAAGCCCGGCGATCGTCCTCCCTTCCTGGGCGCTGACTCCGGCTCCTGTAGACAATCACAAAATTGTCATATGGAAAATGTGCTTATTGTTATTGACGCCAGGCAAGATGCTAATTAGAATAGGATATATCTTTTTCCCGTTCCCCGTACCATCACTACCGCAATTAACCCCTTTACGGTTTATCATACCCTTACGATAGAGAGTCGCCCCGATTACCGATGGCTGAACGTACCCCTTCTCTTACTCCTGGCACACCCAACCTCCCCGTTGAATCAAATCCGCAGGATGGCGCCGGTGAATCCATTCAGGAAGTTCCTTTCCTTCGATCCACTCCGGTCACCGCACTGGCGTATTTGATCGCCTTGGCGGTTGCGGAAATCCTCACCCACTGGATCGGCGCCCGGCTTGGCCTTATCTTGCATGCGGCCGTGCTGGTAACTCTCCTGCTGAACGTTCTGGCTCGACCCGGGGAAGTGCGCCAGCGCTTTTACCTTAGCCTGGCATTGGCTTCCCTGTTGCGGGTTCTGAGCCTGGCTTTCCCGATGCCCGATATCCCCTATGTCTACTGGTACCTGGTGGTGGGAGTTCCCCTGTGCGTTGCCGCCTTTTTTCTGGTGCGCGCCGGCAACCTGAGCAGCAGTATGCTGGGCTTAACCATCTCTCCCCGGAAGCTGCCCATCCAGCTCCTCATCGGCGCCAGCGGCCTGGTTCTGGGTTACGTTGAATATCAGATTTTAAAGCCCGCGCCTTTGATTTCTCAACTGAACTTGCAGCAAATCATCCTGCCGGCCATCATTCTGTTGGTATTTACCGGCTTTCTAGAGGAATTTATTTTCCGTGGTTTCATGCAATACACCGCCACGCGCAATTACGGCTTGTTCGGCTTGTTTTACGTAGCCCTTGTATTTGCGGTTCTGCACCTGGGGTACCGCTCTCCCCTGGACGTCGTTTTTGTGCTGGCGGTTGCGCTGATCTTTGGGTGTATCACCCTGCTCACCGGCTCGATCCTCGGAGTGGCGCTCTCGCATGGACTCATCAATATCGGGTTATTCTTGGTGTTCCCGCTCTTGTTGGCTGTACCCGCCGCTACCCCGCCGGTCGCTCCGCTTTTCCCGGTCACCGGGGCGGACGTGCTTGCCCCCATGGCAACCGGACAGGCAACGCGACCCTGGTTGCTGCCCACTGTCACACCCTCCTCTCCGTCCACCCTGGTGGCAAACTCCGCAACCCCAAAAGCAGCCAGCCTGACGCCAGAAGGTATTCAATCGACGCTTGCTCCACTCTCCACAGCGACTGCCACACCCTGCGGGCGCCCCCCGAGGTGGGTTGCATATATCATTCGGGTCAACGACACTCTGTCGGGGTTGGGCCAACGACTCAATATGAGTGTAGCCCAGATTCGCCAGGCCAATTGCATGACCAGCGACATTCTTAAGACGGGCCAACTGCTTTACTTGCCTTATCTTCCCCCCAACACCGAAACTCCCACCGATCAGACCGCACGCACCGACACGCCTTTCCCAACCGTTACCGCGACTCCTCCACCGAGCCGCACTCCAACGGCTGGCCCCTCTCCGACCCCTTCCTTCACCCTGGCGCCCACCCGCACTCCAAGCCTTACCGCCACTCCCTCCGATACCCCTACTCGCACGCCTACTCACACGCCGACCAACACCCCAACCCGGACGCCTACGCCTACAGCCACCTCGCTACCGCCCACACACACCCCGACGGCTACAGACTTGCCCACCGATACACCCACCCCCACCGAAACCCCGCTCCCGCCCACGGATACTCCCACGCCGACTGAAACCCCTCTGCCGCCCACGGATACCCCCACACCGGCCGATACCCCTACACCCGCATGAGCCCTCCTCCCCCAACTCTTGAGTCCGTTATCCCCAAGATGCTCGATCAGCTTGCTCAGTATCAGGCGCAACGGGATGCCTTGCAATTGGAGAAGAAGCAGCTCATCGACTCTATCCTGACCCCCGAAATCCGCGCCAAACTCCAGGAAATCGAAGACGAATTTTCTGAAAAAGCGGAAGCGGTCAATACCAACATCACTGAACTAGAGGAAGCCATTAAGAATGCCGTTAAAGTATCTGGCGCCAGCTTCAAAGGCCAATACCTGCAGGCTGTGTGGAGTAAACCGCGCGTCACCTGGGACACGAAATCTTTGGATAGCTTCTCCACCTCCCATCCGGAGATCCTGCGTTTCCGTAAAGAAGGCGCGCCAAGTGTCTCGATCCGCATGATCGGGGGAAAAAGCGAAGGTTGATGGTGAGGGGAGAAATCTACTCGGTTTGCCGCGGCAAGCCCAGCGCTTGCCCGGAGCCCTGGAAAAACATCATCTCGAACATCTCGGCCATTTGCTCGGGTGGATAGGGCAACCTGTTTTCCAGCCACCACGTCAGGCTGCCCAGCAGCGATCCGGCGAAATAATTCGAAAATACGTCCAGAGGAATGTGCGGGTGAATGGCTGGCCGTTCGCGCGCCAGTCGCACTTCGAGAAAACGATTGGCTGCCCGAACGATGATCTCGCGCAGACGCTCGGTTGCCTGGGAACGGCCTTCCCCGCGGAGGATAATGCGGTACAGGTCCGCATGGCTGGCGGCGTGTTCGAAAATGAACTGGATGGGGGTGTGCAGCGCTTGTTCTGGGTAGGGCCCGGGTTTCCAGGCGGAAAGGGGGATCTGGGAGACCATCTCGACCACGTCGTTGACCATACTGTCGATGCTCTCCAGCAATAACTCCTCTTTGTCCCGGTAATGCAAATAGAAAGTGGTTCGCCCCAGGTCAGCCCGTGCCGTGATCTCTTCAACGGTCACCGTATCGTAGCCCTTTTCAAGCACGAGCGCCAGGAGCGCGTCTCTCAATAAGCGGCGCGTCCGGCTGGTTCTTCGATCCTGCTTTTTGTCCATCATGATCCACCGCCCGTCACCTGGCTCATTACAGTCGTGGGATTAACCGGAATTATGCTGTTTGTGCGTACTGAGCTCGCAGAAACATCAAAAATCCGGGGATCTTCCATGGCAAAGCTCATTGATCCCGATTATAATATGAACGTATTGTTTATAAATAAACACATTGTTCATTTTACCGCGCATCACTATTCCGTGCAATCGGAAACCATGTCGGTGCAAGGCAGGTGGCTTTGGTAGGATCGTAATGGAAAATATCCAATCGTCCAGTCAAGAAGGCAGTGGGGCATTCCCACCCAGCCCGGGAACCGCGCAGCCGCTCATCCAAATGCGAGGGGTCACCAAGATCTACCGTACTGCAGCGGGGGAATCCGCGGCGCTGAAAGGCATTGACCTGGACGTGTATCCGGGTGAGTTCGTCGGCATCATCGGTAAGTCGGGCGCCGGGAAAACCACCCTGGCCAACATGGTGACCGGGGTTGACCACCTGACCTCAGGGGAGGTTAGGGTGCAGGGCGTTTCCGTACACCAGATGGATGAGGATGCTTTGGCCCAGTGGCGCGGGCTAAATCTGGGCGTCATCTACCAGTCGTTTCATTTGCTCCCCTCCCTCTCTCTTTTGGATAACATCATGTTCCCGATGGACCTGTGCGGCCGGTATCGCCCACGCAAGAGTGCCGAACGAGCCATGCAGTTGCTGCGCGAGGTCGAGCTGGAAGCTCACGCTAACAAGCCTCCCGCTGCCATTTCCGGCGGACAGCAGCAACGCGTGGCGATTGCCCGCGCCCTGGCGAACGACCCACCTATCCTGGTGGCTGATGAACCCACCGGACGTCTCGACTCCACCACTGCCGAGACCATTTTTCAGATATTCCTCAAGCTGGTCGACCAGGGTAAAACCATCCTGATGGTCACCCATGACCAATCCCTGGCGCAGCGTGTCTCGCGTGTAGTCCATCTTGTGGATGGCGAGATTGTAAATGGCTGACATGACCGGCAGTCTTCCACCCTCCCCCTTCGCAGCCGGCTCTCCTTCATCCCCGGCAGCGCCGGCGTCTCAACCGCTGATCGAAATGCGCCAGATCGTCAAGATCTTCAAGACTCCTGCCGGGGATTTCCAGGCGTTGAAGGGTGTCGATGCATGTTTTTACCCCGGAGAATTCGTCAGTGTCGTCGGACGCTCGGGCAGTGGAAAATCCACCCTGGTCAACATGATCACCGGCATCGATCACCCCACCTCGGGGACGGTGCGAGTTGGGGATACGTACATTCATAAGATGCGCGAGAGCAAGATGGCTATCTGGCGTGGGCTGAACCTGGGGATCGTCTTTCAATTCTTCCAGTTATTGCCCATGCTTACCCTTCTGGAAAACACCATCCTGCCCATGGATTTCTGCAACAAGTTCGCAACGGGGGAGCGCGAAGGCCGGGCAATGGATTTGCTTGCGCTGGTGGGTCTCGAGAAAATGGCGCAGAAACTGCCCGGCGAAGTAGCCGGTGGCCAGCAGCAAAGCGCGGCCATCGCCCGGGCGCTCGCCAATGATCCCCCCATCGTGATCGCAGATGAACCGACCGGAAACCTGGATTCGAAGACGGCCGATGGAGTTTTTGCCATTTTCGACCAGTTGATCCAACAAAGGAAGACCATCCTGATGGTAACCCACGATCAAAGCCTGGCGCAGCGCACAGCGCGCATGCTCTTGCTTTCGGACGGCGAGTTGATCGCGCCTGGTGCACCTTGCGGAGGAGCGCGATGATCCGGCCGCGCTGGCGCAAAGTCTTTTCCGATCTGTGGGGGAACAAAATCCGTTCCTTGTTGATCATCGCCTCCATCACGGTGGGGCTATTTGCCGTCGGCATCATTTCTACGCTGCATGCTGTCCTGGGTCGCGATATGAGTGTCGGCTACGCCGCGATCCATCCCGCTAACATCCGCATGGCGGCTGCCTCGATCGACCAGGATCTGGTCGACCGCGTCCGGCGCCTTGAAGGAGTACAAAACGCGGAAGGCGCCCGTACGGCCGGCATGCGCCTGAACACCGGAGCTGGCCAATGGATTGCCATCAATATTAATGCACTTGGCGATATCAAGAATCTGCAGATCGACCAGGTCAGGCTCGCCAAGGGAACCTGGCCTCCGTCTGACCGGGAAGTCGTGCTCGAATACAACAAGGCCGGTGATACGCATGCTGGCCTGGGTGATTCGATTGAGATCGAACTGCCCTCCGGAAAAACCCGCCAGCTCAAAGTGGTGGGGATCGTCCACGACCAAACCATCGGCTCGAATGGGATTGGCGGGGGTTTTTTCCTGGCCCCCGTCCAGGGGTACATCACCCAGGACACGCTCGAATGGCTGGAGCTGCCTTCCACCTTCAACCAGGTCTATGTGACTGTTACCGGTGATGGCAACGACCTGGCCCACATCTTACAGGTCGCCGACCGGGTGCGGCACGAGGTTGAGAATAGTAACCAACTGGTGGTCAACACCATCATGCGCCGCTCCTCCGACCACCCGCTCACACCTTACATCGACGCGATCTCAGGAGTACTGCTCTTTCTCGGCTTACTGGTCGTCTTCTTGAGCGGCTTCCTGATCACCAATTCATTGTTTGCCTTGCTCAACCAGCAGATGGCCCAAATCGGGATCATGAAGACCATCGGCGCGCGGCGCAGTCAGATCGTGATGATCTACATGGCTTTGATCTTCGTGTTCGGCGTCCTGGCATTCCTCATCGCCCAGCCCCTGGCTGACCAGGCTGCCAACCGCCTGATCGAATTCCTGGCAGCGCGCATTAATTTCTCTGCCCAACCGTACCGCATCGTGCCGCGTACCGTCATCCTGCAGCTCATCATTGCCTTGCTGGTTCCCCAGGTGGCGGCATTCATCCCCATCTGGCATGGTTCGCAGATTAGCGTGCAGGAAGCGCTTTCCGGCGCCGGGCAGGTGAAAGCCAGCCCGCAAAAAAGCCTCCTGGATCGCCTGGTCGGGCGCATCCGCCGCATCCCGCGCCCATTGATGATTTCACTGCGCAATACGTTCCGCCGCAAAGGGCGGCTGATCCTCACCTTGATCACCCTGGGCATGGGCGGCGCCATCTTCATCTCGACCTTTAACGTCCGTGCTTCTATCGATAATTACATCGTGCAGGTCAGCCAGTATTTCCGCGCCGATGTCACTCTGACGATGGACCGCCCTTACCGGGTGGATCGCATCCAACAGGAGTTGAGCGACCTGCCCGGGGTGGCCAGCGTGGAGGGTTGGGCGGCGGCTCGCTGCGAGCTGATCCTGGATAACGGCAAACCCGGCGACAGCATCCAATTATTCGGCCCTCCCAGCGACAGCCACCTGGTGGAGCCCAAGTTACTTTCCGGACGTTGGATTCTCCCGCAAGACCAGAACGCGATCGCCTTGAGTGAGCGTTTCCTTTCGGGCTTCCCAAACCTCAAACCGGGCGACACGCTGCGCCTGCTGGTCAACGGTAAGGAGACCAATTTTACTGTGGTTGGTTTCTTCCAGTTGGCCGGTAAGAGCGGTGGTTATCTGGCCTATACCAATTACGAGTATCTCTCCACCCTGGTTCACCTTCCCAACAAGGCCATCACTTTCCAGGTGGTCGCTTCGCACAAAGGACTGACCATGGATCAGCAGAAGGCTTTGGAGCTGGAGATCGAGACGCATCTGCGCCGGGCGGGTCTGCATATCGCCGATATGAACGCCGGGCAGAATGTCAGCGCCTCCGCTGCTCGCGGTCTCAACATTCTCACCATCTTCCTGTTGATCATGGCCAGCTTGACAGCGCTGGTCGGTAGTATTGGGCTGATGGGCACCATGAGCCTGAACGTCATGGAGCGCACCCGTGAGATCGGCATCATGCGCTCGATCGGCGCATCAGACGGGATATTAATGAGCATGGTGATTGTGGAAGGATTGTTGATCGGTGCGCTCAGTTGGGCCTTGGGTTGCGTTCTCTCGATCCCTTTTGGGAAGTTGATGTCAGACCAGGTCAGCCAGGCTATCTTCGATGCGCCTGCCAGTTTTACCATTACCCCCACCGGTGTGGTCATTTGGTTCGGGGCGGTTCTGGTGCTCTCGATCCTGGCCAGCGTCATTCCCGCCCGCAACGCCGCCCGCCTGACCATCCGCGAAGTGCTCTCTTATGAATAACAGGGACTATTAAACCGGAGGGGTATATCACCGGTAGAGGAGAATAACCATGAATAGTACTCGACGCAATTTATCCTTGTTTTGCCTGGTCCTGGCTCTAGCGGGCAGCCTGCTGGCTGGCTGCTCTGCCGCTACGCCGTCCCTGGCTGGGGCCACCAGTTCCCCATCCATCCCCACCGTCCGCCAGACGGCGGGGGTCAGTGCGGAAGGGCACGTGGTTCCCCGCGATTCGGCCCAGTTAGCCTTTCTCACCGCGGGAGACGTCTCCGAAGTCCTGGTGAAAGAAGGCGATCACGTCACCAAGGACGCCGAATTGGTGATGCTCGGCAACCGCGAACCGATGGAGGCCGCCGTTACGGCGGCGAAGCTGGCCGTGTTAAACGCCCAACAGGCGTTGAATACGCTGAACCAGAAAGCCGGCCTGTCCACTTCAGCCGCCGAGCTGTCCCTCGCTCAGGCGCAAACCGCCTACCGCAAGGCCAAAGATCACCGTGACGGCATGGCCTATCCGCGCGGCACCCAGGTGGATATTGACAATGCCTGGTCAGCCTACCAGTTGGCGCTTTCTAACGTCGCCCGCATGCAAGATCAATACGACCATGCCAAAGTGTTCCCTGACGACAGCATTCTCAAGAATAAAGTTATCAGCGACCTGACCCTGGCTCAAAAAGCCCGCGACCAGGCCCTGGCTAACTACAATTGGCTCACCGGCAAACCTACCGAAGAAGACCTGAACACCGCCGATGCTCAAGTGGCCGTCGCCAAAGCCAAACTGGACGATGCGCAGCGCGAACTCGATCAGCTCAAGAACGGTCCAGATCCCGACCAGTTGGCCTTAGCCCAGGCCCAACTCGATAATGCGCGCGCGCAGCGGACTGCCGCCCAAGCCTCCCTGGATGCCCTGGAGCTCAAGGCTCCTTTTGATGGCACGGTGGTCAGTCTGAATATTGCCGCCAAAGAGCACGCTGTTCCCGGCCAACCGGTGCTGCTCCTGGCCGATCTGTCCGAATGGTACGTGGAAACCAGCGACCTGACCGAGATGGACGTGGTCAAGCTGGCTGTTGGTCAGGCTGCCAGCGTTGTTCCCGACGCGCTGCCCGATCTGAAACTCAAGGGACGCATCGACCGCATCTCGGATGGCTTTACACCCAAGGGCGGGGATATCTTGTATACCGTGCGTATCC
>JAQTMA010000017.1 GCA_028714615.1 Anaerolineaceae bacterium | reverse complement strand
TACAAATCAAGCTGGTATGGGGGTCATGGCCGACCGGCGAGACTACCAGGAAAAAACAGCAGAGCAGCCCGGGGGTCGAGGAGTCTCACTCCAAGGACCCCGGGCAGGGATGCCCGGGCTACAAATCAAGCTGGTATGGGGGTCATGGCCGACCGGCGAGACTACCAGGAAAAAACAGCAGAGCAGCCCGGGGGTCGAGGAGTCTCACTCCAAGGACCCCGGGCAGGGATGCCCGGGCTACAAATCGGGATGGGATGAGGGTTTTTGCTCAGTCGCGTGGCGGTCAAGACAAATCACCCGAGCTGATGAAATGAAAAGAAAGGATCCCGAATAACATATCCGAGATCCTTTCTCCTATAGATCACCTAGGGCAGATTCAACCGGCTCAATTTCAAATCAAGATTTCAGACCAATACTTTCTCGGGCAAACGGAAAACTTTGTTGGCCTCGCGCACTTCGACGGGCACGTCGAAGACCAGGTCAGAGCCAATCATTTGCTTGGTGAAGTTTTTTAGGGAGGTTTGCCAGTATCGCTGAGTGACGTAGTAGATCGTGGCGCCGCCCAGCTCGTGTTGGTATTCGGGCCAGGGCTTGGTGGGCTGCGCCATTTCGAGGCCGGCCATACGCCAACCGTTATAGCTCTCGAAGGTTGACCACCATTCTTTCACCTTGTTGATCTCCAGGGCATAATAGGTCTTGGCGTAATACATGGCATAACCGATGCGGCCTCCCCGTGCGAAAGTCATCGTATGCAGAGAAATCGCAACATCTTCGGTGAAGAAGCGTCCGTTCGCTAATCCCGCCCATTCACCATTGATAAGGCCAATCAGGTGGAATGGATCCTTGAGGCGTTTGCGCGCCCAGCCCAGGATTTCGGCGTAGGTGCGGACACCGACGATATCATAGAAGTCGTGCTCAACTTCCATTACTTTCTTCATGTATTCCAACATCAAGGGCACATCTTCCAGGGTTGCCTGGCGAATGTACAGGATTCGACCGTCTTTCAGAGTAATCATCGCCTCAGGCCAGGGCTTGACGGTCATGGGAGGCGCTTGAAGTAATGGCTCAATCTCACGGACGTCAATGGTAATTTGTTCTTGAGATACTTTCTCTGGGGGTTCGAGTCTCATGCTTGCTTACTCCTTAGTGATGAAGTTGGAAGGATATAACGTGATTATACTCCGAGATTGTCAGGCAACCTGAGCGTCCTGCTTTATGGATGTTCTTGCTGGTAGGTTTCCCTGATGTTTAATCGGCTTAATGTCAGACATTACGCCGGTTTATTTGCCGAAAATTGTTGACTCTGCTTCTTTGTGGTGCTATACTGACTTCGGTGGCCAATCCGGTCGCCCGATCAGGCCACACTTCTTCGGTTTTTGTCAAAACCACGAAAAAAAGAGTAGTTCGAAACCACCTTTGATATATTGCGTGCCGGGCTTTCCGTTCCGAGCCGAGAAGATGTTAATAATCCTCACTCTCCATCCTGCCTTCCATTCAAACCACCTACGCCCATCCTACCTCCATACCAGAATCTGATCTGGTATGGAGTTTGATTAACATTCGCCCGACACGAGAACATCAATATTCATGGCTTTGCCGCTTCACAGGCGCAATAGCAAACCGGTGACGATCCAAAATCAATGAAAAGCGGAGGTTCAGTTGACTGCAATAAAAGCTGAAATTCGAACGGGCTCGTACTATGACTCGGCATTCTTGATGCAGCTCCAGCGTTCCCTGGCCGGCTTGCCGGGTGTCCAGGACGCAGGGGTCGTCATGGGGACGGATTCGAATAAGGAATTACTCGCTCACATCGACCTGCTTTCACCTGAAATCGAAAGCGCTAAACCCGATGACCTGGTGCTGGTTATTCGCGCCGAGGACGCGGCCACAGCAGAGGCAGCTCTTGGTAAAGTGGACGAACTTCTCACCCGCAAGAAGACATCTTCTTCAGGCGAACATCGCCCGCAGAGCCTGGAAAGCGCTATTGAAGAGCTTCCAGAAGCCGAGTGGGTCTTGATATCGGTGGCAGGTCGGTATGCTGCCGGTGTGGCGCGCGAGGCTTTACGCGCAGGAAAGCATGTGTTTCTATTCAGCGATAATGTCTCTGTTGAAGATGAGGTTAGCTTGAAGCAGATGTCCTCAGAGCGCGGTTTGCTGGTAATGGGTCCGGACTGCGGCACGGCCATTGTACGCGGTGTCGGCCTGGGTTTTGCCAACAAGTGTCGCCTGGGATCGATCGGCATCGTCGCTGCAGCCGGCACTGGCTTACAGCAGGTGTCATCGCGAATTCACCAATTGGGTGGTGGGGTATCTTATGGCATCGGTACAGGCGGACGAGATCTCACCGAAAAAGTTGGAGCGGTCACCTTTAAGCAGGGAATTGATGTCCTGGCCCGCGATCCGGAAACCCAGGTAATCGTCCTGGTTTCCAAACCACCGGCTCCCCGTGTGGCTGATGAGGTCCTGGCAGTGGCGCGCTGTACCGGGAAACCGGTGGTTGTCGTTTTTGTAGCTCGTCCCCCGGCTGCCCGTGTAGTCGATAACCTGAACTTTGCCGGCAGCCTGGATGAGGCCGCTGAGATAGCTATCGAGTTGTGGAAATCCGGAGCTCGTTATCAACCCAAAACCGTCGATACCAAGCGTTTCGCCGCTGGCCAGCGTTATTTACGTGGTCTGTTCTCCGGTGGTACGCTGGCTTACGAGGCCCAATACATTCTGCAGGGATACATACCCAAAGTATGGGCGAATGCCCCCTTGAATAAAGAGAATAAGCTGCATAATTCCCTGGTCAGCGAAGAACATACCATCGTAGATCTGGGCGAGGATGAGTTCACCGTTGGTCGCCTGCACCCGATGATGGATAACGAGCTGCGCATCCGCCGCCTGCTTGAAGAGGCTAATGACCCCTCCGTGGCAGTTATTATGCTGGATGTCGTCATCGGCTTTGGTTCGCATCCAAATCCTGCCAGTGAGTTGGCCCCGGCTATCTCGAATGCTTTCGAAATCGCCAAAAAAGCTGGACGCCACCTGGAGATCGTGGCGGTGGCAACGGGCACCGATGAAGATCCGCAAAACCTCAACAGCCAGATTGATCAGCTCAGGACGGCCGGTGCTTGGGTCAGCACGAGCAACGAGGAAGTCGTTCGCTACGCCGGGCGCATCCTACAAGCTCTCAACCCCCCTGAAGCAGCCCCGGTGGCGGCTCAAAAGCCAGTGGATCTAGCCAGTCTGCAGAAACCAACCGCCGGCATCAATATTGGTTTGGAATCTTTTTACGAGAATTTACTTGCCCAGGGAGCGCCTTCCGTCCAGGTCGATTGGCGACCTCCGGCCGGCGGCAATGAACGTCTCATGTCGATTTTGGAGAAAATGAAGAAAATGTAATAATAACCGCTCGCGGCGAATCTGCTCTCTACCGCGGGCGGTATATTTTTGGAGGGAATCTGATGATCGATATTGAAAAAGCTAATACAGCAACTGTCGAGCGGATGATGGAATCGCGCCCCGTGGTTGTCAGAGTGGCCAAAGCCATCGACGTCATCCCGGGGATGCGCAAGAATCTTTTCCTCCACGCAGGTCCGCCTATATCCTGGGAACGGATGGCTGGCCCGGTTAAGGGTGCTATCTACGGCGCCTTGATTTTCGAGGGGATGGCCAGGGACGATGCGGAAGCGGTAGCGTTGGTCAAAGCGGGCAAGATCGAGTTCGCTCCATGCCATCATCATAATGCGGTCGGCCCAATGGCGGGTGTCATCTCGCCATCCATGCTGGTTTACGAGGTCGAGAACAAAACCCACGGCAACAAAGGCTATTCCGGATTGAACGAAGGCCGTGGGAAAGTTCTGCGTATGGGGGCTTATAGCCCCGAAGTGATCTCGAAACTCCAGTGGATGAACGATGTGCTAGGGCCGACGGTGAACGCAGCCCTAGAGTCAACTGGCGGCATTGATTTGCGCTCCTTGCTCAGCAAAGCCCTGCATATGGGGGATGATGGCCACAACCGTCTGGATGCAGCTTCTCTCCTGTACACCGTGGCCCTCGCTCCAGCAATTGCCAAGGTAGCCAAAGATTCTGCGACTGCTTACGAAGTCACGAAATTTCTGGGCGAGAACGCCCTCTCAATCCTCAACCCGGTCATGGCAGGCTGCAAGACCATCACGGATGCAGGCGCCAATATCGAGGGCAGCACGATTGTGACCGCTATGGCCCGCAACGGCACCGATTTTGGAATTCGTGTTTCCGGATTGGGAAATAGCTGGTATACCGGCCCGGCCGGAAAGGTAAACGCCCTGTATTTCCCTGGATTCACGGAGAACGACGCGAACCCGGATATTGGCGATAGCACTATCACCGAAACGGCTGGAATCGGTGGGTTCGCCATGGCCTCCGCTCCAGCTATCGTGACTTTCATCGGCGGCCTCGCCAAGGATGCTATCAATACGACACTGGACATGTACGAAATCTGCTATGCAGAAAACAAGTACTTTACCATCCCATACCTTGACTTCCGCGGAACCCCTACCGGAATCGATATCCGTAAGGTAGTGGAAAAAGGCATCCTTCCGCGCGTGAATACCGGTGTGGCTCACAAGGAACCCGGTGTCGGTCAAGTTGGCGCTGGGGTGGTAACTCCGCCCGCCAATATTTTTGAAGATGCCCTGGTCGCATATGCTGAGAAATATGGGTTTTAAATCCAACCCATTTCATTCAAATGGAGGAAACAATGGAACGCAACAAGTTTATTCAAATGATGGCTGACGCCAAAATGTTCGATCTGACCCAGGGTTGCAGTATTTTTACACCTCCGTGGCCAGGGGAAAAATCCCTCGAAGTTCATTTCTTCAAGCGCTTGACTGGCGCATACGGCGGCGGTGCAGGCGCGAACGGGATGATTCTGAACTGGAGCAACACTGTCGGAACTCACCTGGTTGGCGAGCGCGCTTTCCATTCCGGTGCTCGTGCTATAGCGGACATTCCCCTCAAAGCTCTCAGCGGCCCCGGGGTTGTGGCGGATATTTCTGACCTGGTATCCGATTACAGTGTCTACACGCCTGAGATGATCATGAAGAAAGTGAATGTCAAAAAGGGCGATATTCTGATTGTCAACACCGGATACAACCGTTATTCCTGGGACCAGCCCGATACAATCAATCCCAACGCTCAGGGCGGCGTCGAAGGCAAGGAATTTGGATACCTGGTTCGTCACCCAGGTCCGTCTATGGGTTTTTATAAGTGGGCGCTGGATATGAACCTGAAGTGGGTCGGTGTGGATTGCGGTTGCGCAGAGCATCCCATGAATACCCCGATCCGCCGAATGCACGAGAATCACTTCAAGCTGGCGGAAGAGAAGATCTGCCGCGAAACCGGCAAAACCTGGGATGAGAATTTCCCGGTGGATGAGTATTACGAGCTTACCCATATCACCATGCCCAAAGGTCACCTGGTGTTTGTGGAATGTATCGTCGGCGATATCGCTAAGTTGAGCAACCAGCGCGCATGGATTACTTGCCAGCCCATCCCCTTCATGGAAGTTGAAGCCGCCTGGGCGCGGGTGGCAGCCTACCAGGCGCCAAGTTATATGAGCGATGATGCTTTCTTCGCTGAAATGGATAAATCCGAGATACTAGATTTGACCGTCCCCTTCAGCGTCCAATCTCCTCAGTGGGCCAATTATGTTCCCTTAACCGTCACGTATAACAAACGGGTTGGTGGCCAACATTTTGGGATGGGTCGCAATGGCTCAATTTGTAATGCTTCCATTCATTTAGGAACCCACATGGATGGTGAGAAACACTTCTACCCGAATGGACGGACTATCGGCCAGGTTCCGTTGGAAGAGTGGGTTGGCCCAGGCGTCATCGCGGATATCTCGCATCTAGTCAGCAATTCGAGTGTTTATACACCGCAGATGATTGAAGGACAGGTCGAAGTCCACGAAGGCGACATCCTGATTATCAAGACCGGTTGGTGGCGGTATGGCTGGAATAGCCCGGATTCGGACGAATTCCGCTATATGATCAAACACCCGGGACCGTCACCCGATTTCGCTGAATGGGCTGCAAACAAGAAGATCAAGTGGATTGGCGTCGATTGCGTCGCCGCGGATCATCCGATGAACACCATCCAGCGCATCTGGCATCCGAAAACCTTCCAGGAAGCAAACGAGAAGCTCAAGCGTGACTTTGGCAAAGACTGGGACGAGATGTACCCATTGGATAAATACTACCAGGATATGCACCTCAACTTGTTCCCCAAACGCATCGTCCACGCCGAAAACCTGGCAGGGCAACTGGCAACGGCTACGAGCGGCCGTTACTACATCGGCTGCTTCGTCCAGAAGGCGATGGAAATCGAATCAATGTGGGGCCGCTTCGTCGCCTTCAAGGAAGGCTAATTTCAATTGAGTTTAGGATAACTAGCCACTCGATGAGGAGGTAATTCTTATATGAAACCAGCTCCGTTTGACTACTATGCACCGACTAACGTTACAGAAGCCCTGGATTTGCTTGCTGACCTGGGGTATGACGTGAAGGTGCTGGCTGGTGGACAGAGCCTGGTGCCGGCGATGAATTTCCGCCTGGCCCAGCCTCCCGCACTGCTCGATCTGAATAATATCTCGGAACTCTCGTACATCCGCCCCACTCCGGAAGGCGGAGTGGCGATCGGCGCAATGGCGCGTGATAGCGACGTAGAACACGATCCGCTTGTCATTGAACGCTTCCCGGTAATCCAAGAGGCCATGGTTACCATCGCCCATCCCCAGATCCGAAACCGCGGGACGTTTGGTGGGGCTATTGCCCATGCAGATCCTACCGGGCAGTTACCTGCAGTTACTCTGGCATTGGGCGCTCGCTATCACCTGCGCAGGAAAACTGGGGAACGGGTCATCCCGGCGGATGAATTTTATCTCGGCTCCTTCACGACCGCGATCGAGCCGGAGGAGCTGTTGGTGGAGATTGAGATTCCACCGCTGCCAGCTCATACCGGCGTATGCTACCAGCAGATGGCGCGCCAGGCAGGCGCGCAGGCCCTGGTCGGCGTTACTGCCGTGGTCACCCTGGATGCACAGGGCGCCTGCCAGGACGTTCGCCTGACTTATTTGAGCGTCAGCGAGACTCCTGCCTTCGCCCCGAACGCCACCAGCGTTCTGATTGGCCGGGTACCGACGCCGGAGCTCATCCAGAAAACTGCCGAAACGGCAGCCAATGTTGACTTCGATCCGGCCGGTGATATCCATTGCTCTCCTGAATACCGCCGGCACCTCATCGAGGTCCTTACGGTCCAGGCGCTGAGTAAAGCCATCGAGCGCGTGAAGTAGAGGAGGTCGAGATGACTGAGCCCGTTAATGTTACTGTCACCGTGAATGGTACTCTGTATGAACGGACTGTCGAGCCGCGTATGTTGTTGGTGGATTTTATTCGCCATGAACTGGGCCTGACAGGCACCCATGTGGGTTGCGAGCACGGTGTATGCGGTACGTGTACGATCCTGTTTGATGGGGCCCCCCTTCGCTCTTGCCTGATGTTCGCTCCCCAGGCCAATGGCCATGAAATTCGCACAATTGAAGGTCTTGGAACGATGGAAAACCTGCACCCTTTGCAGGAAGCCTTCCGCCAGGAACATGGCGCACAGTGTGGTTTTTGCACGCCTGGAATGATCATGTCGGTTTTGCCGTTCGTCGAATCCAATGCGAACCCTACCGACCAAGAGGTGCGTGAAGTTATCGATGGGAACCTTTGCCGTTGCACCGGTTACCAGCACATCGTCAATGCGGTGAAGACCGCAGCCAGGACGATAGCCGAGCAGCGTGAAGCAGTGGTTGAAACGAGGTGAATCCGTGGCCGGAAAATATCTAGGTCAAAGGCTCAAACGAAATGAGGATCCCCGGCTGCTGACCGGGCAGGCGCTCTTCGTCGACGATGTCGAGCTTCCAGGGATGTTGCATGCTGCTTTCCTGCGCAGCGACTATCCACACGCTCGCATCAACAGCATCGATACCAGCGCCGCGAAAGCGCATCCCGGGGTAGTGGCTGTCTATACTCCTACCGATATGGGCGCGGTGTGGAAACCTGGTCCGCTTAATGTACCCCCGCCTTCCGGGATTCCGGGTGTCACCTTTAACAAACGCACTCAGGTCCCCATGGCGAAGGACTACGTCCACCACCAGGGGGAAGCCTTGGCGATGGTTGTCGCTGAAAGCCGTTATGTGGCAGAAGATGCCCTGGCTGACATTATTGTCGACCTGGAACCCCTGGATGTGGTCATTGATCTCGAGCAGGCACTGGAACCCGGCTCCCCCTTGGTGCACGAGGACCTCGATACCAACCTGGCCTCGCACGTGCAACAAGAGAATGGCAATTATGCTGAAGCAGCCGCTAAGGCTGACGTGGTCATCCAGGCGCGGTTCATCATGGATCGCGGTACCGCTGCTGCTCTGGAGAACCGGGGCTATGTTGCTTCTTGGGATCCCAAGAACCAATCCATGACCATGTGGGCAACCACCCAGGGACCGATTGCCTTGCGCAATGGCTTGGCCACCATCCTCGGCCTTTCCGAGCATCAGATCCGGGTCATTGCTCCGTTTGTGGGCGGTGGTTTTGGACCGAAAATCCTACTATACCAACCCGAAGAGATCCTGGTGTCATGGGCTTCCTTGCAATTGGGGAAACCGGTCAAATGGATTGAAGACCGGCAGGAAAACTTCCTGGCTACCACTCAAGAGCGGTTGCAGATCCACGATTCGGAGATTGCATTGACCAAAGAGGGCAAAATCGTGGGCGTCAAGGATGCCTTCCTTCACGATACCGGCGCTTACAACTCATATGCTCTCACAATTCCGTTGAATACCCAGACCCATACCACGGGACCATATAAGGTGCCGAACTACTACACCGAGTACACAGTGGTCTTCACCAATCGCATCATGTGCACACCTTTGCGTGGTGCGGGTCGCACGTACGGCACCTTCGTCATGGAGCGCTTGATGGATCTGGCTGCAAAGAAGTTGGGCATGGATCGCCTCGAGCTGCGTCGTAAAAATTTGATCCAACCTGAGGACTTCCCGTATAAGACTGGGATTGTCGGTCAAGACTTTGCCAAGAACATTCTCGATAGCGGCAATTTTCCTGCCACACTGGATAAATGTTTGCAAATGGTGGATTACGAGAAGTTCATCACAGAAGAACAGCCCAAACTACGTAAAGCTGGCCGGCACGTAGGCATAGGCGTGGCCATGTTCACCGAAGGCTCCGGTGTCGGACCTTATGAAGGCGCTCGGGTTACCGTGGAGGCGAGCGGTAAGGTTGCGGTGGCAACTGGTGTAGGTACCCAGGGGCAAGGCCACTTCACCTCTTTTGCTCAAATAGTAGCCGAACAGATCGGTGTGGATCCACAGAACATCTTCGTCACCACCGGTGATACGGAAGTCTTCCACTGGGGTGCGGGCACGTTTGCCAGCCGCGGCGCCACAGTAGCTGGCAGCGCCATCAACGCTGCAGCGCTTCTCGTTCGTGGAAAGATACTTAAACTCGCCAGCAAGATCCTGGAGACTCCCGAAGAGGAGCTTGAGCTGGTTGACGGCACTGTTCGCGTTGCTGACATTCCCAGTATGTGCATTTCTCTGGGTGAGTTGGCTACCAAGGCCAATCCCTCGCGCGGCGCGGTCGAACCCGGTAGTGAACCCGGATTGGAAGCCACGGCATACTACGGCCCTCCTTATGGTGCAACTGGGGGTGGAACCTGTGCGATGATCGTCGAAGTAGATACTGACACCTTTAACGTCAAGATCTTGCGTTACGTGATTGCCCATGACTGCGGAACGGTGCTCAACGCTTTGATCCTGGATGGTCAGGTACACGGCGGCATTGAACTCGGGATCGGCAACTCATTTTTTGAGAAGCTCGTGGTGGATAAGAATGGCCAGTTACAAAATGGTTCCTTCGCGGATTACTTGATTCCGCGAGCGACCGATATGCCGACCCTGGAAGTGGGTCACCTGTCTACGCCATCACCGTTGAATCCGCTTGGAATAAAGGGTGTTGGAGAAGCTGGTGCCATTCCGACCCCGCCGGCGTTTATCCGGGCAGTTGAAGATGCGCTATACGACCTGGATTTGACCATCTGTGAAGCACCGCTCAGCCCCAACCGGTTGTTTGAATTGGTCCAACAAGCCAAAAACGAATAAACCTGATCCATTGGTTTTCGAGTTATTGGCAACTACGTTTCAGGAGGATGTTAGCAAAATGAAGCTTGAAGGTGATTACGTTTTCCACGGTCCCCGCGACGAGGTCTGGGCGATGGTGCGAGATCCTGAAGTACTGGCGCAATGTTTGCCAGGGACGCAAACGCTCAAGCAGATCAGCCCAACCGAATACGAAGGCGCCATCGGTATCCGCATTGGCCCGGTCAGTGGGAAATTCTCCGGAAAACTAACCGTTTCGAATGAACTCCCACCCGAGAGTTGCACGCTTACTGTCCAGGGTGCAGGTGGCGCGGGTTTTGCCAAGGGAGTAGGCACGGTGCATTTATCCGAAGAAGGAGCCATGCAAACCCGCCTGGCATACGTTGGCGAGTTAAATATTGGCGGCAAGCTGGCGAGTGTTGGCCAACGATTGATCGACAGTGTTGGAAAAAGCATTATCAATAAGGGCTTTGACACCCTGGATAAAGTTCTGGCAAAACGTTTGGCAGAAAAAGCGGCTACCCAATAGGAATTCGATTTCAATTCGAGAATCAAAAAACGAAAAAGGATGTAAAATGGGCGAGAAATTCATCGAAAACAACGGAAGTAATGACGAAATTAAGACTTTAGCCCAGACCGATGGCGAAAAGCGTGATTGGAAAAACATCGCAGAAATCCGCATGTTTCTGTATATCGTCCCGGTGGCGATCATTTTAATCATCGTGGCAGTAATCCTGTCCAAAGTAACGGGCGGGGGCTAAACCCAAGCGGCACTGCTTACCCGGCCGGCTTTTATACCCTTTCTGAAATCGTCGAGTAAGCCAGAGAAAGGAGGTGATCGCAGAACTATGTTCGTCAGGTTCGAACTTGAAAGCCAAAAGGCGCTGAATGCCCGAAGCTGAGAGGGGAGCCTTGCCTGATTTCAAGATGATTGTTACCATCCATCCTATTGAAGGAATACTCAATCTACAAAGGAAGGAAGATTCATATGGCCACACCCGCGAAATCCAGAGTAGCCCAAAAACAGGTGTTCTTGGGGTACTTGCCGAATGAGCGCCCCGAGTTCGGCAAGATGATCCTGCTGGGCTTACAGCATGTGATCACCATGTTCCCCGCTACCGTGCTCTGCGCCTTGCTGATGGGCTTTAACGTTAGTACGGTCTTGACGATCACCGGCTTTGGCACCATCGTTGCCCTGATTGGTTCAAAGCTCAGCATGGGGAAGTTCATCCCGCTGTATTACGGCTCGAGCTTTAGTTACATTGCCGCTGTGAATATGATCACCCACCCGACCTTCGGCGTTGAGTCAGACCCCCACCTGATCTCAATCGTCCAAGCCGGTTTCCTGGTCACCGGTGTGCTGAATATCCTCGTTGGCTTGCTGATTCGTCTGATGGGCGGTAAGAAAGCCCTGGATGTCATCCTGCCCCCCGTTGTCACCGGTTCCGTCGCCTGCACCATTGGCATCGGTTTGGGCGCTGCAGCCTTAGGAATGGCTTCTGGTACCTCCGGAGGCATTGCCGGCGGATCATCTACCTGGTGGATCGTCTCTCTCATCACGCTGGTTGCCACTGTTTGCTACTCCGTTTACCTGCAAGGCAAAGGCTTTATCGGCCTTCTTCCCATTCTGATGGGCGGTATCACGGGGTATATTGTCGCATGGCCATTCGGGCTGCTTCACCCCTCCTTCACCAGCGCTCTGATCCGCGCCCCGCGCATCACTCTGCCGGTCTTCAATGATCCTATGACCATGACCGTGTTAGTCGGTGTGGGCGTCATGTGCATCGCCACCATCCCGGAGTCCACAGCGCACCTATACCAGATTAGCCTGTACGTCGACCACCTGGCTGAGGAAAAAGGCGAGAAGAAATATGGCTTGAGCCAATATATCGGCTTGAACCTGATGCTGGACGGCCTGGATGATCTCATTAACGGCATCTTCGGCTCCACCGCCGGCACCAACTACGGTGAGAACAACTCCTTGATGGTGATCACCCGTAACTACTCTGGGTATGCCCTGATCACTGCTGGAGTGATTGCGATGATCATGGGCTTTATCGGCCCGCTCGCCGATCTCGTCAACTCGATTCCGACGGCAGTATCCGGCGGCTTGGCCATTTACCTCTACGGGGTCATCGGCATGCAGGGTATCGCCCTGATGATGTCGGAGAGAGTAAACCTGTTCGATCCTCGCCAGCTAGCCATCGGGGCGGTCATCCTGATCGTTGGTATCGGTGGCAACATCGGTTTCCCGAATGGCTTGCCCTTCCCGATTCTGCAGGGTGTCTTCCCCACCGGTCTGCCGGCGATTGCGACCGCGGCGGTCTTCGGGATCTTGCTGAACCTCATTTTTGTGTTCTTCAAACCATCGGTGGTTCGCGAAGCCATCGGTGAGAGCGCTGCTGCGGACTAAACAGCTTAACCAGCAACGTTATTCAATCCGGCTGAGAGGGTGTTCCTTCTCCCCTCAACGGGTTTCGACAACAAGGCGCCCGATATCCGCTCCGGATATCGGGCGCTCTACTAGGCGCTGAAAGGTCATCTACTGGTTTACTGGCATCCTTCACATTTGACCGCGGTAACTCCAGTTGAGAGATGGATTTTCCCTCATTGGGAATTCTTCCGGGTTATTCGCAATGCACCCGGATTGTTGGTAGAATGAAGATTGTCAATTCATCAGAAAGACGAAGGGATTACGATGGCGGTTTGTGATGTATGTGGAGTTGAGTACGATTATCCTGGGGAGACGATCAGCCTGTATTCCGCGAAGTTGATTGAACGCAAAGTGATTGGGAAGAGGATGAGCACTCGGCGGGTATCCAGCGAGTATAACCAGATTACCCCGGTGTCCGTTACCGTTTGCAGACGCCACCACAGAGAACTCATCACGCAGCGCATCATGCCCGGTATCATCGTGTTCGTCATCTTCATGATACCAGTGATGTTTATCATTTCTCGCTTTTACCATTTTGAGGGTGACTCATTAATCATCCTCTATGGAATTTCAATTGTAATAAGCCTGTTTCTGATGTCCTGGGTATTGACGCTTATTTCTCTCGAGGGTTTGGTAGCTACGGCCTTGACCATTCGTGACAAACGCAAAGGGTTGGGGGTGGAGTACCTGACTGAGAAGAAGTATCGGCGCGTGTCCGGTCCACCCAACCCGGGTTTGATCGGATGGTCGCGCTCTCTGCTGTCTGGTCGGAAAGTCGAACCTCCGGCCCGGTCCCAACCAGCTTCACAAAAGTTGGTGCACAAATCCAAGAAATAGGTAGTGAGAAGAACGTGATCCTGATAACCGGTGCCGCTGGCAAGACGGGTCGCGCTGTCATTCAGGCGGTAGCAGCCCGTGGAGAAGTAATTCGGGCATGGGTGCATCGACCCGAGCAAATCAATGATGTGACCCGTTTGGGCGCTCGACAGGTAACTACTGGCAGCTATACAGATCCACAAGCGTTGGCTCGAGCAATGCAAGGGGTGCAATCGGTTTACCACATCTGTTCCAACGTTAATCCAGATGAACTCCTTATCGGGACCGCGATCCTCGCTGCAGCGAAAACAGCCGGTGTGCAGCATTTCGGCTACCATTCCGTGTTGCACCCGCAGACCGAAGATATGCCGCATCACTGGCAGAAACTGTTGGTCGAAGCGCAAATTCTGGAGTCTGGGCTGAACTATACGATCATCCAGCCGAGTGCATATATGCAAAATGTTTTAGCGCAATGGAATCACGTGATCACTCGAGGAATTTATTCGGTGCCTTACCGGGTTTCTACCCGCCTCAGCCTGGTGGATTTAAACGACGTCGCCGAAGCGGCCGCAGTGGTTTTGACCCAACCGGGGCATTCAAACGCCATTTACGAGCTTTCCGGTGGAGAAGCCCTCACACAAAGAGAAGTGGCGCAATCTTGGGGGAGGGCCTTGGATAAAAACGTCCGGGCTGAGCAGGTATCTTTATCGGTTTGGGAGCTTCAGGCTCGGGCGGGTGGGATGGGAGATTATGCAGTGACGACGTTACTGAAGATGTTCCAATACTACGACCGTTTCGGTTTCTGTGGGAATCCGCGCGTGTTGAGCATGCTGCTTGGCCACGAACCGGTAGCTTTCGCAAGCTTTATCTCTAAGGCGATTGCAGAATGGGAGGAATCCCGTGGATTATCGTAATACTCCAGGCTAATTGAAGAACCAGCCAAATAACACAATTCCAACCATCACCGGGTACCACCAGGTCGGTTTCAGGCTGGGGATCGGCAGCCAGCCAATATACAATAGGATCCCAAGCATCATCAGCAAGTAACCTGCGGCGCCGATAGCCCAATCCCGTTTGTTCCGGCTGAATGTACCCAGTGCGGGTTTGGTTTTTGCGATTCCCCGTTTAACTTTGAGCTTGTTCGGCGAACCCTGCGCTTTTTCCCACTCCACCACCTTTCGCCGGTGGGAGGTAAGGAGCTTTACATAAAAACCAAGAACAGCCAAAATTAGGGCAATCGACGACAATTCAATTCTCATGGTCTGTACCTTATGGTCACAATCATGGGTTAATCAAGTCTTCGCTTCCATCGTCGCCGCAGGGGTTGCGATTGCAAAACCCAGGAGCGCGTCCAAACCGGAGGAGTGGCCCCAAGCGAGCAGCGCCTTAACACTTTCGGAACAGGAGAGCGTATCACAGTAAATCCCGTCCAACCCCTTGATCAGACGTTCATCTGCCTGGCCTTGGGCCGCGCACTCGATAAGATTCGCCGACAAACTGGTTGTCTTCTCATATGCCATCTTGACCATCTGTTGATTGAATTGGTTAATTCCTGACTTTGATAATGATTCCGGCCGGAAGCGGTTCAAACAGAGCAATAGGCCCATTAATAAATCATCACCCGATGGAGTGAGCCCTGATCCGAGCCCGAAGAAACAGGCAAGCTGGGGCGCCAGATGTGCACATCTGCCTTGTTGGATGGTTTGTTGCGCTTCCAAGAGAACCGGGAAAAGGGGATCGAGTTTGCCGTCGCCTGTTGGTGTGTTCGAAATGCCTATTAATTTTCCGAATAGCGCGCTTAATCCACATCTGCCCTTAGCCCGGATTACCTCACCGGCAATCTCCCGCAACCGTATATCCCGCAGTTGCGCCGGGAGGAGCTCACTCATCACCGCGGGTACACTCCAGGTGGGGCAGTTTGACAAGTGGATTCGAACAGGCGACCTCCCGAACCTCAGTTGTTGCGGAAGTATTTCAACAGTATTTCCCAATTCAGCCTGTGGGAAATCCTCGCCTGGCAGGTTGATGGTCATCGGTCCCCGGAATACTTCTTGCGAGAGGAAAATCACCCGGCTAGTGGAGATGCGCAGAAAGATGCCACGCGAAGTCGCACCCACGACTGACCCGTATGCAGTATTTTCGAGTACTCGGCGTGCTACCGATCCTACCGAAATGGCCTGGATGGAACGGGGTGGTTGGATAACTGGATTTATCGGCATGGGCTACTGGATAAAGGATGGACCGGACAAATTATACCCTGGATGTTCTACTCTCAACCAAACGAACAATGGGTTGATGCATTCTAAAACGCGGCAATAGCCATAGAGTGCTCTTTCTCACTTCCAATGGTGATTTTCGTCATTTGAAACGGGCTGATTTTCAAGGGAAAATAGTAATCAGGTGTCCGGGCCAGTTGTCTGACGACTACCTTAAATATCCCCGTAAATCGCCAGATTCGAAGTATAATTTTGTGCGAATGGATAACCAGAATTCCTTGATATTGATGATAGGGACAAGGTTGTTTTTCATATGAAGCTGAAAACTCGCAATCGGGTGATCAGGGTTTGTCTTCATAAACCCCGGGATCGGAACTCCCCCAAGGATGGAACTTCTATACCTGGGGGTTTTTATTGCTTGCTATCCGGTAGTTCTCAGCGGTGGGCAATCGCCTATACCAACGAATCATTTCTCTTTAACAGCATAGAGGTTGGATGATGATCGCACCCAATGCTGGATTGCCTGAGTTCGAGTACCTAAACCCGGCCAACTTACCAGAAGCCAGCCAATTCCTTATTGAACATCCCGGGTAGGCGCGCATATTGAGCGGCGGCACAGATACTTTCGTCCGCAGAATTAAGATAGCTTTGATACTTCATATGATAGGAGCGCAATATGACAGCAGAAGTAGTCAAGTCAGAAGTCCACGAAACACAGGATGAGCATCAGCAAGCTATTGACGGACTGAAGGCTCAACGGCAGGAAGCGGCCCTGGGAGGCGGCAAGACGCGCATTGAGGCGCAGCACGCCAAAGGCAAGCTCACAGCACACGAGCGCGTAAACCAGCTTCTGGATGCGGGTAGCTTCCAAGAAATCGATGCGTTTATGGCGCACCGCCACAGTGATTTTGGGATGGACAAGAGTCACCCGCTGGGTGATGGCCTTGTGGCCGGCTTTGGCAAGATCAACGGGCGGAGGGTATGCGTGTATGCCCAGGATTTCACCGTGCTAGGCGGGTCATTTGGGGAAGTGGCGGGGCAGAAGGCAGCACTCATCATGGACATGGCTATGAAGGCCGGCGTGCCGGTGATCGCTATGAATGATAGTGGCGGCGCCCGTATCCAGGAAGGCGTCTACAGCCTCTCGGCTTATGGTGAATTGTTCTGGCGAAACGCGCAAGCAAGTGGGGTCGTCCCGCAAATCTGCATGATCCTCGGCCCTTGCGCCGGCGGCGCAGTATATTCCCCAGCCTTAACCGATTTCATTTTCATGGCTAGAGGAATCGGGAACATGTTCATCACCGGTCCCGAGGTGATTAAAACGGTGACCGGTGAAGAGGTCGATATGGAAACCCTGGGTGGCGCTGCCACGCATGCCGGTGTGAGCGGGGTTGCCCATTTTATTGGCGAGAGTGAAGGAGATACTTTCGTTATGGTGCGCAAGCTCTTAGAGTACTTACCGGACAACAATACCCAAAGCCCCCCATCCCAAAAAACCGGTGACGAGCCCAATCGAAAAGATGCCTCTCTAAACAAGATTGTACCAGTTGATCCTTCACAGACTTATGACATGCATGAGATCGTCACCCGCATCGTCGACCTCGGCAGTTTCTTCGAGGTGCACGCAAGTTTTGCCACCAATGCACTGGTTGGCTTTGCCCGTTTAGATGGCGAGTCGGTTGGGATTGTGGCCAACCAGCCGATGAGCATGGCTGGCGTTCTGGACATCAACGCATCGGATAAGATTGCCCGTTTCGTGCGTTTCTGTGACGCCTTCAATATCCCGATCATTTCCTTCACCGATACTCCTGGGTTCATGCCGGGCACGGCCCAAGAACACAATGGCATCATTCGCCACGGCGCTAAGATCGTATACGCCTATTCAGAAGCGACCGTTCCATTGGTAACTGTGATCACACGGAAGGGCTATGGCGGCGCATATATTGTCATGGGCTCTAAACACCTACATGCCGATATGGTTTTCGCTTGGCCAACAGCGGAAATCGCTGTGATGGGGGCGGACGGAGCAGTGAACATTCTCTATCGCAAGGAGATTACTGGTAGCTCCGATCCAGCCGCCGAACGCGAGCGTCTGGTCGCAGAGTATCGCGAGAAATTCGCCAATCCTTACCGGGCCGCCGGCAGCGGCTTCGTTGATGATGTCCTCATCCCGGAAGAGACTCGCCCGCGTTTGATCGCTGCGCTGGAACTACTCCGGAGCAAACAAGCCACGACAATGCCGAAGAAACATGGTTGCATGCCACTCTAAAGGCAGGTACAAATGGACAACCCCCTATTGACTGCTCTGACAATTTCAGGCGCCAGCATTCTGGTGTTGTTGCTGGTGTTGGCTGCCTTTGCTGGGCTTGTGTATCTGATGACCGCGTTGATCAAGGATAAGCCTGAGGAGGAAGTCGCAGAAGTTGTGCAAGCTCCCGAAGCCACTCCAATTCTTGGTGATTCTGTGCGTAAGCGAGTGGCAATTATTGCTCTAGGGCTGGCTTCCACAGAAAATGACACTCTCCCGACCGGTCAACCGGCGGAGAAGGTTCAGGTCGATACCTGGCTTCAATTTCATCGAAACCGCACTCTTGGTAAGTCAGTGTACGTGAGGAGATAGGAATGCGACACTATAATATCACCTTGGATGATCAGACGTTCGATGTCGAGGTATTAGATGACCTTCGCCAAGAGCAAGTCCGAGTGAGCGTGGATGGCGAAGTCTTTACACTCAAAGTTGAAGCGGTGGGTGAACCCACAACCGCAGTCACGAGCGCTGTACGCCGTCCAGCGCCTGCTCCGATCCAAGCTCCAACAACACCCCCAGTAGCTCCGGTAGCGGTTGCGGGGGCAGCGACGATCAAGTCTCCGCTACCGGGAGTGATCAAATCCATCGCGGTACGCAAGGGACAGAAAGTTGCTGCCAACGATGAATTGTGTGTGATCGAAGCCATGAAAGCCATGAATGTAATCCGCGCTCCCCGTCCCGGGACCATCGGTGAGATCTACGTAACGGATGGCAAGCAGATTCCACATGGTTCTCCCTTGATGGACCTGATCTGAGAGAGGAAAATCGACTATGGATCTCAACGGACTCCTCGGCGGTCTCTTCTCCATCACATGGCAGCAGTTGGTTATGTTGGTGGCTGGCGGCTTGCTGATGTATCTTGCCATTGCCAAGGAATACGAACCCAACCTGTTGTTGCCGATAGGCTTTGGTTGCATCCTGGGTAATCTACCGGTGGCTGCGAACATGCTTGGGCCAAACGGTCTATTCGATATCCTCACAAAGGCTGGCATTGACAATGAATTGTTCCCACTCTTGATCTTCGTGGGTATCGGAGCAATGCTCGACTTGCGCCCGCTCCTCAGTCAGCCGATCTTTTTTATCATGGGGGCATTAGCCCACCTGGGTATCTTTGCCACACTGGTCATCGCCATCTTGTTCGGTTTCAACCTGGCAGAAGCTACGGCAGTAGGTATGATTGGCGCGATTGATGGACCGACGGTGATCTTCGTGAACTCAAAACTCTCCAGTCTGTTCGAAACGCCAGGCCTGGCGGCTGCGATTGCAGTGACAGCCTATTCATACATGAGCCTGGTGCCAGTTATCCAACCTCCACTAATGCGCTTGTTCACGACCAAATCGGAACGGATGATTCGGATGGAATACACCCCAAGACCGGTCGGGAAGTTGGTGGTAATCCTTTTTCCCATCATTCTGACCGTAATAGCAGGCATTTTTCTGCCCCAGGCTGCGCCCCTGGTAGCGACGTTAATGCTTGGCAACCTGATGCGGGAATCTGGGGTCGTTGAAGGCTTAACCCTGACTGCAAAAAACACCATCACCAACGTTGCAACACTCTTCCTCGGACTGGTGATCGGCTCTTCCATGCAGGGAGCGACTTTCCTCAGCGCAGGGACGTTGAAAGTCCTCGGGTTGGGCTTATTGGCATTCGCCCTGAATACAGTGGGTGGCTTGTTCTTTGGGAAGCTGATCTGCCTGATATCCGGACGCCGGATCAACCCTTTGGTCGGCGCGGCCGCCATCAGCGCCTTCCCGATGAGTGGAAGACTCGCCCAGAATGTGGCATTAGAGGATGACAATCAGAATTTCATCCTCATGCATGCATTAGGAGCAAACACGGCTGGTCAGATCGCTTCTGTACTGGCAGCCGGGATTTTGATCCAATTTGTTTTCCCCCTGCTGATCCCTTGATACGGACCATCACTCAGCCACTCGCGATGAGAACCTACTTAGGTTGAAAGGAGAAAAATGAAATTCCTAGATCTAACCATCCCCCTGGGTATTGGCACACCACCCTGGCCGACCTACGAACCTCTTCAGGTGAAGTACTTCAAAAGGCTAGCGCCCAACGGCGCCAATGGGCAGGTGCTAACCCATTCCAACCATTTGGGAACCCACATGGATGGAGAAATCCACTTCCATACCCCAGGCCGCGATATGGCTCAATTGCCGATGGATTTCTTGATCCATGATGCGGCGGTCGTCGATTTGAGCGATTGCGCCGGCGACTATGATGTCTACACCAGCAAGATGGTTGAAGACCGGGTTGAGGTGAAGGAGGGAGATATCCTCATGATCCACACAGGCTACCACCACTTCGGCTGGGACCAACCGACCGCAAACGAAATCCGGTACATGGTCATGCACCCCGGACCTGATCGCGAGTTTGCTGATTGGGCAAAGGCTAAAAAACTACGCTGGATCGGCGTAGACTGCGGCAGTGCAGACCATCCTATGAACACCATCATCCGGGACTGGATGCCCCGCCAGGCACGCCAGGCAGACAAAGTCTTTCGCAAGAAATTCGGCAAACCCCTGGCTGAGTTCTTCGATGACTCCAAGTACCAATTGATGCACCTGGAAATGTTCCCCTACGGCCTGATCCATGCTGAATGCATCGGTGGCGATCTCGACCTGATCTTGAACCGCCGGGTACCCATTGGCTTCTTCCCCTGGCGTTTCGTCGATGGAGAAGCAAGCATTGGTCGCTGTGTCGCCATGATGAGCGACGATGATTACGACCAGGCTATGTTGAGGAAGGCTGAGATGCCGAAGACAAAATTCGGAGATGCTTACAATCCGGAACATGTTGAGCATCTCAATCAATTGAGTGAAGCCAATCTCCGCTAATCCTGATTGGAACCGAGGTGGGTGAGTAACCACCCGCCTCGCCATCCATCACTGGCGGCAGAAGGTCAAACCCTATCATCCTTTGGAGGGAGAAACCCCATGTATCTAGAACCACCTGAGAAAGTATCGCAAGAAAAAATTACGATCGATGTATCCGAAATCGAACCATTGCTCCAGGCGCCACCCATGGATATCAAGCCCTGGCCCGGCGCTATGATCACCCTGAAAGACGGCCGCACCATGTACATCCGCGAAGCCCGCCGGGAAGAAGCTCCGGCAATGCTCGCGTATATCAAGCGCTTGCTGGAAGTCGACCATGACTTCTATGATATCGTCGGCGCTCGCGTCTATGCGGAGATCTTGGGCTGGTACCGCCAGCGCTTGAAGGATCCCTATACCTTATTAGGTTTGATTGATGGCCAATGGGTCGGGTTTGCCAATGGTCGCCTGGTCAGTGAAGATATCAACATCAGTCTTCACACCATGGCGCTTGCTCGCGGCGGCCGGATCGGCGCAATCATGTATTACGCCAAGGCTTACTATGGATTTGAAATCCTGGGTAACAAAGAGTGGTGGGCCACCTACGAAAGCTACAACGGTTGGCACCGCTGGGGTCTGGGTATGGCTCAGCCTTCCTACCCCTGGCCAGAATACCAGCACGAACTTGGCGGCGCCCGGGTCTACTATGTCACCAAGAAGTATTGGGACAGCAGCGTCAAGAATTACGTCCGTCAAATGGTGGGCGCGGACCTGGTCTTCGATGTGCCGGAAGGAGTCGTCAAGGCGAACGAAACGATGATCGTTCCCGAAGAAGTCGTCGTCTAAATCATTTCGACAACGGATGAGCTAACCTTGACAAGGTTTAGAACCTTGTCAAGGTTTGTTCGAAATTGAGTTGTAGCCTGGGCAATAAGCACGATGACCCTCCTCAAAAGTGAAAAACCCTGTTGAGGTCTGGATATCATCCAGTACAATCCTCCCATTTACGAGTGATGGTTCCCTTGCATCCCGCGGCCAATGCCAATGTACTTGAAACCCATTTCGCGTAGTTGTTCGGGATCCCATAAATTTCGGCCATCCAACAGATACGGTTGGCGCATCAGACCGAGCATGCGGCTAAAGTCCAGGTTTTTAAACTCGTTCCAGGCGGTGGCCAGCAAAACTGCATCTGCGCCTTCTGCGACCTGGTAGGGGTTCTCACACAGCTCGATTTCGGGTGCAATGCGCGCTACAGCTTCCATAGCCTGGGGATCGTAGGCCTTGACGATAGCACCCTCGTTGCGTAACAGGTGGATCACCTCCAACGCAGGAGACTCACGGATATCGTCGGTGGAGGGTTTAAAGGACAATCCCAAAACGCCAATCACACGATCATTTAGGCCACCCAAAGCCCTGCGTAACCGCAAAACGGCTCGCCGGCGTTGGTTACGGTTAATCTCCATGACGGCTTGCAGCAGTTGTGGGTGGGTGCCTTCCAACACCGCCATGTGCGCAAGCGCTTTCACATCCTTCGGGAAACAACTACCTCCCCAACCTAAACCGGCTTCCAGAAAGTCGTGGCCGATCCGTTTATCATAGCCCATCCCCTGGGCTACTTCGCGCACGTCCGCGCCTAGCTCTTCGCACATGTTGGCGATCTCATTGATAAAAGAGATGCGTGTAGCTAAGAAGGCATTGGAAGCGTACTTGATCATCTCAGCGGTGCGCAGGTCGGTAATCAGGATCGGGCAGCGCAGGCTCAAATACAATTGCGCCACCCGGCTGGCAGCCTCCCGGTCCAGCGATCCAAGAACGACCCGGTCGGGGCACATAAAATCACTGATGGCGGAGCCTTCGCGAAGGAACTCGGGGTTGGAAACCACGCAGAAATTTACTGTGGGTGAGCCGCGCCGTTTTTGGATAATATCAGAGACCCAATCGCCTGTTCCAACCGGGACGGTGGATTTGTTGACCACGATGAGGGGGTGATCGACTTGATCTGTAATCGCTTCGGCTGCTGCACGGACGAATTGCAGGTCTGCCTCGCCATCCACACCCGAAGGTGTTCCTACGGCGATAAACGCGAATTCAGCTACTGCCAGGGCTTCGGACAGTTCGATTGTAAAAGAGAGCCTCCCCGCGCGGACATTCTCTGCAACGAGCTGCTCAAGGCCAGGCTCATAAATCGGCATGATCCCTTGTTTCAGGTTTTGGATACGGTCCGCGTCTACATCCAGACAAATGACTCGATTTCCAAGGTCGGCAAAACAAGCGCCGGTGACCAGTCCGACGTACCCTGTTCCGATCACGCATAATTGGCTCATAAAAAAACTCCTCTCGGATGGTGTTGTTACGGGGTCCAGGAATAATGGCAATTATAAGCGAGAAATACCGCTGGAAAACACACTTTTTAATTCGCTCTGCGGTAGAATCAGCCCAAGAACCAATCGTATGGTTAACAGAGGAGATGATGATGACCGCTCAGATATTGGATGGAGCTGCGATCGCCGAAAAGGTGCGCGCTCGAGTGGCTGCGGAGGCGAAAGCCTGGGTAGCCACTGGCAAGCAGGCGCCTGGGCTGGCAACCGTCCTGGTGGGGGATAATCCAGCTTCGCATGTGTACGTGCGTTCCAAGCAAAAGGCCTGTAGTGAGGTAGGTATTTTATCTTTTGGATATCAACTTCCAGCGACCGCTTCTCAGGAAGAAATAGAGAGCCTGGTCAATGATCTCAATGCCAATCCCGAAGTCAATGGGATTCTGGTACAGTTGCCCCTTCCGCAGGGGATCGATGAGGAGCGTGTGCTCAGTGGAATCCGCATCGAGAAAGATGTGGATGGATTCAACTCCATCAATATCGGGCGGCTGGCTCAAAAAGGGCGTGAGCCCCTCTTCGTGCCATGCACCCCTCAAGGGATCATGCTGCTCATCCATGCAGCCATGCCTGACTTGCAGGGAGCGAATGCTGTAGTACTGGGACGATCGAACATCGTTGGTATGCCGGTCGCTCTGCTGCTGGTGCGTGAAAATGCCACGGTGACGATCTGCCACAGCCGGACGAAGGAGCTGGAATCGGTCGTCCGCCAGGCTGACGTGCTGGTCGCAGCAGTAGGGCGAGCCGAAATGGTGCGAGGGGATTGGATCAAGCCCGGCGCAGTGGTCATTGACGTTGGAATCAATCGCCTGGATGACGCTTCTCGTCCACGGGGCTATCGGCTGGTAGGTGATGTGGCATTCGATGAGGCGAAAGAGGTAGCCGGCGCCATTACGCCTGTTCCCGGTGGGGTCGGACCGTTAACAATCGCCATGCTGCTCAGCAATACCCTAAAGGCCGCCAGGTTGTCAGACAAATAAGAATTTGGTGTTGTCAGACAATTGACAATTCATTCGTTTGTGCGTAAACTTAGGGCAGTTGATCAGACCAGCACCCGCCGTAGGGATTTGTTGGACGGGTAACCCACATCCATGGCTGTCCTTATTTTATGTCGTCACTTCTTGTAAAAAACTCGGCCATCCTCGTTACGATGGATCCCCAACGCCGTGAAATCGCTGGAGGTGGTTTTTTTGCCCGGGATGGGTTCATCACGCAGGTCGGTGCGAGCGATACCCTGCCGTCTATTGCAGATCGCGTCCTGGATCTGGCAGGCCACATCGTTCTCCCCGGATTGATCAACACCCATCATCATTTCTACCAGACTCTCACACGGGCCATCCCGGCGGCTCAGAACGCGAATTTATTCAATTGGTTAAAGACCCTCTACCCAATCTGGGCGCGCATGAATCCGGAAGATATTTTCCTCTCCACCCAAACCGCATTAGCAGAACTGGCGCTCTCAGGTTGTACCACGGCATCTGACCATCTCTACCTGTTCCCCAATGGCTCGCGCTTGGATGACGAGATCGAAGCCGGGCGGCAAGTTGGTCTGCGGTTGCATGCATCCCGCGGTTCAATGAGCCTGGGCGAAAGCCAGGGCGGTCTACCCCCCGATTCGGTTGTTGACAGTGAAGATCACATTCTTGCCGATAGCCAGCGGTTGATCGAGCAATACCACGATCCTCACCCGGGTTCCATGTTGCAGATTGTCCTGGCTCCTTGCTCGCCATTCAGCGTGACCACCGAGCTGATGCGTCAATCGGCTTCCCTGGCTCGCCTGTATGGGGTGCATCTGCATACTCATTTAGCCGAGACCCAGGATGAAGAAGCCTTCTGTATACAAAGGTTTGGTCACCGTCCGGTCGCCTACATGCAGTCTGTTGACTGGGTAGGACCGGACGTTTGGTTTGCCCATGCGGTGCATGTGGGAAAAAAGGAGACGGCTATATTTGCAGCGACCGGGAGCGGCGTGGCGCATTGCCCGAGCTCGAACATGCGCCTGGCTTCCGGGATCGCTCCGCTATTCGAGTATCGCCAGGCAGGGGTGCACGTCGGCCTGGGGGTCGATGGCTCAGCCAGCAATGACAGTTCGCACCTCCTGGCAGAAGCCCGCCAGGCGCTGCTCTTGGCGCGTCTGCGAGCCGGATTGGAAGGCGCTTCCCTTTCCGGGCAGGCTGCCCCGCCGTTATTGACCGCCCGGGATGCCCTGGAGCTGGCCACTCTGGGTGGCGCTGCGGTCCTCGGGCGGAAAGATATCGGCTCGTTGGAAGCCGGGAAATGTGCGGATTTCTACGCAATCAATTTGAACCGCCTGGATTATGCTGGCGCGTTACACGATCCGGTTGCCGCAATAATTTTCTGCGCACCTCAGAACGTGGATTACACTTTCGTCCACGGCCGACCGATCGTGGAAGACGGCGAACTCTGTTCAGTGGACGTACCTCGTCTGGTCGAGAAGCACAACGTAGCCGCCAGGCATTTATTGAATCCTACCTGATGCATTGTGGGCAGAACCGCTTTTACCGGTCATCGAACAAATAACGAAACCCTCGGTTTCAAATCAATAAACACCGATCAGTATTCACAGGAGAAGAATATGACAGTCTCGAATAGAAAGAGTTATGTTCATGGCCGGCGAATGCTCCACGAAGTAACGTTGGATGTCGTGGCTACAGCCATGGGCCGAGAACCGGCAGATCTGATCATCCGTAATGGACGCCTGGTAAATGTCAACGTTGGAAGGATCCAAGATGGCATGGACATCGCTGTCAGGCATGGAATCATTGCGTTCGTTGGCAAAGGTGATCACCTGGTGGTCGGTAAGAATACAAAAGTGGTTGACGCCAACGGGCGCTTCCTGGTACCCGGTTTCATCGACACGCATGATCACGTAGAGAGCTCCATGGTCGACGTCCGCAGCTTTGCCGCGGGAATACTGCCGCATGGAACGACCACTATCGCCTGCGACAACCACGAGATCACCAATGTATTCGGCGAGCGAGCGGTGGAGCTGTTCCACAAGGTTGCTGAAGGTTTACCCCTGAAAGTGCTCGTAGCTATGCCTGTGTGTGTTCCATCCATCCCGGGTTTTGAGGATGCTGGAGCGGTGATCACCGCTAAAGAGGTGGCTCATTCCTATGCAGAAGGGTGGGCGCAAGTCCAGGGCGAACAGATGAACTTCCCGGGGGTCATCTATGGAGATCCTCAAGTTCATGCGATCACCGCTGCATCTCTAAAAGCCGGGGTGATCCTTACCGGTCATTACGCCAGTCTGGAATTGGATAAAGGCTTACCCGCATTTGTAGCTGCCGGGATGAATGCTTGCCATGAAGGCACAACCGCTGAGGCGGTGCTCCGCAGGGCAGAGCTTGGCTGCTATCCTCAGCAGCGTTATGGAACTGCCTGGTTGGATATGCCCAACACGATCAAGGCAATTACAGAAAACCCGGGGATCGACACTCGTTTCTTTACCATGGTTACAGATGACGTCACCCCGGCGACTGTGGTTGAGCAGGGTCATCTGGATCGGGTCGTACGAGATGCAATTAAGCAGGGTGTGTCGCCGATCCTGGCAATCCAGATGGTTACTCTGAATGCTGCCCAGTTGCTTGAAAAATCCCGCTGGATTGGTACGATCTCTCCAGGGAGAGCTGCTGATATCCTCATTGTCAGCGATCTGGTCAACTTAGCCATCGACCAGGTGTTTGCTGATGGCGCTCTGGTCGCTGAAAATGGGAAGATGGTGGTTGAATTCTCAAAGTACGAGTATCCTGAGTGGGCATTGAAATCAGTTCATCTGGACACTTTAAGTGTAAAGGATTTTCGGGTTCCGGCTGAGGCGCCAGTAAAGGTGCGTGTCATGCGTATCTACCCAGGTATGGTACATACGACTGAGGAAGTGAGCGAGCTAAAACCCAAAGATAATTCATTATCCGCTGATCCTTCCAGAGACATCGCTAAGGTCGCCATTTTCTACCGGCACGCGCTCAAAGCTGGGGTAACCGGGTCGAAAGCTTTTGGGTTCGTCACCGGAATGCAATTCAAACCCAACTGCGCCTACGCCTCAACCGTTTCTCACGATTGTCACAACCTGCTCGTTATCGGAACGAGCGACGAAGCCATGGCGCAGGCTGCTAATGAGTTGATTAAGGTTGGGGGCGGATTGGCTTTAGTGGTCAACAATAAAGTGGACGCTCTGATGCCAATGCCTTTGGCTGGGTTAATGTCATTAGCGCCCGTGGACGAAGCCGCCCGGTTGATTTGTACGATTGAAGATGCATTCAAGCATGCAGGCAGCCCGTTTGATTCGATCGAAATGACCATCAGCCTCCTGGGATTAATTGTTTTGGAAGAGCTACATCTTTCGAATAAAGGTTATGTCGAGCTGAAATCAGGCCAGCCCCCGAAATTTGTTGACCTGATATCTGCTTAGGCGAATTCCCAATCAACTATTCGGACGAAGACTTCATGAAGGCAAAAATGTTATCCTGAATGAGGGTGGGAGCATCTGACCATGACTGAATCAAATCATCCATTTCAACGTTTACAATCTGCCCTGGCGGTCCTAATCGCTGAAACACCCCCTGGGACTCGATTGCCCTCAGAGCCGGATCTGGCGCGCCAGATGGGCGTGTCGCGCGCCACATTGCGTGAAGCCATGCGAACTTATGAAGGTCAGGGATTGATCCGGCGCCGCCAGGGTGTGGGGACCTTCATCGTCGGTCACACCCAGGTGATCGAGAGCGGTCTGGAGGTGTTGGAGAGTATCGAAACGATGGCGAGCAAGATCCACCTGAACGTTTCTATGGGTGATTTTCAAGTCACCATGATTCAGGCGGATGAGGCTGAAGTATCAGAGATGGGGGTCGGACAAGGCGCCGAACTGGTGCAGGTAGCCCGCGTTATCCAGGCTGAAAACCGTCCAGTGGCTTACCTGGTTGATATCCTTCCTAACGACGTAATGACCCCCGACGAACTTCAGACCGGCTTTACCGGGTCTGTGCTTGACCTGCTCTTAAAGCATGAAACCCTGGTTTTGGCGAATTCACGCACCGAGATCCGCGCGGTTGCAGCCCCGGCCGACATCGCACGTGCCTTGCAGATCCAACGGGGTGACGTACTGCTCCAGTTTATCGCTTATCTCTACACTACTACTGGTCGCGTGATCGATTTTTCGTATAGTTATTTCCTGCCAGGTTATTTCCGCTTCCACGTAGTGCGCTCGATAGGCGCTTTCCCTACTCTCGCATACCGACCGGTCGAAGCCGAGCCGAAGACCACTGAGTGAAATCCGCCTGCGTTTGTTTACGCGGTGCGTTTCAAGGCAAAGTAAAATCACATTTCAAATTGCATACCCATTTTAGGAGGTTCCACAATGCGTAGTTTCTCAGGTCGCGATATTCTCTCCCTGAAGGACTTCGAACGTGAAGAGTTCTTTCACGTGTTCCAGGTCGCCACTCAGTTAGAACCCATAGCACGCAGCCGCCGTAACAGCGACATGCTTGCCCAGAAAACCATGGTGACAGCTTTTTACCAGCCATCAACCCGAACCCGCCTGGCTCATGAAGCTGCCATGCACCGCCTCGGCGGCCACGTCACCGGATTTTCCGATGCGAAGATGACCCGCGCCGGCGACTGGTACCAGGAATCAATAAAAGATACCGTAAAGATGCTTGAATACTACGGGGATGTGATCGTTATGCGCCATTTTCAACAGGGTGCTCCCATGGAAGCTGCCAAGTGGGCTTCTATTCCGATCATCAACGGCGGAGACGGTTGGGGTGAACATCCCACCCAGATCCTCACCGACCTGTTCACCGTTCTGACTGAGAAAGGCCATATCGATGGCTTGAGATGGTTGGCTGTCGGTGATATGCGCATGCGCACCATGCACTCTCTGGCGTACGCGCTGACCCAGTTTGACTGTCCCATCACCTTCATTGGCCCCGAAGGGATGACCATGACGGACGAGTTCAAAACCGAGCTGTGCGATTACAACCTCAACTTCTCGGAAGCCGAACACGTCGAACAGGCCATTGGCGAGGCGGACGTCATCCTGGTCGAGCCGGTAGTGCAGCCCGATTACACCAAAAGCCGCCAGGAAGCCGGCGAGCATGGTCAGACGCCTGCTAATTACAAGATCACCCGTGACCTGCTGGCGAATAAGGCCAAGTCGAGCGCAATCCTGCTGCACTCGCTGCCCCGCATGGACGAAATCCCTGCCGACGTGGATATTACCCGCTGGTCGCGCTACTGGCAAGAAGCCTATAACGGTGTCGTCATGCGCATGGCGCTGTTGGCGCTGGTGTTGGGAGCGATGGAGTAGTTCAAAGTCGCATCGTCGTATTGTCGCTAAGTCTTTAGTCAAGAACCGAACCAGGATGGCTAAAATCAAACGTTTCGAGGATTTATTGAGTTGGCAGAAGGCGCGTAGTTTAGCCGGTCTGATCTACAAGATTTCCCAAGAGGGGAGTTTTGTAAGAGACTACTCATTACGAGACCAAATCCTCAGAGCAGTAGGTTCCATCATGCATAACATATCCGAAGGGTTCGATTCCGGGTCTGATCCTGAAATGGTCCGGTTCTTGAGAATTGCAAGACGATCTGCAAGCGAAGTTCAATCGGAGCTGTATTTGGCGCTTGACCGAGGACACATACAGCCTGCTCAAATGCATGATGCTTACGATCAAGCTAGCGACATCAAACGTTTGATTAATGGGCTCATTGCTTATCTCCGAAAAGATCCCGATGAGAAAGCTGGAAATCAAGTTCGTGAGATATCCGTAGACTACTTGACAATCACATCATCAGACAATGATGCTTCACCAAAGGACTATCCGACGAGCGACTAACGACAAAAGACGAACAACGAAAGACTAGGAGACTAAAACGATGCAAACTTACCTCCACGGACGTGACTTGATTGGGGACCTCGACTTCAGCAAAGAAGAAGTCGAGACCATCCTGGATGTGGCATTTGACTTGAAGCGCAAACGCGCGCTGAACGAACCACACGCCTACCTGCGAGACAAGGTGCTGGCAATGCTGTTCTTTTTCAGCAGCACCCGCACGCGTGGTTCCTTCGAAGCAGGCATTGCCCAACTCGGCGGGCACGGCGCCTTCATCGAATCCCGTACCACGCAGATCTCGCATGGCGATACCCCCAAAGAGATCGGCGAGATTTTCGGGCGTTATTTCGATGGCATCGCCATCCGTCACGTTGATTGGGGCGTTGGCAACGGGTATCTCAACGCCGTTGCAAAGGCTTCGCGCGTGCCGGTGCTCAACATGCAGGATGAGATCTATCATCCTTTCCAATGCCTGGCTGACCTGATGACCATCATCGAGAAAAAAGGCCGGGACCTGCGCCGCAAGAAAATGGTCGTCTCATGGGCGTATGCAGCTTCATACCAGAAACCCATGTCCGTTCCCCAATCGCTGGTGTTGCAGATGCCACGCTTTGGGATGGACGTGGTGTTGGCTCACCCACCGGAATTCCGCCTGATGCCCGAAATTATGGAGCAGGCCAAAGAACAGGCGCGAAAATTCGGCGTCGGATTCGAAGTGGTGGATGATATGGATGCCGCCTTCAAAGATGCCGATATTGTCTACGCCAAGTCGTGGGGCGCGATGGTGCACACCCCCGATGCGGAAGAGGGCGCCAAGATCATCAAGAAGTACGAGAGTTGGATCACCGACCAACGTCGGATCGGGTTGGCTAAACCGGATGCCATTTACATGCATCCCCTCCCGGCCGACCGCAATATCGAGGTGACCGATGAAGTGATCGACGGCCCGAACTCTGTCGTTTATGACGAGGCCGAGAACCGCCTACATGCCCAAAAAGCCGTCATGGCGTTGACAATGGGCTAAGCCCAAGATAATAACACTCAAGGAGATGATAGGAATGGTAAAAAAAGTAGCAGTCGTCGCGATTGGCGGCAACTCCCTGATTAAAGATAAGCAGCACCAATCCGTAGAAGACCAATACCTGGCCGCGAAAGAGTCTTGCCACCATATTGCAGATATGATCGAGGATGGTTGGGATGTGGCTATCGGTCACGGCAATGGCCCTCAAGTCGGTTTCATTCTCCAGCGTTCGGAGATCGCCCACAAAGTGGAAGGTATGCACGAGGTGCCGCTGGACGTGTGTGGCGCCGACAGCCAGGGCGCCATCGGATATGCGTTGGCGCAGAATCTCCAGAATGAGTTCAAGGCGCGCGGCGTCAAAAAGAACGCAGCCTGCGTCATCACCCAGGTGCGGGTTGATAAAGACGACAAAGCCTTTAAGAACCCATCCAAGCCGATTGGTGGTTTCATGGACGAAACCGAGGCAAAACAACGGGCAAAGGATCTCGGTTGGGCCGTCGTGGAAGACGCCGGGCGTGGTTGGCGCCGGGTGGTTGCCTCGCCGATCCCCCAAGAGGTGATTGAGTACGAAGCCGTGAAAGACCTGATCGACTGCGGCGTGGTCGTGATCACAGTTGGCGGCGGCGGCATCCCGGTCATCCGTGATGATGCCGGCAAACTGGAAGGCGTCGCGGCTGTCATCGATAAAGACTTCGCCAGCAGCCTGCTGGCCCGCGAACTCAAAGCTGACCTTCTGCTCATTTCGACCGCCGTCGAAAAGGTGGCCCTCAACTTCGGCAAACCGGATCAGAAGTTTATCGACAAGATGACCCTGGCAGAAGCCAAGCAGTATTTGGCGGAAGGCACGCATTTCGCCAAGGGCTCCATGGCTCCCAAGATCCAGGCCATTATCTGGTTCCTGGAGGCCGGCGGCAAATCAGCTCTGATCACCAATCCCGAGAATATCGGACGGGCTCTCAAGGGTGAGACCGGCACCTGGATCGTTCCATAAGGTATTATCTATATACGCCCCCGGATCGAAACGATCCGGGGACGCACGGTTTGAGACTAATGGTGTTCAATACCGGTATCTCCGATAGGTTTTATTCTTGTTGAGAATCTTAAAACTAATAACCCGCAAAAAGAATGCGGTACAATACTAAAGATTCATATTGATCTTGTTCTGCGATATTGATGAAAGATTGCCAGGCTTCTAGAAAACAGTCTGTGCTTTCCATTTCTCAATGTCGGTCGTCTTGATACCCCCTGGAAAGGAGGTGAACGGCGTCCATCAGTCGTTTGTTCATACGTCGAGCGATCATCATCCAGAGACCCATTTAGGTTTAATGCAGATTCGGAGGAGATCTAATGAAGACCAAATTGATGTGGCAGGGCGTTACCCTGCTGGTACTTTTCGCGATGTTGCTTTCAGCCTGTGCGCCAGCCGCTACGCCAACATCCGCACCTGTCCAACCAACTACCCCACCAATTGAGCAACCAACTGCAGCTCCAGTAATGAATACAGAAGTCCCGACAACTGCCCCAGTTCCGACAGAAGCAGCTACGGTTGCGCCTGTTAGCAATACTCCATTCACCTTCGGTATTTTGCTGGTTGGCCCAGCAAATGACTCGGGATGGAGCCAGGCAAACTACGAAGGCGCCCAGTATGCTGCCGAAAAGACTGGCGCCAAGCTGGTTTATGTTGATAAAGTAAATACCGCTGATCGCCCCGGTACCAGTCCTTCCCAATTGGCTGAAAGCCTGGTAGCCCAGGGCGCAAAACTGGTTATCTTTAGCTCGGATGACATGAAGGATGGAGTCCTTGAATTCACCAAAGCCCATCCTGATATCGCTACCATTTTCTCGTCCGGGGATTATGCCTGGAAAGAAGGTAAAGATTTCCAGAACCAACCCATGCTGGCTGACGTGATGCCGAAAATGGAGTTCACCAAAATGATCGCCGGGTGTGCGGCTGCCCTGACGACCCAAACCGGAAAGATTGGGTATGTCGGTCCGCTGATCAATGATGAAACCCGGCGTTTCGTCGATTCCGCATATCTCGGCGCGAAGTACTGCTGGACGAACTATTTGAAGAAGAACCCCGCCGATCTAACCTTTAAAGTCACTTGGATCGGTTTCTGGTTCAATATTCCTGGTATGACGGCTGATCCCACAACGGTTTCGAATGATTTCATCAACAGTGGGTTTGACGTTCTCATGTCTGGGTTGGATACTACAGAAGCTGTAGTCGAGGCTGGTAAGGCATCGGCTGCCGGCAAGAAGGTCTGGGCTGTTGGCTATGATTATCCTGGCAACTGCAGCTCTGCACCCAAAGTTTGTTTAGGCGTCCCCTACTTTAACTGGGGACCTTCCTATACGAAGTTGGTCCAATCTGCCATCGACGGGAAATTCACACCCACGTTTGATTGGGTTCCTCCGGATTGGAAAGACATCAACAATAAAGACACGACAGGCGTCGGCTTTGTCAAGGGTGAGGCGCTGACTGGTGATGCCTCCACTAATGTAGACAAGTTCATCGCTGAATTAGCGGGTGGCTTGAACTTGTGGAAGGGACCGTTGAACTTCCAGGATAAATCGGTATTCCTAAAAGCCGATGCGGTTGCAACGGATCAGCAGATCTGGTACATGCCGCAATTGCTTGAAGGAATGCAAGGACAGAGCGTTCCAAGTAAATAATCTATGAGTAGACCGGAGGGGAGGGCTACCCTGCTCTCCCCTCCACTTTTCTTCCATTTTCTCCTGTAGAAAACGGGCTATAGTATGATCATCGAGCTTAACGATATCCATAAACATTACGGCAAAGTACGCGCAAACGATGGAATTCAATTAACGATCCCCTCCGGTATGCTTCAAGGAGT